>JBBDRU010000246.1:0-24255 GCA_040905305.1 Salibacteraceae bacterium | reverse complement strand
CCAAAGATTTGTAAAAATTATGAACCGATTGTTTAAAAACGAAAAAATCTTTCAATCACCAGCTATGGCTAAGACCTACATTCGCAGCTATGCCGATTCACCTATTATATCGCACACTGTTTGTTGCCTTTTTATTTCTTTTTAATGGATATAATCGTACCAGTGCACAAGAATTTAAAGCCATCAACCCGCTGAACATTCAAGCGAGTCTATCCGGAAATTTTGGAGAATTGAGGCCCAATCATTTTCATGCGGGAATAGATCTGAAAACCGCAGGACGTGAAGGGCTTGAAGTAAAATCGGTTGCGGATGGTTTCGTTTCACGTGTCAAGGTTTCTCCTTTTGGCTACGGAAATGTGGTTTACATCGATCATCCATCGGGATACACCACAGTCTATGCCCATTTAAAGTCGTTTGAACCTGCCATAGAAGCGTTTGTTAAAAAGCAGCAATACACCTTGAAAACAAACGAAGTTGATGTTTATCCGGGTAAAAATGAGCTTATTGTAAAGCAAGGCGATATCATTGCCCTTTCCGGCAACTCCGGTGGGTCTGGAGGTCCTCACCTGCATTTCGAGGTGAGGGAAACAGCAACGGAAGTTCCCCGCAACCCGTTGCTTTTCAACTTCCCAGTCGATGATCACAAAGCACCGGTGATCGAAGCTATTGCCATAGTGCCATTATCTTCGCAATCTGCCGTTGCTGGCAAAAATCAAAGCTTTAGATCACGCGTTTCAAGTAACAGGATCATGGCTCAACAGCCGGTTCAGATCAGCGGATCGTTCGGTTTGCAATTGCGCGGTTATGATAGTCAGGACGGATCCTACAACCACAATGGAATTTATGAAATCGAAGTTTTCGTCAACGATCAACGCTTATCTCGTTTTGTCGCTGATAGCATCCCGTTTGATGTAAGCCGGCATTTAAATGCATTGATTGATTACGACTATTACTATTATAATAAATCACGCTTTGTTTGCTTATACCGACTTCCTGGAAACCTACTTCCAAACATCCAATATAAAAACGATGGCAAAATCAATTTACCTGATGGCAAACACAACATCACTTTGATTACACGAGACTTTCATGGAAACGAAAGCACTGTATCTTTTGAGGTTGAGGTAAAACAACCGTCCAAAAAAGACGAAGTCCTAAAAAGTGACAGCCTTAGATGGAATGTGCCTTACCTCTATGAAAGCGGAAGATTTGAGGTTTATTTTCCCGCAAATTGTGTTTATGAAAATCAGGTGTTGAGTATTGAGGAACGAATGGTTAATGATGTGGAAATCATAAGCCTTTTCAAAGTACAGACTCCGGTGCAGGAAGCATTTGTGATTGAAACTCCACTTCCCGAAAACGAACTAAGCAAAGGTTGGCTTATTGCCCAGTGCACAGAATCCGGAAGTCCAATTCGCGCACTGAGCACAAATTATTCAAATGGTTTTTTAAAGGCTGAAAGTCGTTCTTTTGGTCACTTCAGAACTTATCAGGATCTTATACCACCTAAGATTCAAAGCTACAATTTCAGCAATGGAAAAAATTGGTCTAATGGATTGATGAAGTTTAAGATTACGGATAACTTCAGTGATATTTACAGAATCAATTGTTTTGTAAACGAAGAGTGGATTGTTTCGAGTTATGAGCCTAAACAAGATTTACTCACAATTGACGTTGATGAATTAATTATTTCAGAGAACGAGCAACATTTGATGATTGAAATTTCAGATTTAGCAGGAAATGTTGCCACCTTTGACGGAAACTTTTATCGCAGATGAAACGCCTTATACCCTTTCTTTTCATGGCTTTGGCCGCCTTTTCACTGAAGGCGCAGGAGAAGCAAACAAACGATAATCTTGTGCAACTTTCCGGGGTTGTGGTTTCGGGAGACAGTTTGACCCCGGTGCCCTTTTCCAGCGTTATGATAAAAGGGTCTAACCGCGGAACCATATGCGATTATTACGGCTTCTTTTCCCTCGTTGTGCGAATGAACGACACCATTGCGTTTGCCAGCGTAGGGTATTCTGATGCAGAATTTGTGGTGCCTGATACATTAAGGAGCAATCGCTACTCTGTGATTCAGTTGCTCAAAAAAGACACTGTTCTTTTAGGAGAACAAGTCGTGTATCCCTGGCCTAGTAAAGAGCAGTTCAAAGATGCCTTTCTTTCCCTCAATCCCCCCAGAGATGATTACGACCGGGCGTTTGAAAACATGACCCGTGAAGATGTTCGTTTAGCGATTCAGGGTGTTCCGATGAGTGCCAACTCAAACCACAGATATACTGTGCAGCAGGAATATACAAGAATGTATAATCAGGGTCTTTTGCCGCAAATCAGCTTATTGAATCCATTGGCTTGGGCGCAATTTATTGAAGCCTGGAAAAAGGGTGATTTTAAACAAAAGAAATAAGCTTCGGCTCCATTTGCGATTTCTAATAACCATAATTGTTTTCACCAGCCTGCATATTTCAGGCATCTCTCAAAATGCTGTGATCAGCGGTGTGCTCAAAGACCTCCGAGGTCAACCGGTTGAAGCCGCATCCATTGGGGTTCCAGGCACTTCCATGGCGGCTACAAGTGATCAGGAAGGTGCGTTTAAACTCACGGTTCCGGCTCTGGATTCACTTAGAGTTATTGTGCGCCACATAAGCTATACCGAGCTATCTGAGTTGTTTTATCTTCAACCGAATGAGAAGGTGACCTTTAACCCGATTATGACGGAGAAATCCATGCAAATCGGCACCTTTACCATTGAAGAAGAGCGCAACCGAAGCAAACCGATGCGCACTATAGAAAGCGGTATCGCTCGGTTCAATCCATCCGTTACCAGCAGTGTTGAGGCACTGTTACCTGCTCAAGCTTTAGGGGTAAGTAGCAATAATGAATTGAGCTCGCAGTACTCGGTGCGTGGAGGTAATTTCGATGAGAACCTGGTTTATGTAAACGGCATTCAGGTTTACCGTCCTTTCCTCATTCGAAGCGGACAGCAAGAAGGCCTAAGTTTTATAAACAGTGACCTGGTAGCTGACATTGGATTTTCTTCAGGTGGATTTGAATCACGCTATGGCGACAAACTTTCAAGCGTGCTGGACATCACTTATAAAAAACCAGAAAAATTTGCAGGATCTGTTTCAGGCAGTCTTTTGGGAGGAAGTGTACACCTGGAAAACGCCAGCGACAATAAACGCTTCACTCAAATCCATGGATTGCGGTATTTCAGTAATCAGTATTTATTAGGCAGCCTAGATACCGAAGGAGACTACAGACCAAGATTTATCGATTACCAAACCTATATGACCTATGCGTTCAGCACCAATTGGGAGTTGGCATTTTTAGGTAATTTTTCTCAAAATCGCTATCAATTCGCTCCTGAAAATCGAACCGCTTCATTTGGCACCGTAAGCTCAGCTGTGGGGCTGAATGTGTTTTTTGACGGTCAAGAAATTGATGAATACCAAACTTCCTTTGGCGCGCTTTCATTGAAATGGATTCCGAGATACGACCTGAACATGACCCTCACCGCTTCCGCTTTCCAAACCAAGGAGCAAGAAACCTTTGATATCGAAGCATTTTATCGACTATCAGAATTGGAAACCGATTTAAGCAAACCCTCTTTTGGTGATGAAACCTTCACCTTAGGTACTGGTTCTTACCTCGATCATGCGAGAAACTACCTTGATGCAGTTGTTGCATCGGTAGAATTAAAAGGAGAATATCAGCCATCTGATCATCGCTGGTTGTGGGGGTTGACCTATCGCAGAGACGACATAGTAGATGAACTGAACGAATGGAACCTTATTGATTCGGTCGGGTTTTCTGTTCCTTATGATGGCCAAAATGTAAATCTATTTGAAACGATAAAATCGTATAATCGAATTGCCACCAACCGGGTTATGGGCTATTTGCAGCGCGATTGGAACTACACCTTTGGCGAGCGCGAACTGAATCTAAATACCGGAGCACGATTTCATTACTGGGATTTAAACCAGCAAACCACTGTAAGCCCCCGCATTCAGGCAGCATATAAACCCGCCTGGGAAAAAGACTGGATGTTTCGGGCGAGCTGGGGTTATTATCACCAACCCGCGTTTTACCGCGAAATGCGTGACTTGTTTGGTAACATCAACCCGGCCATTCGCGCGCAGACTTCCATTCATTATGTGTTAGGCGCTGATTACAATTTCACCATGCTCAACCGTCCATTCAAATTTGTTGGTGAGGCCTATTACAAGCATCTGGAAGACATCATTCCATACGAATTGGACAATGTGAGAATTCGCTACTACGCGGAGAATAATGCCGTGGGATATGCTACCGGAATCGACTTAAAACTAAATGGTGAGTTTGTAAAAGGTGTTGAATCATGGGCGAGCATTTCGATCATGAAAACGGAGGAAGATTTATTGAACGATCAATACACTTTATACACCGTTGCTTTTGACGACACCATTATTCAGAGTGAGCGCTCTTTCGGTCGAGCTGTGGATAGCGGCACGATATATCCGGGGTTTATTCCACGGCCAACCGATCAACGGGTGAATTTTGCCCTGACTTTTCAGGATTATGTTCCGGGAATGGAGCAAATAAAAGCTCATTTGAGTTTACTTTATGGAACAGGGCTACCAACCGGTCCACCGAGCTACACCCGTTGGAAGGACATCTTCAGAATGCCTGCATACCGCAGGGTTGATATTGGGTTTTCAGCACGGCTAAAAGGAGAGGAAAAAGAAGCTAAAATGGCCATTTTTAAACCGATTCGCTCGGCCTGGTTAACATTAGAAGTTTTCAACTTACTTGCCGTAAACAATACCATTTCGTTTCTTTGGGTAAAGGATGCCAGAAATATAGAATATGGTGTTCCAAACTATTTAACAGCAAGGCGTGTTAACCTTAAAATGATTGTAAAATTTTGATTAAAAAAGGTTTATACCTATTACTCATCATGTTGTGGGGATGTGAAAAAGATCCGGTAATCACGCCTGATCAAATCTCTCCTAACAATTACGCTGCTTATCTCGCAACATGCGATACGACAAGAGTGGTTAATGATGGTTTTGTTGTCGCAGGAAATCATTGGTCTTTTGAACGAACAACTTCGGGTTTGGATCAGCATTTTATTGTTTATTATCCTGAAGGTGCCAGCAACCTGCAATTATTCACCACCCAAAAAGACAGTAACTCATATAGAGATAGTGCTGAAGCCTTTTTACTTCGTTCTTCAATAAATACCGAGCGAATCAATCATCGGTTTGCACGTATTGCACGAAAAAATCAGAAACATGGCTTTTTTTATCGTGTGAGTTTTTGGTATAACGATAGCCTTCACGTTTCCCCTGTAAACCGCGTTGATCAATCCATTTCAAAGACTGAAACCATATCATCAAAAGAAATTTCCGTAGCTAAAGCCAACAACGGGTTCTTAACGTTCACATGGACTCCCGTTCCAGGAGCTGATCGTTTTTGGATTGAATTAACCGATCATCATGGCGATGTTTTTATGTCGTTGATCAACACCAAAAGAGAGTTTCAATTCTATGATTTGCGTAATACCGTACGCGATTTCACACCAGAGCTAAGGTCTCCGGAGCTGATTGAAGGAAACGAGTACACATTCTCGCTTAAAGCAATCAATCAAAGGGGTTGGATGTTAGCGTTGGGAAAAGTCACCTTTAGCGCCCCTTAATACTACCGCATGCAAAGTTTTAAAGTTATTGATTTAGGAAGAATGCCTTACGAAGCGGCATTGATAAAACAAGAAAGCCTGTTTAATGAAATATTGGAGCATAAACGCCTTGGTCAGAAACATGATAAAAACACGCTTTTACTGGTTGAACACGCCCCCGTTTATACTTTGGGAAAGTCGGGCGACCTGGCTAACCTAAAGCGAAAACCGGAAGAGGTTGGCGCTACCTTTTATAAAACTTCGCGTGGTGGAGATATTACCTATCACGGGCCGGGGCAAATCGTTGGCTATCCCATTTTTGATCTCGAACAATTTGACATGGGCATTGCGAAGTACATTTGGTCTATAGAAGAAGCCGTAATTCAAACCATAACAGAATATGGGCTGATTGGTGGCCGAATTGAGGAAGCGAGCGGTGTGTGGTTAGATCACGAAAATGAAAAGCCGCGAAAGATTTGCGCCATCGGTGTGAAAGCAAGCCGCTACGTCACCATGCATGGTTTTGCATTTAATGTAAATACCGATCTTAGTTTTTTTGAACACATCGTGCCATGCGGTATTGAAGACAAAGGCGTTACCTCTATGGAAAATGAGCTCGGTGGAAAGCAAAACTTCGATGCCATCCAAAATCTGGTAACATCGAAGTTTAAAGACTTGTTTAAGGTAAAAACGATTACTTAAATAGTTTTTTCATATTTTTCTTGGCTTCTTCTTCTGCCTTTTTCTTAGCCTCATCTGCCTTTCTTTTAGCCTCGGCTTCTGCCTTTTTCTTAGCTTCCTGGGCTTCCTTTTCAGCCTTCTTTTTAGCGGCATCGGCCTCAGACTTCGCTTTGGCTTCCGCGTCTGCCTTTGCCTTATTAGCAGCATCCTTGGCTTTCTCCATCTCCTCTTTTGCTTTATTTTCAAGCGCTTCTTTTTGCTTGTTGATCTCGTCTTTAGCCTTGTCTTTTAAATCATCAACAGCGCTTCCGCCCTCTCCTGCCGTACCGGCAATCGTTGGTGTTATCTTAGGATCATCCGAAGTTCCACCGATCAACACATCCATTTTGATGCGTTCCGGAACTGAAGCATTTGTCCCCAACGCCCTGTTTGCCTGACTCATAAGCCCGCTAACCAATTGAGTTGCAGCGCCACCTAATAATCGGGAAGGAATATCAAGGTTCAGGACATAATCCAAACTTTGATCAAACCCATGGCTACCTTTAAAAGTGGAGGAAATTTCCTTTCCGATGACAAAATCAGTCGGATCAACTTTTATTCTCCCGTTTTCAAAATAGTATTTGACTTTTGTGTCATTCAAAACAATGGTTTTCAAGCCATCGTATTTAACCGCTTCCGAAATTCGGGTTAGTGATGTGGGAGAGTTGATTGTCACGTTCCGGGTGATCAATTCACCGCCTCCTTCCAACGTATTATATTTCGGATCCATGTTTTGATCCATTTTACCTGTCATGCTCAATTTTGTTGAAAAGCGCCCTGTTGCGTCTTCCATAATCGGAGCCATTTCTTTTATCATATCAAGGTATTCATAGGTTTGAGGAATATCCCATCCAATGATGTCCATGTTGAAATCAAACTCCGGCTCAATCGGATTAACCGTGGCATAGTATCCGTTCATCGTCAATGAACCATCCATCATGTTCATCGCCAAACGCTTCATGTCTATTTTCTGATCTCTTAGCACCACCTGGCCGTTCACACTGGAAATAGTAAGGTTCTCATAGATCAATTCGGTGATCGAGGTATTTAACACAAAATCATAACCAGCGGGGACTTCCACTACACCGGAACTTTCTTCTTCGGTTTCTGCTTGCTCTTCTTCTTCACCTTCCATAAACCCGTTCAAATCAAGCAAGGTCGATGAAAAATTAAATTTACCAGAAAGCGGTGCATCTGCAACATACCATTCAACCATGTTATCAATTCTACCGATCAGACCGATGTCGCTTTTACCCACCTTCATGTTAAAAGCAGTAAGCTCAGCAAAGGCGGGGCTAAAACTAAGCGAACAGGTTTCAATGACCGTGGCATAAGGTAATTCAGGATCCTTGTAGTCAATATTATTCAGCATTATCTGTCCCTTGGACTTAAAATCTTCATAACGCTCCTGATCAAGAGCACTTTGATTGCCCTCCATTTCAATATCGGCATATACCTTGCCCGAAACCGACTGCCCTTCGTCCAAAGGAATTACATCGTTTAACGACCCAAGGTCAAGGTCTGCCAAAATTTTGGTTTTGATATAAGGATCTGAAATCGGTGTTTGCATGTGCAGTTCCATATCCACAGGGTTTCCGCCCAGCTCAACATGAAATACATTCAAATCAACCACCGTGTTATCTTCAGAACCACCTGGGTTTTTGACATGCAGGTCAATGATAATATTCTCAGCTGCTTTGGGAAGATCAGGGTATTTAAACATGGCATCCGCCACATTTAAATCCAGGGCAAAAGCTGGGAGTTGATCACCAACCATTCGACCTTTTGCATAACCACTCAACGCCAACTTACCATCGGTTTGGATGTCTTCGAAATCAGTCATAAAAATTGCGGGAACCAGAGACAAAATACTCTTGAAGCTGGTCTCTTTCGTCTCAAATGTCAAATCCATATCCATTGGATCTCCATCCTCATCAGGCATGGCTAAAAACCCATCAAAACCCAGATTTAACGCATTGAGACGTAAATAGTTTTCATCAAACTCAAAGCGCATCTTTGGCATATTCATGTTTAGATCCAACTTCATTTCAAGCTCTGTCTTGTTCAGATAAGAAGTGCCTTCCATTACAAAAGTGAGTGCATCTGCCGTAGTCATTGTTTTGAGCAAAAAGTCATCTTGTGTGAAATCACCATTTCCTTCGTGGGTGAAGTTGCTCAACGCTGCAAACATATCTCCTTCCCTGTCGTCATAAATGATGTTGGCATTCCTAATATAATATTCGCTCAATCCAACATTAAATTCGCTTTCTGTTTCAGTTTCAGCCTCTTTTTCCGGTTCGGTTGATGCCAATGCAATATCATAATTGGCTCTACCATCTTGTAAAACGATCACATGCAAATTCGGTTTAACCAGTCCAACGGTGTTGATTTGGATTTTATCGCCAGTTATCACGCTCATTATATCAAGGCTCAATTTCAGTTCCTCAATATTCGCAAGCTGCACTCCATCAAAGGGTTCCTTATTGATCACGCTGATATTTTCGATGGTCAAGGTGAAATCGGGAAAGTTTTCAAACATTGAAAGCCCAATATCTCCAAAATCTACACTAGCATTGATGTTGTTGTTGATTTCTTCTTTAGCGAGTTTGGTAATGTCATCTTTAAAAACAAAAGGGAGTGCAATTGCCGCAGCAATAATGAGCACAAAAAGAATGGCAAATGCGATGATTATTTTCTTGAGCATAATTAATCAGATTTTATTCAAAATTACATGGTGATTTGACTTGAGCACAGGTTATTTCACAATTATTTCTAACCAACCGATGGAAAATACCAAAGCAATAAAAAACCTCGCAACAACAATAAGTGCCGCGAGGTTTCAATTCCTTGAATTGCTATGGGCCGAAATAGCTTAACCCAATAATTGATCTTTTAGGGTGTTAAGTTTTTGCTCAAGTTCGGCTAAATCTTCATCATTTATGTTTTCAACACTTGAAAAACCGGCATAAAACATCATCAGATCTTCAACAGAAACAAATACTTCCTGCTCTACTTCCTGATCTATTTCACCCAACACATTCATTAAATTTGATGCATGCTGCTTTTGAGCATAAATCCCTTCATAAATCGCTCGGTTACTTTCACTCAACGGCTTTCCTTGTAAAATTTGAGTAGCGATGATCTGGCTCTCAACCCAACTTCCTACGAAAATTTCTGTTGCATTTACAAAACGATCGTTATCAACCATGTATTGATCCATTGCCGTAAAGGCCCTGTCCATCATTTTCACAAATTGTTCTTCACTTGAAGTATTTTCTTCAAAATCTTGCGTAATGGTGCGGTCAAATACATCTCCTGCCCCCAGTTTAGAGGCCAAATCTCTGCACACCTGGAAATAATCTAACGTCTGTTGGTTTTGTCGGCCGTAAGCCATAAAACCCATGTCTGTGATATAAACACCATATCCATAAGCGCGTGCTGAACCGGTGGATAAATTACCAGCACGATCCAAGGGCGTAAGGATGATACTGGACATTTCCAGATCAACCTGATCAATGATTTGAAAGGTTTGCAAAGGTGACGGCAGGTTTGCAATCATGGTGTGGAACTTGAAGTCGGCCATTTCGTTTATCTCATTTCCGCTTGGCTCCTCTTTTAATTCCTCTTTTTGCAGTTTCTCTTTATCCGTAACATGATTAGCTTGATCCTCACCTCCGCAAGACCATAATAAAGTAACAATTGACAGGCTGGTAAATAATCTCAATTTCATTGTCAGATGATTTGGTTTCGAGCAAATATAAGTGCATTCTCATGTCCTCAAAACATAAGTTCATCGAGTTTTTAATATGGAATGAACATTTTCATCTAAATCTATAAGTCATAAGCAAAAAAAAGAGCGTATGAAAACCACACGCTCTTGTCATTTTTAATACTATTCCTTCTTGGTAAGAAGGAAAATCATCGTTTATCCCTGAATCAATTCCTGCACCTTTTGCTGAAGCGATGGATCTTGCTGAACCAAGTTTCCAATTTCCTGATACTTCTCTATCGATAAACCTTCTGCTGTGATTTTTTCCTGCATTTCTTCCTGAGCTTTCATTTGAATAGCTTTGATAGACTTCATACAAGAAGTGTATTGTTCTCGTTGATCATCATTCGCTTCCACTTCAGCCGTTGGATTTTGCTCGGCTTGCTGGATTTCGTTGAACTTCTCTACAGAAAGTCCTTCTTCAGAAATAGCCGCTGCCATCTGCTGTTGAGCAGCTTGATTGACCATCTGCACTTGACCAACCGCAGATGCAAATTGTTCTAGTTCCGTGTCAGAAACGCTTGGAGACGACTCCTGCGGAACCTGCGCAAACAAGGTTAAAGTTGAAAAAATCATTAAGAAAGAAAAGATATTTTTAAGTAACATAATAAACTGTTTAAAATATTAAGATTGAGAGAAATATTACTGCGGAGGAGCTTGCTGCATGTTGTTGCCGCCTTGAGCAGCCTGTTGCATGCTTTGAAATTTTTGCATCAAATCAGGATTGCTTTGAATAGCTGTGCCGATTTCCTGGTAACGCTGCTCTGAAATACCTTCTGCCTTTAACTGCTTGTCCATCTGGGCTTGTGCATTCATCTGTATTTCCGTGATTTTAGCCTGTGTAGCTTCAAAAAGCTTCATATCATCGGGGCTAACATCGGCTGCTTGATTCGGATTTTGTTGAGACTGCTGTATTGCATTAAACTTTTCCATTCCCAAGCCACCGTTTTCTACTTCAGTCATCATTTCTTGTTGGGCAGATTGCTGTAGTGACTGAGCAAACATGACCACTTTCATAAACTGACCCATTTCTTCATCGCTCACCTCAGCGCTTGCTGTAGGTTGCTGGGGTGCAGGTTGTTCCATTGATTGAGCCTCTTCCATAGAATTTGGGGTTTGCGTTTCGGAGTCATCTCCTTCGCTTTTGGCTCCTTCATTGCAAGAAACATTAATAATAGCAACACATGCTATGGCTAAAAATTGCTTAATTTTCATCGTAAATATTTGATATGGTTTGTTTGGATTAAGCCCCTGAACGCAGAAATCACACTTAAATAGTCAAACTGATATGAGGGGTTTAAAAGAATAGCCTCGAAGATATAAGCTATAATTGAAAATCATAAAGCACTCGCCAACAAATCTAAAAATGGTGGTCTTTACTAAGATTTATTAACAAACTCTACTGTGAAACGCGGGCTTCAAGCCGTTTTTTGAGCTTTCTGAATCGTTCTGACCACTTGTTTGGCTTGCTCCTCATCCAGTTTAAACCCAACAGCCACCTTATGTCCTATATAAGAGAATCCGATCATCTCGCCACCCACGGTCCAAAAAACATCATTATAAGTCTTCGCAAATTTCTTGTCGCTGTAATCAACCACTCCGAGTTCTTTTATGGTCTGAAGGTCGTAGCTTTTCACTTTTCCAAATCCATTCCAGCTTCGTTTATAGTCTAAGGAGTCACCTGTCAACCTCAAATATTCAGCCCCACTCCTATTCCAAATCAATGAGCGCAAACCATAAAAAAGGAAGTAAGCCCAAAAACAGAGAAACACCAAGAGAAACCCCCATTCTTCCGAGCCGAGTTCTTTCAGGCTGCCGACAAATGCTAATAATCCCGTAAACACCCAAATAATCAACCAAATTGCCAGAGCAGATTTCTGCCAGGGTAAAGTATTAGGTAAAATTGTGATGACTTCACCCTCATCTGTTTGATCTACCATAACTTTGGCAACTGATTTTATCATCGTTTATATTTTTTAACGCACAAAGGTCTATAACTGTGAGAATATTACGTTACAAGAAAGGTAAATCATTTGATCTGATTATGAATTGGAAACTCTTTTTGTTAAGCGTAGTGTTCACACTACCCACATTTAGCTCAATAGAAGCGCAAGTCCGAGGTGGTGATTTTCAAAAACTTTTTGACTGGTATGCGATGGAAGATTACGAGCGCTGTGCATACAAAGCAGAGGTTTATACCCGTAGGGATAAATACCGAAGAGCACCTGAACCTTATATGTATCTCGCGTTGTGTATGTATCAGGCACACATCAATCCGGATGCTTTTGATGATGAATTCAAGGATCCGATTAAAGATGCTTTGAAATACGCCTATAAATTCCGAAAAAAGGATAAGTCAGGTGAGTTATATGCGCTCAACAAGCGTCAGATCGACCAGATTAGAGAAGAAGCGCTGGATAGGGCAAAGTTTTACTTCAATGATGGTGATTTTTACAAAGCTTCTTTTGAGTTTAAACGCATATTAAAAGTAATGCCTGATGATGTGAATGTGGCTTTCATAACGGGTGTCGCAATGGTTAGTTCAAGAAACGTAACTGAAGGAGAGCGTCTTATCGAGCAAACGTTAGATACTTTGCGGATGCAAGACACCACCAATACGTTTGAAAAAGATGATGTCACCCACGATATGCTCATCAAAGCCTTTATCAGCTACACCAATTTTTTACTCGAAAATGAGCGTCTGGACGAGGCCTTGGATATTATCACGTTAGGCAGACGGCTGGTTCCTGATGACTCATCGCTGAAAGGACAGTATAAAAAACTATATGCAAGAGCACCTGATGAGGAGGAAGAAGCGGAAGAAGCAGAGGAAGAGGAACCACGAAGAAGGTTTGGACCTTAAATAAAAATCATGCGCATAGACATCATTACGGCACTGCCTTCGTTGCTGGAAAGTCCTTTTTCAGACTCCATTCTCAAGCGAGCGATTGACAAGGGTCTGGTGAGTATTGAAATCCATGATTTAAGAAATTACGGAATTGGAAAACACAGGCAGATTGATGATTATCAATTTGGTGGCGGTGCCGGAATGGTCATGATGATAGAACCCATTGAAACATTGATCAACGAGCTAAAATCGAAACGAGAATATGATGAGGTCATTTACATGACTCCGGATGGAGAGGTTTTTAACCAATCGATGGCCAATTCCCTCTCGCTGAAGAAAAGCCTCATCATTTTGTGTGGCCATTATAAAGGAATCGATGAACGAATACGCGAAACCCTGATCACAAAAGAAATATCGATTGGCGATTATGTGTTGTCAGGAGGCGAGCTGGCTGCGGCTGTTGTTTCAGACGCCATCATTAGATTGATTCCCGGTGTTTTAAACAACGAAACATCTGCCCTCACCGACTCATTTCAAGACGATTTACTTTCACCACCAGTTTACACCCGCCCGGCAAAGTACAACGGCTTGAAAGTGCCGGATGTATTGCTTAGTGGGGATTTTAACAAGATCGATGCATGGCGCGAAAATCAGGCAGTTTTGCGCACTAAAACCAGACGACCGGATATCTGGAATAAAAATTCAAAATCAAAAGCATAACTAAAGATAAAAGCTATCTTTGCACCCCAAATTTTTCAGCGATGGCAACTGTTCAAATGCAAGATATTATCAACGAAGTAAACCCTAAAAAAGCCCTTCCTCAGTTTGAAGCTGGCGATACCGTAGCGGTTCACTACAAAATCAAGGAAGGAAACAAAGAACGTATTCAGGTTTTTACGGGCGTTGTGATTCAGAAAAAGGGTAAAGGATCTACGGAAACTTTTACCGTAAGAAAAATGTCAAGCGGTGTTGGTGTGGAACGTATTTTCCCATCGAGCAGCCCCTTTATCGATACGCTGGAAGTTTCGAAGCGTGGTAAAGTGAGAAGATCAAGGATTTTCTACTTACGCGACCGAAAAGGAAAGGCGGCACGTATTAAAGAACGCTACAACCGGAAGGAAAACTAAGCCATAAGGCAAATACAATATTGAAACGTTCTGTATGCTAAATGCAGGACGGTTTTTTGTTTGGGTCAAGTAGTGAAGTTAAAATTCAGTTGGGTTGAGCCTTTCAAAATAAATAATGCTACGATGCGAACGCGCTACAAGCGCACCAATATTTTTTTCTCTATCATCCGAAAAAGTCTGAATCCATAAAAACAACAGATGGTAAAACGAGCTATTTCTGGTTGATCTCGACAAACTAATATTCATACCCCAACAGGGCAATTTCACGGGCAAAAATCACCTTGATCAAATCAATCGTTTTTTGATCCAGAACGTCTTTATAGTCATTTACCTTTCTAATTTTAGACTTCGCCCGATATGAAGGCATCTCAAGTGGATCATCCAGGTTTAACTTTTGGGTTAAATCCGTGCATAAGTCACCGAGGTTTTCATAGGTATAAACCTTATCTACTGCCACTACTCCATCGATGGAGTAAATGTCATAGTTGGTGAACTTCTTTAGCCCACCATTCACCAGGAATTCATATATTCCATTGTACTTTTCATCTCCACCCCGGTAGTAATAAAGCGAAACAACCTGATCAAATGGATTCCTGTCAATGCTAAATTTGTAATAATTATTCCAAATATCGTCAGACACATATCGTCTGATCTCCCGGCATCTTATATGATTATAGAACCTGGCTGGTTTAGCTTTATAAATGCTTGTCGCGATATCCAGTTTGTTGTATTTGATCGGTGACAATAAATAGTTTTGAGCTGACCGGTTAGCGAATGCAATTCTGGCCTTTTCGTCTTTTTTGCTAATGGGTGTGATGATGTCATCATCTCCACAAATTTTGCTCAAGGCAATTTCAACTGATGTTCCTGCTGTTTTCTTAGTTTTTACGAAAATGAACTTGTGTTTATGACTAATGATCATTGATCTGCTTTTTAGCTACTTTGCAAAACCTTGTCTTCAAGCCAGCAATAATGTAGTTTGATGAAACCCTATCTTAAAAAGCGAAAATGGGAATTTATTATCATCGGTTCAAAAATCAGTACCATATTTGCACCCCTTGTTCAGGATTGATCGGTTTTGCACCCAATCCAGAAAAGTAAAGTTTTGAAATGTAACTTTCAGTTTTTTTGAAGGGGCATTTCTATAAGAAATTTCGGGATGTAGCTTCCCGAGGTGTCGGGACAGGCACTTCGCTACATCCCGATAGAGAGAAATTCGGGATGTAGCTCAGTCCGGTAGAGTGCTCGTCTGGGGGGCGAGAGGCCGCAGGTTCAAGTCCTGTCATCCCGACTAAATGTAAAAAACAGTTTCGCCATGGCGGAGCTGTTTTTTTTGTTTAACCAAAAAGTAAGTAGGATAAAACGCTGATCACGACTACTGCGGCCATATTCATCCAAATACCGGCTTTCATCATTTCCTTCACAGATACCATTCCACTGGAGTAAACCACAGCATTTGGCGGGGTAGAAATCGGCATCATAAAGGCACAGCTGGCGGAAAGTGTAACCGGTATAGTAAGTAATAGTGGATCGACATTTATTTTTTCGGCAATGCCAAAAACAACGGGCAACAGAACCGTCACTAAAGCCACATTGCTCATGACCTCGGTTAGAAACAGCGCGACCAAACTCAACATTAGAACAATAACAAACAAGTGATCAAACGGCAATTCTGCCGCATATCTCGCTATCAGCGCTATAATCCCCGCTTTTTCCAGACCAGCCGCCAGGGTTAGCCCGCCTCCAAATAAAATAAGAATGCCCCATGGCAACTTTTGCGCGCTTTTCCATGAAATGATCATTTCTTGTTCCTTCCATTTTACGGGTGTAACAAACATTAAAACTCCTCCCATCATAGCAATGCTTGTATTGTTTAACACTTTTGTTCCAAACCAGTTATTAATAGGAACAGCGAATACCCATAAAAACACAGTCAAGGAAAACACTACCAATACCATCAGCTCAGGTCTGGATAGTTTACCCAAAATCCTCCACCGTTCATCCAACAATTCTTTTACGCCTTCTATCGGTTTTGCAGAAACAGGAAAAATCAGCTTGGTCAACATAAAATAGCATAGTATCAACAACAACAAACCGACCGGGATACCGATCATCAACCAACGAGCAAATGAAAAATCTACGCCACACCCAACATCATCAATAATGAAAAACGTCTGATCAACACCTTATCGTTTTCGCGCTCTTCGAGCAGCCGAACAATGGAAATAGCGATTGGAAGGAGCATTACAGCTGTTGCTGTATTAGAAATCCACATAGCAACTGCTGCCGTTGCCAGCATAAACCCCAAAACAATGCTTGCCGGTGTGGTGCCAGTTAACCGCAATAAACTATATGCAATGCGCTTGTGCAGGTTTCTTTCTTCTAAAGCCAATGCTAGAATGAAGCCTCCTAAAAACAAAAAAATAATTGGATTTGCATACGGGATGAAGGTGTCTTGAACATTCATGATACCAAGCATCGGGAAAAGCACCATCGGCAGCATGGCGGTAATAAAAATCTCAACCGTTTCAAGCACCCACCAAATAATCATCCATGCTGCTACAGCCAGCACACTGGTTTGCAAAGCATCCGCACCCAAATCAAACATCCAAATTCCAAGGGCTGAAAGCGGCCCTAAAAGCAAGCCGAACTGTTTTATAGAAAGCATGAATCGAAAATACAGTTTGAGATTTTACTACCTTCCACGCCATGAAACAATCCTTGCTTTTTATTTTCATCAGTTTAACAGTTTTATCGAGCCGGCTTGTTAGTCAAACGCATTGTGATGGCACTCGATACATCGAGCCTGTATTCGAGAACATCGACTCTACCATTGCTATTCAATTTGGCGAGAATGTAACCGCAGCAGGCAACGACAAAGCTCTTTTCATGGACATCTACTATCCAGAAGCTGAATTCTTTTTCAGGAGGCCATTGGTAGTTTTAGCCCATGGAGGAAGCTTTGTTTCCGGCAACCGAAAGCATCTGCGGCTGTTTTGCATTGAACTGGCCGAACGTGGGTTTGTGGCCGCCACCATCGATTATCGTTTGTATGATGCCTTTAACCAACCCATTGACTCTATCGCGGTTTATGATGTTGGCATTAAGGCAACAAGCGATATGAAGGCCTCAGTGCGTTGGTTTAAAGAAAACGCTTCATTGTCCAATGACTTTGGCATCGACACCAACAACATCATCATAGGTGGGGTTTCAGCCGGTGCGATCACAGCATTGCAATTCGCCTATCTAGACAGCAATGATTATGTTTCAGGAAGCACCATCGACTCTGTAATTCAAGCCAACGGAGGAATCAGGGGCAACAGTTCAGCAAACTATGCTCATTCAGATAATGTAAAAGGGGTTCTAAACTTTTCAGGAGCATTGAAGGATGGACATTGGATCGATCCGGGTGAAAATACGGTTTTCAGTGTTCATGATGAGTTTGATGATGTTGTTCCTTACGGTCAAGATGTAAGCACAGAATTAGGAACACCTGTTGAGGTGTCTGGAAGCGCTGAAGTACACAGGCAAGCAAAATTGGACGGCATACGCTCTCAACTGATCACTATAAAGGGCAGCGAAGAACACGTAAGCTATTTTTTAAACGGACAAAACACAGCCGACTACAAACTCGTGATGGATAGCACCGCTATTTTCTTAGAATACACAGTTTGCGATCGAGTTCAAAAAGCAGGACACCCGGTTGATAAGGAATTGGTTCGTCTTTTTCCAAACCCTTCAAGCAGCAGGATTCACATTCGATCAGGTCAAAAAATCAAGGAAGTAAGCCTGATCAGTATGGAAGGGAAGTTGATGAAAAGAACCAGTGATCTTGATGACGTTTCCACCATCGATGTAAGCGACCTTCCGGCTGGCATTTACCAAAGCTTGATTCGTTTCAATGACCATACCACTGTCGAAAAACGCATCAGTATAAACTAAAAAAGCCTTCCCGAATCAGATTCGGAAAGGCTTCATAATTAACGCAAATCGATGTGCTTAGTTTTTGGAAAGGTAATCAGCCACACCTTCGTGTGTATCCTTCATTCCAGAAGCACCTTTGTTCCAGTTTGCCGGGCAAACCTCACCGTTTTGTTCGAAAAACTGCAATGCATCCACCATTCTCAGCGCTTCATCTACATTTCTTCCTAATGGAAGGTCATTCACCAACTGGTGACGCACCAATCCATCTTTATCAATTAGAAATAAACCCCGGTAAGCAACCAATTCTCCTTCAGCTTGCAACATTCCTTCTTCATCATAATAGAAATCGCCTGCAAGCACATCATAATTATGAGAAATCGTTTTGTTGGTGTCGGCAACGATGGGATAAGTAACCCCTTTAATTCCTCCCTGATCTTTGGTCATTTGCAACCAACCCCAGTGACTTTGCTCGGTGTCGGTTGACACCGCTACTACCTCTACTCCACGCTCTTTAAAGTCATTCAGGCGAGCCTGAAAAGCATGCAGCTCGGTAGGACAAACAAATGTAAAGTCCTTAGGATAGAAGAAAAGCACCACATATTTCCCCTTGAATTGATCCAATGTAAAACCCTCAACTATCTCACCGCCATTCACAACTGCTGAAGCGCTGAAATCGGGGGCTTGTTTACCTACTAATACTGACATATTTTAATTTTTAATTTGATTTCTAAATGAAGGGCGAAATTACTATTCATCATTTCTATAGACAAGGATAAAGCCATGCATTTTATCTATCCGGCATCACCTTCATCTATGTTCGCACAACAATAGCCGATTAATCACTTATTGCTATTATTATTGCATTCAATGGGATCGATTGAACTATTCGGATTTTTGCCACTTGGCGTGCTCGACCTGATCGACATTTTGTTGGTTTCATTTTTGATTTTCAAGCTGTATGAATTGGTGAGAGGTACCATTGCCATCCGCATTTTCTTTGGCGTGTTGAGCATTTACCTGGTTTGGCTCACGGTAACGGCTTTAGAAATGCAGCTGATGAGCCAAATTTTCAGGCAATTCATCAACGTTGGGGTGATCGCGCTCATCATCGTTTTTCAGCAGGAAATTAGGCGTTTTCTTTTGGCGATTGGTAATTCTGCTTTTTTCAGAAACATTGGCGCCCGCGGTGGATTATGGTCTTACCTTGGCAAAACACATCAAAAAATAGGCACTAATCTTCACGCATTGTCAGAGGCGGTATATCACATGGCTGAATCACGCACCGGAGCATTGATAGTGATTGAGCGAAATGCAGATTTAAACCCGGTAATTGAAAGCGGACGCAAAATGAATGCAGATATGAATGCCGCATTGCTTGAAAGCATCTTCTTTAAAAACAGTCCGCTGCATGATGGCGCAGTAATAATTCGTGGCAATCGAATAGTTGCGGCAAGTTGCACCCTGCCGCTAACGTCAAAAAACAACATTCCCAATCGATATGGAATGCGACATAAAGCCGCGATTGGCGCAACGGAAGAATACGATGTTGTGGCCATTGTGGTGAGTGAAGAAAGAGGCGACATCAATATTGTGCACTCAGGTTTGCTCGATACCCCAAAAGATAAAAACGGATTTAGAGACCGTCTGCACGAGTTGCTTTCGCTTTCTTAATGCTCTTTTTCTTGCTCAGATTCGTTCAACTTCTTGAACTTCTCAATCAATTCTTCTTCGCTCATCGTTAAATGATCAATGGAGGATTGAGCATCCTGCGCGAGGCGGTGATTGGGAAACCGATTGATCAGCGCTTGATATGCCTTCACAGCTTCCGCATGCTGATTCAGGTAGCTCTCATAAATAAAGCCTTTGAAAAGCATCATTTCCACCGTTTTTCTAAAATCAGGAAAATCCTTGATCAATCGATCGAGGTAGTTGATTGATGCATTAGGCTTACCCACTCCCAAGCTTAAATCAGCCGCCTTAAATAAGTACTCTGCCGTGATAGAATCACGCGGGTTATTCGAAATATAATCACGATAACGCACTAATAGACGCTCTGCTTTGGCCGTCATCATGTCGTTCTTTTCTTGCTTGGCATAGGCTTTAATCTCCCTTTCCATTTCTGCAATTTCCTGTTGGCGTTCTTCTATACTTTGCACACCAGCAGTGGATCTATCATCAACACGGGGTTTAACGCCTTCTTTGTCCTCCATGTTGCACGCCATCAAGCTGAGCACAACCACCCCTCTCATCCAAACCTTCTTCATATTACTTTTTCGTTTTAGGAAACTTCATTTTATAATCAACATCCACAATTCCCTTTGAAATCTTGTCCAGCCTTTTTCTTAAAAACTGCTTTCTTAAAGGGTTCAATCGATCGGTAAAAAGCACGCCATCAACATGATCATATTCGTGCTGAATAACGCGGGCAATCAACCCATCGTACGTTTCTTCCTGCAGATTAAAATGCTCATCAAAATATTCAATGAGGATTTTAGGCTTGCGCGAAACGTCTTCTCGAATTCCCGGAATACTTAGACAGCCTTCATTAAAATCCCATTTAGTGCCATCTTCCTCCAAGATGATCGGGTTGATGAATACTTTTCTAAAACCTAGTAGTGACTTATGATCCGGGTGATCCTCATCATCTTCCACAAACGGACTTGTATCCACTATAAACAACCGGATAGACAAACCGATCTGTGGCGCAGCCAAACCAACTCCACTTGCATTTTCCATGGTTTCAAACATGTTAGCAATAAGGGTTTGAAGCTCTGGATAATCTTCATCTATTTCCTTGCCCTCCCGTTTTAATACAGGATCGCCATAAGCTACAATTGGTAAAATCATTATCTCGAATTCAAATATTCCTGCAAAAGTAATGTCGCGCTGATCTTGTCGATGGTTTCTTTGTTCCTACGCTGTTTTTTACTGGCACCTGCTTCAATCATCGTTTGCATGGCAAGTTTGCTCGTAAATCGTTCATCGAGTCGTTCGATCGGCAAACTTTCAATGGCCTTTGAAATATTGCTTATTGTTCGCTGAATTTGCTCTTCGATGGCAGATAATTCACCACTCATGCGAAGCGGCAATCCGATGATCAATTTCTCAATTTGATGTGTATCGTCTAATCGCTTGATCTCTTTAATCAATAGCTCAGTGGGAACCGTATCAAGGCCTACGGCAAACATGCCCAATGGATCGGTCATCGCCAACCCACAGCGCTTGCCACCATAATCTAATGCCACTATTCTTCCCATTAGTGCAAATGTAGGCTTTGGAAGGAGCATTTGAAGAGTAGCAGCAAAGCTTACTTTTGCGGCTGACTTTAAAAATGAAGGAATGGTATTAAATATTGAATCAGCGGAACAGCTAGTAAACAAAGCATGGGAAAACCGCGCCTTATTAAACGAAAGTGAAACAATAAAAACCATTGAAGCCGTAATAGAGGCCATAGACAACGGTGAACTTAGAACTGCACAACCAACCGACACCGGATGGAAAGTAAGCGATTGGGTAAAAAAGGCAGTGATCCTTTATTTCCCGATTCGCAAAATGGAGCAAATTGAGGTTGGCCCCTTTGAGTTTCATGATAAAATGGCCTTGAAAAAAGATTATGCAACCAAAGGCATAAGGGTTGTTCCACATGCCATTGCCCGATATGGCGCTTTCATTTCAAGAGGCGTTGTGATGATGCCTTCATATATAAACATCGGAGCATATGTAGATGAAGGAACCATGGTTGACACTTGGGCAACGGTGGGTAGTTGTGCACAAATCGGAAAGAACGTGCACTTGAGCGGTGGTGTAGGAATTGGTGGTGTTTTAGAACCTGTTCAAGCCGCACCGGTCATTATTGAAGACAACTGCTTCATCGGTTCAAGATGTATAATTGTGGAGGGCGTTCGGGTTGAAAAAGAAGCGGTGTTGGGTGCAAACGTGGTGCTCACCATGTCCACAAAGATCATCGATGTAACGGGTGACCAACCTGTTGAAAGCAAAGGTTTGATTCCTTCTCGATCGGTAGTGATCCCTGGAAGTTACACCAAGAAGTTTCCCGCTGGCGAATTCAACGTACCGTGTGCATTGATCATCGGGAAACGCAAAGCAAGTACAGACAAAAAGACTTCGCTGAACGATGTGCTTCGCGATTTTCAAGTGGCTGTTTGATTGCCGTTGATCACATATTGCTCATTCAAACATCGTTTATAGGTGATGTGATTTTAGCAACCTCAGCGCTGGAATCACTTCATCAAAACCAGCCTAAGGCTAAAATAGATGTCTTGGTGCGAAAAGGAAATGAGTCGCTTTTCGAAGATCATCCGTTCATAAATCGTGTCTTGGTGTGGAATAAAACACAATCAAAAAACGCACGGCTGATTCAGTTGGCTTTTGAAGTAAGAAAGAATCAATATGACCTGGTTGTGAACCTTCATCGCTACGCCAGCTCAGGATTTATTACCGCCCTCTCAGGCGCGAGCCACAAAGCCGGGTTTAGAAAAAACCCCTTGCACGTGTTTTTCACCCACGTTTGCAAACATCAAATAAACGGGCGGCATGAAATCCAGCGGAACTATGATTTAATCGCACCTTTCTGCCAAACAACTCATCCAGAGAAACCTCGCCTCTATCCTACCGAACAGCAAATCAAGCGCATCGAATCATTCACTACCGAACCATTTTGCGTGATTGCCCCATCATCAGTATGGTTTACCAAACAATGGCCGGCTGAAAAATGGATGGAACTGATTAAGCATATTCCTGAATCAGAAAAGATTGTGCTCATAGGAGCGCCTAACGACCATGAATACTGCGAAAAAATCATGACTGAATCTAAACACCCAAAGATCATCAACCTTGCAGGAAAATTATCCTTGCTGGAGTCTGCAGCGCTGATGTCAAAAGCTGAAATGAACTACGTGAACGATTCGGCTCCTTTGCATTTAGCATCAGCTATGAATGCTCCGGTAACGAGCATTTTTTGCAGCACAACACCTTTTTTTGGCTTTGGGCCACTCAGCGATGTACAAGTTATCGCAGAAACAAAAGAAATATTAGACTGCAGACCGTGCGGCATCCACGGATATGATACCTGTCCGAAAGGCCATTTCAAATGTGCTTTGAACATCAAACCCGAGCAAGTTTTTATAAATAAATAAGATGCCCTACCCATCTTCAACTGAATTGAAAAAGGGAGCCGTTGCCTTGGGTTACAGCTTTCAACTCTTATTGTCATCGGGAAATCAAGAAGGAATATACGTTTGTGCAAGTGATTTTATGCTCGAAGACCTAATCGGCAAATTTCCTGAGGCGGTTCAGCAACTACTAGATGCCACTGATGCTTCAATGCGCCTGATGATCGAAAAAAGTCCAAATCAATGGATGGAAATTATATTGGACTATGAAGGTCTTGTAGGAAATTTCGTCATGCAATTGCGCCAACCGATCATTGTTATTTCATCTAAAGAAAATGATTCATGTCTCTTGAAAAACGGGCGAAATAAGGTCATACCTTTGCCGCCCGATTTTGAAAAAGCAATTCAGCAGCTGTTTGCCAGCAAAAATGAGACAATCCGTTTTTATAAAGATGGGTCGTTTAAACTAGGCCGGGAGTAATGACGCCAGAAGAAATAAAAAACTATATCGATCAGCCGATCTATCATCAAATAGCTGAAGCTGCGCTGGAATTTGGTGCACCGGTTTTCATTGTAGGTGGTTTTGTACGCGATTTGTTGCTCGATCGTCCTTCTAAGGATCTGGATATTGTGGTAGAAGGCAGCGGCATTGACTTTGCACAAGCGCTATCCAACAGACTAAAAGGCACCAGGGTCACTTATTATAAGCGTTTTGGAACCGCCATGTTTCATCACAACGAGATGGAATATGAAGTCGTTGGTGCACGTAAAGAATCATACCGAAGCGACTCAAGAAAACCAATAGTTGAAGACGGCACCTTAATGCAAGATCGCGAACGCAGGGATTTTACTATGAATGCGCTTTCTATAAGTCTGAACAAAGAAGATTTTGGTGAAGTGATCGATCCGTTTAACGGTATTCAGGATTTGCGCGATGGAAGAATCAAAACACCTCTACCTCCGGCACAAACCTATTCGGATGATCCATTGCGAATGATGAGGGCGATTCGGTTTGCAGCACAACTCGACTTCACCATCGAGAAAAAATCATACGATGCCATATCAGACCGGGC
>JBBDRU010000245.1:0-24406 GCA_040905305.1 Salibacteraceae bacterium | reverse complement strand
ACAAGCTGATGAAGCGCACTGCCGACCGACCTATTCCTGATGGTAGGTTGGATATTAGCGAAGCTTTTGTTTTGGCTTGTCTTTTGGGTGTTGTTGGTGTTTTGATCCTTTGGTTTGGGCTAAATCCGCTCAGCGGTTTGTTGGGAACCTTAGCGTTATTTTTATACGTTGCGGTTTATACTCCTCTTAAACGCGTTGGCCCCATTGCCGTTTTTGCCGGTGCATTTCCGGGTGCCATTCCCCCAATGTTAGGTTATGTTGCTGCTACCAATGATTTTGGCCTGATTCCGGGAGTGCTTTTTGCTACGCAATTCATTTGGCAGTTTCCACATTTTTGGGCAATTGCCTGGAAAGCTGATAAAGACTATACAAAAGCGGGGTTTAGGCTGATGCCTTCATCATCAGGGAAAAGCAAAACTTCAGCCTTTTATATCTTGATCTACACGCTGTTTTTGATTCCGATAAGTTTATTTCCAATCATCTTCACAAGCCAAAATCCATTGGTGTTGATCTTGGTTTCATTAGCAGGGATTATTTTTACGTGGTATGCCATTAAGCTGTTTTATGAGCGATCTGATGATGCGGCTCTTAAACTCATGTTTGCTTCGTTTGTTTATCTTCCAATAGTTCAGTTATTATATCTAATTTAAACCGATGAAGATGGCAACATTTATTTCAGAAGAAGAAGCGAAAAGCATCAAGGCGAAAACAGCAAAACCCATGATGTGGGTTGGCATTGTGGGCATTGTTATGCTTTTCGCAGGAATGACAAGTGCATACATTGTTCGGCAGGCAGAGGGCAATTGGCTCTATTTTGATTTGCCCGACACTTTTTACCTAAGCACAGTAGTGATCGTTTTGAGTAGCGCGACCATGGCATTAAGTCAGTATGCTATCAGACGAAACAACATTTCACTGACCGCTAATATGTTGGTTCTTACATTAGTGCTTGGGGTGGTATTTGCCTTGTTACAGTTTAAAGCGTGGGGTGAGTTGGTTGATATGGGAGTTTTTTTTGCCGGTAGAGAAAGCAATCCATCTGGATCTTTCCTCTATGCAATATCAGGGCTTCACCTAGTTCATATTGCAGGCGGAATTTTAGCTTTGATATTTACAACCGTTAAAGCATATTTGAAAAAATATTCAGCAGATGATTACGTGGGAATTGAAGTTGCCGCAACATATTGGCACTTTTTAGACATCCTTTGGATTTACTTGCTGCTTTTTTTAGTCTTTATTCGTTAACATTGCAACCGAAATCCTATTAACACTTTTTAAACCCATCATGGCAGGAGAAGCAACACAAGTAATCGACAAAGCGGAACTTTGGGGAGGAGGACGTTCTCCGTTCAGCGTTAGTTATGGTAAAATGATGATGTGGTTCTTCCTCATCTCTGATGCTTTAACTTTTGGAGGTTTCCTTACCGCACTGGCATTTCAACGTCATCATTTGGCTGATGAATGGCCGATAACTGAAGAAATCTTTTTTCACTTTCCTTTTACTCACGCACACTTGCCTTTGCTCTACGTGGCGCTTATGACATTTATTTTGATCATCAGCTCGGTAACCATGGTTTTGGCTGTTGAAGCGGGTCACAGAATGGATAAAAAAGGAGTTGTTAAGTGGTTAGCATGGACCGTTGTTGGTGGCGCTATATTCCTGGGGTCTCAAGCCTGGGAGTGGTACACGTTTATTGCTGGGCCTGATGGCCTTATTAGCACTTCAGCCGACAATGCATCTTTGGCATCAAACCCATACGGACCCCAGTTGTATGCGGATTTCTTTTTCTTCATCACCGGCTTTCACGGGACACACGTGCTCAGTGGAGTTGTCATCAATTTAATTGTTCTAATTCGCGCAATGCAAGGATGGTACGAAGAACGAGGTCACTACGAAATGGTAGAAAAAGTTGGCCTTTATTGGCACTTTGTTGATCTTGTTTGGGTTTTTGTATTCACATTCTTCTATTTGATCTAACAAATTACTCCTTTTAAAATGGAAAGAGACGACATAATCGAATATTCACTTCACGCTCACCACAGCGAAGAAGACGGCAAGAAGATCAGAAAAAAAATCTTCGTTGTTACCGCACTTTTATCAATCATTACTGCTGTAGAGGTTGGAATGGGTATTATCTGGGGTAAATCTGCCCTGGATCCAGAAGGTTGGCAATGGGCTAGCATTAAATTTGCTTTCATCATTATGACCCTGATCAAAGCAGGATACATTGTAATGGTTTTTATGCATTTGGGAGACGAACGCAAGTCGTTGCGAAACGTCATTTTAATTCCTTACTTCATTTTTATCGTGTACTTGCTTTTTATTCTCTTGGCTGAATCTACCTTCATTCACAGCGTGAAGGAGTTGATGGGCTGGGTCTAAAAAATCAGAACTTATCGATAACAAAACAAGGTCTTTGAGTGTTATTCAAAGACCTTTTTTATTGATTTAACCTCAGTTATGCGCAAAGGAGTTTTTCTCATTTTAATTTTACTTTTTCCATCCATCGTTTACATGTTGTTTTCGCTCGGTGAACATCGTGTGGAAAGGCTGAGTATGTTGGGAGACTATTCAGTTGATGATGCTGGTGATACATCCTATTCAGTTATTCCGGATTTACATCTCATTGGTAGCGATGGTAAGGAGTTTTCGCTTCGAGATTTTGAAGGAAAGCCCATAGTCCTCGATATTTTTGAAAACCCATGTTTGGAGCCTTGCCGAAAAAAAGGAGTAACACTGGTGAATTACTTTAATGATTTTGGAGAAGAAGAAAAATGGGTGATAATAAGCGTTGCCAATGATGTGTCCATTGATTTAGATGAGCTGAGAACTCTGCATAAAGAACATATGCCAGAAATGAAAAACTGGTTATTTGCTAAGCCTGCCTCATTGAGCAGCTTTGACTCTTTTGTAGAATACACTTATGTGAAAACAGGGAATATTGCAACCGTAAATGACTTACCAAGTGATGATTATTTACTCATAGACCAACAAGGAGTGATGAGGGCTTTTTTTGACTCACGGATTTATAACGAAAATCGAAAGATGGGCGATGCGATCAAACTTTTGCTAAAAGAACCGTTTTTGACATGGAAGGACGAAAAGAAATAAATTACAATAAACTGATCTACTGGGTGGCCGGTATTCTGGCTTCAGCCGTTGGTCTTATTTACATCACACCAAAATTTGAGGTGGCCGATGGGTCTTTGGATTTTTTACCTACCCTCAATGCGTCTATCAATGCTTGTGTTAGTGTTTTACTTGTTGTTGGTGTTCTGCTCATCAAAGCGGGTAAACGTGATGCACATCAATTGGTTATGACCACCTGCCTGACTCTAAGTGCGCTGTTCCTCATTAGCTATGTGATCTACCATACTACGCATGAAAGCACAGCTTATGGTGGTGAAGGGGTGATGCGTTCAATCTACTTTTTCATATTAATTACTCATATAATTTTAGCGATTGTAATTGTTCCATTGGTGCTGATTTCTTTTAGCCGTGGCCTAAGTCAGCAGTTTGATAAACACAAGAAAATTGCGCGAATTACCCTGCCGATTTGGTTGTATGTTTCCGTAACGGGAGTCATTGTTTATTTCATGATCTCGCCTTACTATTGAACCCATTCGATGTTATCTTTGTTATACGATCGATGAAAAAAATAGTCGCCATAGTTTTACTCTTGTTGTTGGTTGTGATAGATGCCAGTGCGCAGTGCAGTATGTGCAGCGCGGTTGTAGAGTCGAGCCAAAAAACTGGAAGTGAATTTGCCGAAGGATTGAATGCCGGTATTTTATACCTTATGGGAATACCTTATGCTTTGCTCATCGGCATGGGAATCATGCTTTTTAGAAGAATGAATCAGAACAGAACAGATTCTGAAGTATGATTAACTTGATGAAGAGGCATTCATCACCAATTCCGTCCGCTCATAACCTTTTGCCACGATGAGTACCTTCCATTTTTACATTTGTTAAATGCGATTTAATGCCTTTTTTATTGTTTTCTTGTTTGCTTCATTTCTTTCCAATGCGCAGGAGCCATTGAGTTTAAGTGCATGTATTGAGCAGGCCTGGGCAAACAATCTACAGGTAAAGCAATCAGAGCTTAACCTTGAATCAAGCGAGTCTCAATTAAAGAGCACCCGGGCAAATGCACTGCCAAATCTTAATGGCTTTGCTACTCATAACTATAATTGGGGACAGCGCATCGATCCGTTTACTAATCAATTTGCGACTACCCGTGTGCAGAGCAACTCCTTTGGATTGTCGGCAGGAATCGATTTGTTCAATGGTTTTCAAACGCATCAGCGCATCCAATCAGATCAGGCAGCTTTGGAAGTTTCGAAATATGATCTTGAAGCGCAGAAAAATGATATTGCTCTATCGGTGGCAGCAGGTTATTTGCAGGTTCTGCTCGTTGAAGAGTTGATCGATGCAGCAGAACAGCAAGCAGCCATAACCAAGAACCAGCTTGAACGTGTCGCTAAACTGGTAGAAGTCGGTGCAGAAAATATCGGGTCACAATATGAGTTGGAGGCGCAGTTTGCGCGTGATCGTTCAAACCTCACGCAGCGCAAAAATGATTATCAGAATGCCATGTTGCAATTGAAACAAATGATGTTGCTTCCGGCAGATGAAAATATTAGCCTTGAAAAACCCGTGGTTGAAGCAGATAGCACCTTGCGTTTAGAAAATTCTAAAACCGTCTATGGCATGGCAGAGTCGAACATGCCCGAAATAAAGCGTGCAGAGTTTTCGCTTGTCCAGTGGGAGCATCAGTTGGGGGCAGCTAGAAGTGGATGGTATCCGTCTCTTACGCTGAGTGGTTCCATCGGATCAGGTTATTCTGGGTTGCGCACGGAAGTTGAAAGTGTTACACCAGTTACTCAAACCATCGGATACACAGAATCTGGTGATCAGGTTTTTGCTCAATCATTTGATGCTAATTTGGTGCGTGTTCCATTTGTGACTCAGGTTGGGGATAACTTCAATCAGTTTGTGGGAGTGAGTTTAAACGTGCCTATTTTTAATCGATGGAGCGTTCAGAATAATGTCAATCAGGCGCGAATCAATCGATCCATTGCTGAGCTTCAGCTTGAACAAGAAAAACTGGGTTTGAGGCAACGAATTGAAACCGCACGAACCGATGCCATTGCTGCACGCGAATTGTATAAAGCCAACATCGATGCCTTAAAGTCATCGAGTAAATCCTTTGAGTTCGCTGCTGCGCGCTTTGAGGCAGGTGCGTTAGATATAACGGCATTCAATACGGCCAAGAACAATCTGCAAATCGCTCAGAACGAAGTGTCTCGTTCACGATACGATTTTGTTTTCAAAACGAAAATTCTTGATTTCTACATGGGTCAGCCACTGGGCTTTTAGGCTAGCAATTGATGGCTTTGAGCTAAGTTTGCAGCGTGCAACAAAAAAAAAAGTATGTGGTTTTGTTTGACGGAGTTTGCAATTTGTGCAACGCCTTTGTGCGGTTTTTGATTCGAAATGACCCCAAAGAGCTTTTGCAATTTTCAAGCTTGCAAGGGAAATTTGCGCAGCAACTGATTGTCGAACAAAAAATCAAGCCTTCAATGGATTCTGTAGTTTTCTATGTGGATGGCAATGCATTTGTGAAGTCCGATGCGGTATTTCAAATCATCATTGTTTTAGGTGGCTTCTGGCGCATGTTTTTGATATTTAAATTTCTTCCTGCATCCTGGCTCGATGTTGTTTATGACTTTGTTGCACGAAATCGTTATCAATGGTTTGGTAAGAAGAGCGAGTGTGTGATCCCATCACCCCAACTTCAAAAACGTTTTATCGATTAATGGCATTAATACTTAGCATAGAATCGGCTACAACAATGTGTTCAGTGGCCCTTGCAAAAGATGGTGAGCTCATTGATTTTTTAGAGGTGAATGATGGCTATGCACATGCCGAAAAACTGGCACCATTTGTTGATCAATTGCTAAAGCAAAACTCTATCCTCCCAACAGATTTGGACGCTATGGCAGTGAGTGCCGGGCCAGGGAGTTATACTGGCCTTAGAATCGGGGTAAGCCTTGTCAAAGGCTTGTGCTATGGTGCTAATCTTCCTTTGATTGCCATTGATACCTTGCAACAAATGTGTCTGCATCCGCATGTGGTCAAAGAATTGAACTACCTCAAAGATCCTGTGCTTTGCCCTATGTTGGATGCGCGCAGAATGGAAGTGTACGCAACAATTTTTGATATTGGGTTGAAAGTACAAAAGCCATTGAGCGCCATTGTTTTGGATGATCGATCATTTGAAAAAGAACTGAAGCAGGATGCCGTCCTTTTTTTTGGTTCAGGAATGAAAAAGTTTAAGGAGGTATGCCAGAATAAAAGTGCCTATTTCGTGCCTGATGTGTGGCCATCTGCCAAACAAATGGTTGGACTTGCCGAATACTCATTCGAAAAAGGTGAGTTTCAGGATTTGGCCTATTTTGTGCCTAATTATTTAAAAGCATTTCATGCAACCACTCCAAAACCTAGGCTATGAAAAATTTAATTTTATTTACTACAGTTTTATTTTCAATGATTGTGATCAGTTGCAAGAGGGATGGTTGCACGGATCTTTACGCATCCAATTTTGATGAAAAGGCTACTGATGATGACGGTAGTTGCATCTATGAGGGCTGCACGGATACAGATGCACTAAATTATTCACCAAGTGCAGACATTGATGATGGCAGCTGCACATACCCCAGTGATGTCTTTATTTACAATTTGACAGAGGTTCCGAGCGGTAAAGTGATTGAAGTTTTTTGGGATGAGGACTATGTTGGAGCCTTTGCCTTTGCATCGCAAGAGGGAATTGATTATTGTGTTCAAACAGATGAAGCCATAGATATTCTGGATCTCGAGCCTGGTACATATAGCTATGAAGCTTTCTTAAAAACAGGTGGTACCAACGAACAAGGTCAGCGAATTAAATCAGGGTCAATTCAGTTAGGTGCAAATATATGCGAGTATGTTTTGATCGACTGAGATCAATAGCGGTACCTGAACTCCCAAATTTCCATGTTTTGACTTTTTTTTGACATGAAAATCCAACCCTTCGGCAGTTGTTCGCTGGTATATACTATGCTCCAAGTTTTGCAGTTTTCATTTTCACACCATTCACCTTCGTCTTGAATTATATTTTCTATGCTATAACGTACACTGAAATTTGTTTTTTCCTGATGATCCTGATGCTCATAGGTATAAATCAATCCGTTTTCATAGGTCCATTTTTCTTCTAGCCTCAGCCGGGCGCCATTCCAAACTTCTCTGCTAATAATATTGTTAGAAGCATCAAAGTGCGAAGTGGTTTTTTGATAGGGCTTTGAATCGATCCCTCCTCTCCATTCATTCACAATTTTCAACGCGTCTTCGTGATGAACTTTTGTGACGATTTCTTCTCGATCCAAAAGCTCCCAATTGCCGGGCAAGCGTCTGACCAAACGAGATTCGATAATTGTGGAATCGTTTTTTCGCAAGGACTCAATTCGTTTGATGTATCGACCACGGTGAATTTCGTGGGCGGTGCGTTTACCGTTTACATATTCAAACATCCGATGTGTTGTGTCCATTTTATGGTGACCTTGAAAAACAAGCGAGAAGTGAATCAACATGCCATTTTTATCAAAACGATAAATCGCCCTTTTGCCATCATCATATATGGGGGCGCCAGAGGGCTTTCTCATTTGCCTAATGACCAATTCTTTGATTTGCTTCTCTTTTATGATGGAAGCATTAAATCCTGGATATGTACCTTCAATAAACTCACCGGGCATAATTACCTGACCTTGAGATTGGAACCCGGTCAAGAGGAAGAAGATGCCCCAGCTAACGCATTTGATCAATGGCTTCATCAACTGTTTCAACGGGTAATTGACATGCACCATTTTCACACACGTATATGAGTGTTTTATTTGCTTTTTTTCGGCCTGCAAGAATGGGTATTGATCCTTCATCTTTTCCACCGCAAAGCACGGTGTTTGGTAAATAGCGCTGTAGAAAGGCGGTGTGTAATTGTTCACAATCTTCACCAACAATCGCTACTTCATAAAACGGTTCAGATACATTAAGCAATATGCTCATCCATTGGCTGTATCCCGCAGGATATTGGTTGAATTGAGGCTCAAGTGCGGCCAGTTGTTTCTTAACCAAATTCAGGTATTCAACCTCACCGAAAAGTAAACCAATGCGATAAAGCGCGGTAGAAAAAACAGAATTAGACGAAGGAATCACGTTGTCGTTTACTTCGGATTTTTGTGCGATTAATGCCTTGTCGCGCTTGTTTTTAAAATAGAACAAGCCAGCTTGTGTTTGGTCAAAATTATCCAACACAAAATCGCAGAGTGCTTTTGACTGAACTAAATACTGCTCTTTAAAAGTAACCTGATAAAGCGACAAAAGGGCTTGGGTCATATGGGCATAGTCTTCCAAATACCCATTGATTGTGGATGATCCGTTTTTATAACTGTGCCAGAGACTCCCATCTGGCTTAAGTTGTTGATTTAAGAGAAACTGCATATTGCGCTCAGCTAGGTTTAGATAATGCTCGTTTCCCAAAGCTGAATAAGCATCTAAAAGTCCTTTGATGGTCATCGCATTCCAGCTCGTCAGTGATTTATCGTCTAAACCGGGCTTTATGCGATTAGCTCTTTCCTTCTTTGCAGTAGCCTTGAATTTTTCAACGATATCCAGAAGTTCTTCCTTTTCCAGATCAAATTTTTTAGCAAACAAGTCATCGTCTGAGGAGCGCATTAAAATGTACTTATTCCCTTCCCATCTGCCAATTGAGTTGATTTGGTAATAGTTCTGAATGACCTCAAAATCATCTCCGGCCATAGCTTTGACTTCCTCTTTGGTCCAAACATAATATCTACCTTCTTCGCCTTCGCTATCTGCGTCAAGCGCGGAGTAGAGTGCCCCAGACTCATCCAAAAGTTCGGTTTCTATAAAACCAACGGTTTCTTCAATCACTGATTTATAGAGGGGTGTTTGGGTTTGTTTGTAGGCTTCGGCATATAATGAAAGTAGTTGAGCGTTATCATAAAGCATTTTTTCAAAATGCGGTGCCTTCCATATTTTATCGGTGCTGTAACGAGAAAAGCCTCCGCCTATTTGATCATAAATTCCTCCAAATGCCATTTTTTTGAGGGTCAACAAAACATGCTTGCTTACATCATTATCATTTGACTCCAAAGCATAATGAAGCAAAAATGAATAGTTGTTTGGAAGCGGAAACTTGGGTGCTCCTTCAGCTCCTCCATATTCATTGTCAAAACGTTTTGACCATCTGGAAACAGCAGAATCAACTGCTTCATCGGTAAACTGTGCCGGTGTTGCTCTTATTGGAATTTCGTCCATCTGGTTAAGACCACTCAAGAGCTTGTTGGCATATTCTTCTATCTTTTCTTTATCATCTTTTATTGCTTGATGAACACGCTTTAAAGTTTCTATCCAGCGATCCTTCGGAAAATAGGTGCCACCAAAAAAGGGTCGTCCATCTGGAAGCGCAAAACAATTTAGCGGCCAGCCTCCCTGCCCTGTCATGAGTTGAACCGCGTCCATATATATCTGGTCAACGTCCGGTCGTTCTTCACGATCAACCTTTATGCAGATAAAATGATCGTTCATGATTTTGGCCACTTCTTCATTTTCGAAGGATTCATGTTCCATGACATGGCACCAATGACAAGCGCTGTATCCTATGCTGATCAATAGCGGTTTGTTTTGCTCCTCGGCCAGTTTCAATGTTTCATCATTCCATGGTTTCCAATCCACAGGGTTGTGAGCATGTTGGAGTAAATATGGACTACTCTCGTTGATCAGATCGTTGGTATGTTCGTTTTGCATCGTTTTTACATTTTGGTCTTGGGCACTACAGGAACAACCGAATAAACAAATTATGAACGAAACTAATAGAAGGGAAAAAGAAAAGTAATTTATGCAGCGCATGGTGCCGAAGGCTTTGTATCTATCATCAAACAAAAGAAAGAAATCGTTTGTAAGTTATTGGTGGGGCTGATATAATTCGCGGCACCGATCAATATACTTCAGAAGTTCTTCTTTTCCTGATTTTGAGGTAGCAGAAGTGTAAAAAAAAGGAGGTAATGATTCCCAGTTTTCTAGCATTCGCTTGTGATAAGCAGCTTTGTTTTTGTTGAGCTCTGAGCTTGAAAGCTTGTCCAGTTTGGTCATAACGATACTAAATGGAATGCCATGTTCACCCAGCCACTGCATGAATTCCAAATCGCTTTTTTGAGCAGGATGTCTAGAGTCGATAAGCACAAAGGCATTGACCATCTGTGGGCGACCCTCAAAATAGTCATAGATCATCTTCATGAATTTCTTTCGTTCAGTTTTAGCCACTTTGGCGTAGCCATATCCGGGTAAGTCAACCAAGTGCCAACCTTCGTTTATCAGAAAATGGTTTATCAATCGGGTTTTACCTGGTGCACCAGAAGTTTTTGCCAAATCCTTTCGTTGCATCAACATATTGATTAAACTGGATTTACCCACATTTGATCGCCCGATAAAGGCGAATTCAGGTAATTTACTATCCGGGCAGTCGCTTGGTCGGGGAGAACTTTTGACGAAGTCTGCAGAGTGAATGAACATCATGCAGCGTATTCAAACCGCTTATTCAACCAGTTGTTGAGTGATTTATTGAATTCCTCCGGTGTTTCCATCATCGGTGCATGGCCGCACTTGTCAATCCAAAACAATTCAGCATCGGGGAGAAGTTCTGCGAATTCTTCTGCAACATCTGGCGGAGTAATGGTGTCGTTCTTTCCCCAAATCAAACATGCTGGAACATTCATTTTAGGAAGTTCGTTGGCCATGTTATGGCGAATGGCTGATTTTGCAAGCGATATAATTCGAACGGTTTTGCCTTTATCGTTTACAATGTCGAAGCACTCATCTACCAATTCTTTCGTTGCGTGTTTGGGATCATAAAAGGTAACAGCAACTTTTTCTTTTACAAAGTCATAATTGCCCCTTTTAGGAAAAGATCCTCCAAGTGTATTTTCATATAATCCGCTGCTGCCAGTGAGGATGAGGCTTTTTACCCGATCAAGATGCTTTGAAGCGTACACCAAAGCCACATGACCACCGAGTGAGTTTCCAAGTAAATGCGCCTTGCTGATTTTTTTGTAATCCATGAAATCTGCAAGAAAACGGGCCAGGGTTTTAACGTTAGTATCGATAATCGGCATTGTATAGAGCGGCATGATCGGAATGATCACCCTAAAGCGCTTGGTGAAGTAATCAAACACTCCTCTAAAGTTGCTCAATGCACCAAAAAGGCCATGCAAAACCACTATGGGTTCGCCATTACTATCGCCTCCTTCTATGTAGCGAAAACCGCCTTCTTCAATGATATTAACCTTCATGGTAGTTGCAGCGTTTTGCAAGTGTCCAAAAATAAAGAATTTGAAACACGAGACCGTCATTAAAAAGCGGTGTGTGAACACCTAAATGTTAACAGCCTATTTTGAAAGCTAAAATGTGTTTATTGTTCCCACAAAGTCCCACACTATAAAAAGCTTGTTAATAGAGCAATTTGTGGAATAAAATTACATTGATTAATATCAATTTATTAACAATATGCATTTTAGTGGTAAAATGTGGTAAAATTCATATACTTTTACATCTTTCATAGCAAACCCTTTATATGGCTGGTCTTTTAGGTGAATATGAGTGTAAATTGGATAGTAAGTCTCGGTTCTTGCTTCCTGCCGGCCTGCGCAAACAAATCGATCCTTCGGCTAGGGAAGAGTTTGTGATGAATCGTGGCTTTGAGGGTTGTTTGGTTTTGTATCCGGGCAATGAGTGGGAGAAAATCACATCAAGGTTGCAGGGATTAAATCTATTCATAGCTAAAAATCGCGCTTTTTACCGACAGTTTCATAATGGTGCAACTGCGGTGGGTTTGGATGGGAATGGAAGGATGTTGGTGCCAAAAGCGCTTATGAAGTTCGCTGGAATTGACAAGGAAGTGGTGTTGTTCGCTTACGCAGACAGAATTGAAATATGGTCGAAGGAGAAATATGAAGAAGTGATGAATCAGGATGCAGACTCGTTTGCGACCCTAGCGGAAGAAGTGATGGGAGGCTTAAACGATAAAGATGCAGAATGAGATGAAGTATCATACAACCGTTCTTTTACATGAGGGTGTTGATGCACTCAATTTGAGGCCAGGTGGAGTTTATGTGGATGCTACACTCGGTGCTGCTGGGCATACGATCGAAATACTGAAACGATTGGGTGAAAAAGGGAAGGTTTATGGGTTTGATCAGGATGATGAGGCTATGGAAAATGCGCCAAATGATCCGCGATTCGAATTGTGTTTTGGAAATTTTAGGTTTTTAAAACGCTTTTTGGCGGCAAAAGGTGTTGAGCAAGTTGATGGGGTTATTGCTGATTTAGGGGTTTCCGGACATCACTTTGATGAGGCAGACCGAGGGTTTTCGTTTCGCTTTAGCGCTGAGCTCGATATGCGGATGAATCGAAATCAAGCCGTTTCTGCGGTTAAGATTTTGAATGAATACGAATTTGATCAGCTTGTCGGTGTTTTTAAGAAGTATGGTGAATCAACGTTTGCTAGAGCAATAGCGAAGCGAATAATTGCTGCCAGAGAAGAAGCGGTGCTTTTAACCACCGATCAATTGGTGGCATTAATTGGAAAAGCAGTTCCTGAGCGAAAGTTGAAAGCGGAGTTACCTAAAATATTTCAGGCTATACGGATTGAGGTTAATCAGGAGTTGGAGGCGTTAAAGGAGTTTTTGGTACAGACGCAAGAGCTGCTCAAGCCGGATGGGCGAATTGTGGTTCTGAGCTATCATTCACTGGAAGACAGACTGGTGAAGCATTTTTTACGAGCTGGAAATTTTGATGATCAACAGCAGAAAGATGTGTTTGGAAACATCCAAAGATTAATTGACCCGCTTGGTAAAGCGATTGTGCCCTCAGATAAAGAAGTAGAAAATAACCCAAGAGCACGAAGTGCCAAAATGAGAATAGGAGTCAAGCGAAAATGAGTAAAGACACAAAAGATAAAGAGTCAAGAGCGAACCCCATTGCACTTATTCTGTCGGGGCGCCTGCTCACGCAAGACAATGTGGTTAAGAACCTGCCTTACCTTTTGTTTTTGGCATTTATCGGATTGATCTACATCGCAAACGGATACATGGCCGAGTCTTCTGTCCGCAGCATCAATCGCATTCAGCAAGAAATCAAGGAATTGCGCTCTGAGCAAATCAGTATGAAAAGCGAGCTTAATAATACCATCATAGAATCGGAGCTTAAGAAGATAATCGCATCAAGAAAATTAGGCCTCAATGAGTCCATAGAACCGCCCAAGAAAATAATCATAGAAAAAGAAAAAGCAAAGTCAATCAATTAATGGCAAACGGAAGCAATAAAGAAATGATGAATAGATCTTACCTGGTCTATTTTGCCATTGTGCTTCTCGGAGTAGCCATTGTTGGCAAGATTATCTTTATTCAGCTAGTGGAAGGTGAGTATTGGAGGCAAAAAGCTGAAAACCTAACTACTGTTTACAGGGATATTGAGGCGGTAAGAGGTAATATTTATTCAGACGATGGAAGCATGTTAGCCACTTCGGTTCCGATCTATGAGGTGCGCATGGATCTGAATGCCGATGGTTTGGTAGATGAAGTGTTTAACAGTCAAATAGACTCCCTTGCTATAGCGCTTTCTGATTTATTCAAAGATCAGTCTCCCATAGAATGGAAGCGCCAATTGGTTACCGCTCGGCAGGATGGAGAGCGATACCATCTCATAAAACGCAAGGTGAAGTTTCACCAAATGAAACAACTGAGAGAATTTCCCATTTTTCGATTGGGTAAATTTAAGGGTGGACTCATTATTCTTCAACAAAACAGAAGGGAACGTCCTTTTCGAATGCTTGCTGCACGCACCATTGGATATGAACGTGAAGGTATTACTCCTGTTGGGTTGGAGGGGGCATACAGTAAAGAGCTTTCAGGTGTTAGTGGGAAACGATTGATGCAGAAAATATCCGGTGGAATTTGGATGCCGATAAACGATGAAAATGAGGTCGAACCACAAGATGGACTGGATATTCATACTACCATCAACCTCAATATTCAGGACGTTGCGGAAAACGCACTTCTATCGCAATTAAAACGTCATGATGCACACCATGGTTGTGTGATTTTGATGGAAGTGGAAACGGGAGAGATTAAGGCAATTGCAAACTTGAGCAAAGACGATGACGGTGATTATTACGAGTATTACAATTATGCCATAGGCGAAAGCGCAGAGCCAGGATCTACGTTCAAGCTCCCATCGTTGGTTGTTGCCATTGAAGATGGTTACATAGACCTGAATGATAGCGTGGATGCAGGTAACGGAGAAGCGGAATTTCATGGTGAAAAAATGCGTGATTCCAAAAAAGGAGGGTATGGAAAAATGTCTGTAAAAGAAGCGTTTGCCATGTCTTCCAATATTGGGATCATGAGGTTGATGGAACGTTATTACGCAAACGAACCCGCAAAATTCATCAATGGACTCAAAGACCTAAAGCTGGACAAACCTATTGGAATTGAAATTGCCGGTGAAGGCCGACCTCTTATAAAGGATCCTTCGGATAAAAGCTGGTCGTTGATTTCCTACTTGTGGTCAAGCATAGGCTATGAGGTGAAGATGACCCCTCTCCAAATTTTGACTTTTTACAATGCAATAGCGAACGATGGTAAAATGATGAAGCCAAAATTTGTCAGAAAAGTAACCGACAAAAGCTCTGTTGTACAGTCGTTTAAGCCTCAGGTGCTAGGGGAGCAAATCTGTTCGAAGAAGACTGCTAAAATGGCTAGAGAGCTATTGGAGTCCGTGGTTGAGTTTGGAACTGCTACCAATTTAAAAAACAACAATTATAGCATTGCGGGGAAAACTGGAACGGCTCGTGTGGCGATGTCCAGTGAGGGTTATGGTACTAATATTACCTATCAAGCTTCATTCGCAGGGTATTTTCCGGCAGATAACCCAAAGTACAGTTGCATAGTTGTGGTCAATGCTCCAAGTCGTGATGTTTATTACGCAAGCCATGTAGCGGGACCCATTTTTGAAGAAATAGCAGACAAGGTCTATGCTACCAGCATCAACATTCATAAAGAGCTTGAGCCACAAACGGATATTACTTCAGTCACAAGAATCCCGGTTTCTAAAAGCGGATATCAAACAGACCTTCTTCGAGTTTTTCAGGAGTTAGGAATAATTACTAAGTCGTCCAATCCGGATAACAAATGGGTGGTAACGCAAACAGGAACTGAGAGTGTGGAATTGGGGCGGAGAAACATTATCAAAAATCTTGTGCCTAATGTCAAAGGAATGAGCGCACAAGACGCGGTTTTTATTCTCGAAAATTCTGGATTGAAAGTCAAAATCAAAGGTCGTGGTGTAATAAAAGATCAATCACTCTTGCCTGGGAGTCGAATAAAACAAGGAGATCAAATAATACTGGAATTATCGTGAAACTGCTGAAAGATATATTGTATAAAGCCGGCATTGAAGAAGTGATCGGAAACACGCATCTGGCTGTTGAGCAGATTTGTTTTGATAGCAGGAAAGCTGAAAAACTTAGTGCATTCGTTGCTGTGAAGGGCACTCAAACCGATGGGCACGAATACATAGACAAGGCCATTGAAAAAGGTTCAAAAATTATTGTTTGTGAGCAGCTTCCTTTTAGCCTGATCGATGGGGTAACCTACGTCAAGGTGAAAAGCAGTGCTGAGGCATTGGGAGTAATGGCTTCCAATTTTTATGATAATCCTTCAGAAAAGTTAAAGCTAGTCGGTGTTACGGGCACCAATGGCAAAACAACAGTAGTGACGTTATTGCATCGGCTGTTCAAAGCGCTTGGTCGCAAATCCGGACTGATAAGTACGGTGGTCAACCTCATCGGAATAAAAGAAGTACCCGCCACGCACACCACACCCGATCCGGTTCAACTCAACGCTCTGTTGTATCAGATGGTTGAAGATAAGTGCGGTTATTGCTTCATGGAGGTTAGCTCTCATGCAATAGATCAGCGCAGAATCGCAGGACTTAAGTTTCAAGGTGCTGTTTTTACAAACATTACCCACGAACACCTTGATTATCACAAGACATTCGACAATTACATTAAGGCGAAAAAGCAGTTTTTTGATCAACTTTCTGCAGGTGCCTTTTCGCTTTATAATGCCGATGATACTCACGGAGAAATAATGGTGCAAAACACCAAGAGTAAGGTGTATGATTATTCACTGCAGAATACTTCTGATTTTAAAGCCAAGATTTTAGAGAATCACTTTCAGGGACTCAATTTAATCGTTGATGAACGTGAGATGTGGACAAAGTTAATCGGAAGATTTAATGCCTATAACCTTCTCGCCACCTACGGATCTGCAGTATTGCTGGGAGAGGAGCGAATGGAAGTGCTTACAATGCTTTCGAATTTAAATCCACCTGCCGGTCGCTTCCAATACATCCGGTCAGAAAACGGGGTGATTGGCATTGTTGATTATGCGCATACTCCTGATGCACTTAAAAATGTGCTATCAACTATAGCTGATATACGAGGCGGAAATGAAAAGGTGATTACGGTGGTTGGTTGTGGTGGCGATCGTGATACAAGTAAACGCCCGGATATGGCACGCATTGCAACAGAATGGAGTGATCGGGTTTTGCTCACAAGTGACAATCCGCGCACGGAGGATCCTGATGCCATTATTCGAGATATGGAAAAAGGTGTTGATAAAGTCAACCAAAAGAAAACGCTGGCAATCACCAACAGAAAGGAGGCCATTAAGGCTGCGGCCTCAATGGCAGAAAGTGGTGATATCATTCTGGTGGCCGGAAAAGGTCACGAAACCTATCAAGAAATCGATGGTGTCAAACATGATTTTGACGATATGAAAATTTTAACTGAAATGCTCAACCTGGTAAGCTAATGTTCTATTACCTCTTTGAATACCTCAATACTGAAATGGACTTTCCTGGTGCCGGATTGTTCCAATATGTAACCTTTCGTACGGCTTTGGCGGTTATTACCTCCTTGATGATAAGCTTGGTTTTTGGCAAGCGTATTATTGACTATTTAAGAAAATTACAAGTCGGTGAGACCGTTCGCGACCTCGGGCTTGAAGGTCAATTGCAAAAACAGGGAACCCCTACAATGGGAGGGCTTATCATACTTGCAGCCATCATCATTCCGACCTTACTTTTTGCTAAGATTCACAATACTTATATCTGGTTGATGCTGGTTTCTACCGTGTGGTTGGGGGCGATTGGTTTTGCAGATGACTATATCAAAGTCTTTAAAAAAGACAAGCAAGGTCTGGCAGGGAAATTTAAAGTGGTAGGTCAAATTGGAATCGGAATAATCGCGGGAACCATCCTATATTTTAATGGAGAAATTACAATCAAACACAAGGTGTATGATGATCAGGGAAACGTAATTACGCAACAAGTTGCGGACGAGAGAGGCAATATTGTAGAACGCGTTGTTTGGGAAGAAACTGGCCTCACCAAAACAACTATTCCTTTTGTTAAAAACAATGAGTTCGATTATAGATGGATTCTTGAATGGATGGGAGATACCATCGCAAGTTATACCTGGTTGATCTACATCCTCGCAGTCATTTTTATCATCACCGCTGTTTCCAATGGGGCAAATATGACAGATGGATTGGATGGTCTGGCAGGTGGTACATCCGCTATCATTGGTTTAACATTGGCCATTTTCGCCTACCTCTCTTCTAATCTGATTTTTGCCGATTACCTGAACATAATGTTCATACCGAACTCTGAGGAGTTGGTGATTTTTATGGGCGCCTTTGTAGGTGCCTGCATCGGGTTTTTATGGTATAACTCATTTCCTGCTCAGGTTTTTATGGGTGACACGGGAAGTCTAGCTATCGGTGGAATAATCGCAGTGTTTGCATTAGCCATTAAAAAAGAATTGTTGATCCCGATTTTTTGCGGGGTCTTTTTGATTGAAAATCTATCGGTTGTCTTGCAGGTAGGTTATTTCAAATACACCAAGAAAAAATTTGGGGAGGGCCGAAGGGTGTTCCTCATGGCACCACTTCATCATCATTATCAGAAAAAGGGGCTGCACGAAAGCAAAATCGTATCACGCTTTTGGATTGTAGCCGTGATGCTGGCTGTGTTGAGCATTATTACGTTGAAGCTGCGATGATGAAAAGGCTTGTGGTGCTTGGTGGTGGAGAAAGTGGAGTAGGTGCAGCACTACTTGGTAAAAAGCAAGGCTGGGAAGTTTTGTTGAGCGACCGTGGAAAGCTCAAGGAGAAGTATAAAGACGTTCTTTCAAATAATGCGATTCTTTTTGAAGAAGAAATACATACCGAAGAAAAGGTGTTTGCTGCTGATTTGGTGGTTAAAAGCCCTGGAATACCAGATGATGTTCCTATTGTGAAAGCTTTGGTGAAAAAGGGTGTGCCAGTGATCAGTGAGATTGAATTTGCTGGAAAGTATTCAAAGGCAAAATGCATTGGAATTACCGGAAGTAATGGTAAAACCACAACAGCATTGCTCCTGCATTATATCTTAAAATCTGCAGGAGTAAACGTTGGGCTTGCCGGAAATGTAGGAAATAGCTTCGCTTCGATCGTTGCTGATAATGATCCCTATGAATGGATGGTGTTAGAATTAAGCAGTTTTCAGTTGGATGGAATGTTTGATTTCAAATGTCACATTGCGGTTTTACTCAACATCACTGAAGATCATCTCGATCGATACGAGTATAAGCAAATGAATTATGCCCGAGCCAAAATGCGCATAGCTCAAAATCAGACGAGTGAAGACTTCTTGATCTATAATCACGATGATGAAATCATTCGAAAAGTGATGAGTGAGGCAAGCATAAAAGCGAAAGGAATGCCTTTTTCAATAAAAGAACATAACGAAGGTCTTGCGGCCTTCATCATAAATAATGAATTAAAAATTAACCCAATAAATAACCAATTAACCATGACTATACAAGAATTAGCGCTTCAAGGGAAGCACAATATTTACAATTCGATGGCATCTGGAATAGCTGCCCGAATTATGGAGGTCAGAAAGGATCTGATCAGAGAGTGTTTAACCGACTTTCAAAACATCGAGCACCGCTTAGAATCGGTGAATGAAGTTTGCGGTATATCCTTTATCAACGACTCAAAAGCAACCAATGTGAACTCAACCTGGTATGCGCTTGAAAGCATGTCGCAACCTGTAGTTTGGATCGTTGGAGGTGTGGACAAGGGAAATGACTACGCGCAACTCCAGGAAATGGTAAAGCAGAAGGTAAAAGGAATTGTTTTTCTCGGTAAGAACAACAAGAAGCTTCACGAAGCATTTGATGGAGTTGTTGAAAATACAGCCGATGCAGACAATATGCGTGATGCCGTTTATGCTGCATATAAAATGGGAGCTAAAGGTGATGCTGTTTTATTGAGTCCGGCTTGTGCAAGTTTTGATCTTTTTGATGATTATGAAGATCGCGGACGTCAGTTCAAGGAATCAGTGAGAAACCTCTAAATCCCTAAACCTCGTTTTTATGAAAAGCAGAACGGTAAAAATTGTAAAATCCGGACAGCAGGGTTTGATAGAGGCCAGACGAGCCAACCTGAAAAGGCTTTCGAATATAGAGCATCGGTTGGAGTATGTTGAAGTATATAAAGGTGTTGAATACATCAATGACGCTAAGGCTACAGATGTTAATTCATCTTGGTATTCTATCGATGGTTTAGAAAAGCCAATTGTTTGGATCATCAATAGCTCTGGCGATCAGGAAGAATGTGAACAATTGAAGGAAATCGAAGCTGCCAATGTAAAAGCAATAATTGTTTTAGGTGAGGATCACCAATTGGTCAAATCCGTTTTTGAGGATAAGGTAAATCATATTCAATCGGCACAAAGCATTTATGATGCGTTGGTAGAGTCAGCGAAATATGCCGTTGATGGCGATGTCGTTTTATATTCTCCAGCCTTCATCGATTTCAATCGGGTTGCGGGGTTTAAGGAAAATGGTCAGCAGTTTAGAAAAGCAGTAAGGGAATTTAGGTTGTAAGTGGACTATATACTTAAATATATAAAAGGTGATCGGGCTATTTGGTTGATTATGCTGCTGCTGTCAGTGTTGAGTTTGCTCTTGGTTTATAGCAGCATTGTTACGTTGGCATATCGGCATCATGATGGCAATACGTTTTATTATTTATTTCGTCATGGTTTCATTTTAGTGTGTGGATTAGGGTTGATGTATCTAGCACACAAGATCAAATACACGTATTATTCCAAGATAGCCCAACTGGCTTTGTATGTGAGCATTCCGCTTTTGATGATAACTTTACTCATCGGAACAAGCATAAACAGCGCAAATCGCTGGCTAACGATTCCTGTCATTAATCAAACCTTTCAAACATCTGATTTAGCAAAAGTTGCGCTCATCATGTTTGTCGCGCGCTTTTTAGCGCTTCGGCAAGATGACATAAAGGATTTTCACAAAGGATTCATACCATTATTAGTGCCGATTTTTCTGGTATGTGGGCTTATTCTACCTGCTGATCTTTCAACGGCTGCATTGTTGTTCGTAAACTGTTTGGTTTTGATGTTTGTCGGTCGCGTGAGGTTGAAACATATCTCCTTGTTGATCCTGGCCGGGTTGCTATCACTTGGTGCGGTTTACTCGATGGGAAAGCTCATGCCGGGTTCATTTAATCGACTGGATACATGGGTGAATAGGGTTGAATCGTTTGCCTCACCTGATAAAGCCGATTTGAACCAGAGTTATCAGAGCAATCAATCAAAAATAGCCATTGCCACAGGTGGTTTTGTAGGAAAAATGCCCGGAAACAGTACTCAACGTAACTTTTTACCACACCCTTATTCAGATTTTATTTACGCCATTGTCTTGGAAGAATATGGTTTAGTTGGAGGTGTAGTCATACTTATTCTATACCTCGTTCTATTTTTCCGGGCGATTAGCATCGGCAGAAATTGTCCGCGCACTTTTGGCTCTTTACTTGCCATTGGAATTGCATTTAGCCTCGTCTTTCAGGCGATGGTAAACATGGCGGTTGCCGTGAATCTTCTTCCCGTAACGGGTCAACCGCTTCCAATGGTTTCCATGGGTGGAACCTCGATTTGGTTTACTTGTTTGGCCGTAGGCATAATTCTCAGCGTAAGCACTGGAGTGGAGGATGCTGATAAAGGATTAAGAAATAAACCTATGAGCCATGCCGAATAAGTTTTTGATAAGCGGAGGAGGTACGGGTGGTCATATATTCCCGGCCATTGCAATTGCAAACACCATAAGGGAGGTTAATCCCGATGCAGAATTTTTATTTGTTGGTGCCTTGGGTAAGATGGAAATGGATAAAGTTCCCGCTGCGGGATATAAAATTATCGGACTCAATATTACGGGAATTCAAAGAAGCCTCAGCATGGCCAACCTTTATTTTCCTTTTAAGCTGGCCTCTAGTCTGATCAAAGCAAGGAAAATTATTCAAACATTCAAACCAGACGTGGTCATCGGAGTGGGAGGATTTGCAAGCGGCCCAGTATTGAGAATGGCTACTTGGCTTAAGGTTCCTACATTGATTCAAGAGCAGAACTCCTTTGCAGGAATAACAAACCGGTGGGTATCAAACTCTGTTGATAGGGTCTGCGTGGCTTATGATAATATGGAGCGGTTTTTTCCGGCTAGAGTTATTGTGAAAACCGGTAATCCGGTTCGCAAGAAGATGGTTGAAATTGATGGTCTGCGAATTAAAGCGTTGGAATCATTTGGCTTTAAAGCGGATAAGCCGGTGTTACTTATAGTAGGAGGTAGTCTGGGCGCAAGGAGCATAAACTTAGCGCTCAAAGACCAGATTCAAATAATAGTAAAGGCAGGAATCCAAGTGATATGGCAAACCGGCAAGCTGTTCAAAGAGGAAAGCGAAGCACTAAAATCAACATATAAGGATGAAGGTTTGTACATCACGGAATTTATTCATGAAATGGATTTTGCTTATGCCGCTTCTGATGTTGTGATTTCCAGGGCGGGTGCTATTGCGGTGAGCGAATTGTGCATTGTTGGAAAACCAGCCATTTTGGTTCCGTTCCCTTATGCCGCAGAGGACCATCAAACGAAAAATGCTATGGCCTTGGTCAATAGCGATGCAGCCATTATGATTGCCAATGCTGATGTTCAAAAAGAATTGGTTCCTGCAGTGCTGAAACTGTTTAACGACCCTCACAAACGTCAAACCCTTTCATCAAACATAAAGTTGCATGCATTCCCGAAGGCAGCCGAAGATATTGCAAATGAAGTATTGAAACTTGTCAGTAAGTGAATCTGAATCAAGTACATAGCGTCTATTTTTTAGGTGTTGGAGGCATTGGTATGAGTGCCATTGCGAGATATTTTATAGTTCAGGGTAAACGCGTTTCGGGTTATGATAAAACATCAAGTGAACTGACGGATCAATTGATTGATGAAGGCATTCCAGTGCAGTTTTCAGATGACCCAAAGCTGGTTCCTTTCGCAGACCTTTACGTTTATACTCCGGCAATTCCTGAAAACCACCCTGTTTTTGATCATGTGCGTGGCAAAGGAGGTAAGTGGTATAAACGGTCAGAGGTTTTGGAGTGGATTACCAAAACCAATAAAACCATTGCCATAGCAGGTACTCACGGTAAAACAACAACAACCGCCATTACAGCTCATGTTTTAGAGCATTGCATAGGAAATATATCGGCATTTGTGGGTGGGGTGCTATCAGAGAGTAATAAGAATATCATTGCAGCTGAAAGCCCTGAATATATTGTGGTTGAAGCTGATGAGTATGACAGGTCTTTTTTAAGACTTCATCCGAACATTCTGGTGATTACAAGTCTTGATGCAGATCATCTTGACATTTATGGAACCTATGCTGAAATGTTAAAAGACTACAGAACCTTGGCAGGCCGCGCTCAAAAGTTGATCATACATGAAAGCATTGCCGGTTTGTTTGATCATCCAAATAAGAAAAGTTATGGACTGTCTCCAACATGCGATTACCATTATAAAAACATGCGTGTAGAGAAAGGTGCATTTGTTTTTGAAAGTAATATCACAGACATATCCTTCAAAATTACCATGCCGGGAGAGCATAATGTACAAAACGCGATGGCTGCATTATCTATCGCACACTCAATAAATGCCGATAAAAGCAAAATGATAGATGCACTGGCAAGTTTTAAGGGTGTTAAAAGAAGATTTGAACGTGTGTTTGAAACGGCAGGCAAAGTGATCATCGATGATTATGCGCATCATCCTGAAGAGATAAAAGCGGCTATCAAGGCGGCTAGACTTTTATACCCTAAACACCTTGTGGCAGTGGTTTTTCAGCCTCATTTGTACAGCCGTACCCGAGATTTGGAAGATGGATTTGTTGATAGTTTGAACCAGGCCGATGAAGTGATTTTATTGCCGATTTACCCGGCACGCGAGATGCCCATCGAAGGTGTTTCAAGCGATAACCTTTTGAATAGACTCTCGTTGAAAACTAAGCGCATGGTAGAAAAACCCGACCTGGTAAATGCTGTATTATCGCTTACAGCAGAAACTATATTGATTCTTGGAGCAGGAGATATAGACCGAATTGTTAAACCTATTGTAAAAGCAGCGAAAGAACAGATTCAATTTTGAAACGAATACTCAACATAGCGAGATGGTTAATAGGGGTTACCCTGATTTTTGTGCTGTTAGTGGCTGCTGTTACTATCTCGCAGGAATCTGTGCTACGCGCTGTTGTGGTCAATATTGATTATGCCGGAGAAAATTATTTTATTGAAAAAGAAGAATTAGAAGAATCAATATTTGACTTAGGTTATGTGCTTGACTCAACAGCAATGTCATCCATCGATCCCGCCAATATTGAACACATGCTCGAGAATAACGCTTTTATTTCCGATGCTGAAGTTTACAAGGAACTCAATGGGAAATTGCATTTAGATGTGCGTGCAAGAAAACCAGTGGTGCGCGTGTTTAATGATTTGGGCATCAGTGTTTACATCGATGAAGAAGGGGTGATTATGCCGCTATCAAGTCATTATTCTTCCAGAGTAATGGTTGCAAATGGTGCCATTTCCTTGATGCTTCATCAGTTCATAGGGAAAAATGTGCTTGACCTTTTAGAGGATAATGTGCATCCTGAAGCGGAGATATTGGCTAACATTTTCAAAGTGGCAAGTTTTACCGCCAAAGATGATTTTTGGAATGCGCAGTTCAATCAGGTGTTCATCAATGAAAAGAAAGAAATCGAATTGATTCCAAGGGTTGGCGACCATCAAATACAAATCGGTAAAGCCGATGATTTAGAGGAAAAATTGAATAAACTGA
>JBBDRU010000244.1:1905-4125 GCA_040905305.1 Salibacteraceae bacterium | reverse complement strand
GTTTATCGACTTGAAAATGCATTTTCCTATACTATACCAAGTACCATGGATCCCAACTACCCTGTAGCAAACATTGATGCTGAAAAAGGAGTAGTAACTGGCTATGTGGTCAGAGAAGTTGAAGAGCATTGCGAGAACGAAGATTGCCGAATTTATTTCAACAACCGAACGCAGCAAAACGATGGATTTTGGGCAAACGACATGGTAAGCGAAGCAGGTACGCCTGTGCTATTCAGCGGCACCTCAACGAACGTAAGAAGCTCTGCAAGTAGCAGTAACACCGCTATTGCTGGCTCAATGGCTCGTTTCATGATGATCGAAAATTATCTGTATGCAGTTTCTGATGAAAATACGGTGAAGGTTTTTGACCTAAATAGCGGAACGATCAGCTCAGTAACCCAATTTAAGCCATGGTCTGATGCTGGTGGAAATGGGGTTTTGGAAACATTATACACCTTTAAAAACCATCTTTTCATAGGATCGAATGCAGGAATGTTAGCCTATGATGTAAGCAATCCAGCCTCACCGCGCTACCTCTCAAACTACAACCACATGACCGCTTGTGACCCGGTTGTTGCAAATGATGAGTATGCTTTTGTTACATTGAGGAGCAATAATGATTGCAACTGGGGAAATGCCAATCAACTTGATGTTTTGAACATCAATGACATTATGAGTCCTGATTTATTGTTTAGTGTAGAGATGAGTGAACCTCACGGATTGGACATAGACAACCAATCTGAATTGATTTTTATATGCGATGGAAATGCCGGTCTAAAAGTTTTTGACTTCAGCGTAATTGATGAATTGCCTCAAAAAATGGTATCCCAGCAATCAGGTTTCAAGACTTATGATATTATTCTATCAAACAATATTGCTCATGTTATTGGTGATGGCGGACTGCGTCAATTCAGCTATAGCGGACAAGGTGTATTAACCGAATTAAGCATGATCCCATTAAATTAACGTTTGTTATGATACCTCTCATACACTAAACGATTTTTTAGGCGTTTAAGAGTTACATAGGTTAGTAGGTTTAGTTAAGAAAAGCATTCACAAATTCCCCCGTGAATGCTTTTCTTGTTTTCTTCCGGTTGTATTGAAACCTAAACAATATGGCACGATAATTGAACATAACAAGACACATAGGTTAGTAGGTTTAGGTTTGAAAAGCCCCTTCGCAAGATCTCAAAAGCGCGGGGGCTTTTCTTTTGAAGTAAAAGTCCAAGTATTACTTAAGCCAAGTACATGGATTCTTTTACAAGGCGCATCACCTTATCTACTGTTGGGATTGCTATCTCAATCAAGTTTGGGGTAAACGGGAATGGAGTGTCAGACTGTGTTGCTCTGGAGACTGGAGCATCCAAATAATCAAACGCATCTTTTTGAATGCGGTAGGCAATTTCACTGGAAACAGAGGCATAAGGCCAACTTTCATCCACTACAACACAGCGGTTGGTTTTTTTCACCGATTGAATGATGGTTTCTACATCAAGCGGACGAATGGTTCTGATATCTATCACTTCGGCATGAATGCCCTCTTTTGCCAATTCGTCAGCTGCCTCCAGAGCCACTTTCATTATTTTACCAAAGGAAACTATGGTAACGTCTTCCCCTTTTCGTTTGATATCTGCCTTGCCAATCGGAATCAAATACTCACCCTCAGGAACCTTACCTTTATCACCAAACATTTTTTCAGACTCAAGAAAAACCACCGGATCATTGTCACGAATAGCTGATTTCAAAAGACCTTTAGCATCATAAGGGTTGGAAGGAGTAATTACTTTAAGCCCTGGAACGTGTGCATAAAACGCCTCAAAGCTTTGGGAGTGTGTGGCAGCCAACTGACCTGCCTGACCATTTCCACCTCTAAAAACAATAGGCACATTGTATTGTCCACCAGACATTTGGAGCATTTTAGCAGCGCTATTAATGATTTGATCAGCAGCCAAAATGGCAAAGTTCCATGTCATGAATTCAATGATAGGGCGTAAGCCATTCATTGCTGCTCCTACTCCAATTCCAGTAAATCCCAACTCAGCAATAGGTGTGTCGATGATCCTTTTCGGTCCAAATTCATCGAGCATCCCCTGGCTTACCTTGTAGGCTCCGTTGTACTCAGCAACTTCTTCTCCCATCAAGAAGACATTTTCATCTCTTCTCATCTCTTCGTTCATGGCCTCTCTGAGGGCTTCTCTGAATTGAATTGTGCGCATAGCT
>JBBDRU010000244.1:0-1805 GCA_040905305.1 Salibacteraceae bacterium | reverse complement strand
CTCTTCGTTCATGGCCTCTCTGAGGGCTTCTCTGAATTGAATTGTGCGCATAGCTATAAAATGTATGGCGGCAAAAATAATCCGCGATTTTGATTTTGCGAACTTATCGATTCAGAGATTCAAAAAGTGCAGAATATGAAACTTCCTTTTAATCTTATTTCAAGCCTGCAAGTTCAGCTACTAAGAAGCTCATAACCTGAGTTCGAGTATTCTTCAGGATTCAGGCTACCTATGAATATTGAGTTTCAACTAAAATCGATGCTAGAATACAAAGCGTTTAGAGTGATTTCAGACAGAGAATCACTGTTTGAAAGGTAAATATGAGCTGCCGCTTACCCATAAAACCCGATCTACTTCGTTGCGTATTCGCGCTTTATATCGCTAAATAATTGAAAACGCGCCATGTATATCGCATTTTATGAATATCTGAATTTCCGAATAATAGTCGCAGTTAGGTTTATAAAAATTTGATCCTAATTGAACAAACAGAGCGTTCGACTTTTTACATAGTAAAACCTACTTTTGCAGCTCTCAACAAACAGAAAAATCAGCAGAGATGAATATACTCGTTTGTATAAGTAAAGCCCCTGATACCACAACCAAGATTTCTTTTACAGAGGGGAACACCAAATTCAATGAAGACGGTGTGCAGTACATTGTAAACCCATACGATGAATGGTATGCACTGGTGAGGGCACTTGAACTCAAAGAAGCTAATGGTGGAAAAGTAACTACAATCAGCGTTGGTGGTGCAGATTATGACCCAATCATTCGAAAAGCACTAGCGATTGGAGCAGATGATGCCGTGCGCATCAACTCAACACCTGAAGATGCTTACCAGGTTGCAGCAGAAATAGCTCATTACGCGTCCAGTAATAATTTCGACCTTATTTTAGGTGGTAAAGAAACCATTGACTATAACGGTTCGCAAGTAATCGGAATGATTGCTGCCATTTTGGATCAACCCTTTGTTTCAAATGCCACCTCTTTAGAAGTAGCAGGATCTGAAGCAACTATAGAACGCGATAAACAAGGCGGCACCGAAGTAGTTGCCGTTCAACTTCCAGCGGTTATTTCGGCCGCAAAAGGAATGGCTGAACAGCGTATTCCAAACATGAGAGGCATTATGGCCGCACGCAGTAAACCACTGAACATTGTTGAGCCAAGCGGAGCAGAATCCCTTACGGAAACCGTAAGTTATGCCCTTCCTCCTGAAAAAGGAGACGTGAAATTGATCGACCCAGAAGACATGGAAGAACTCGTTAAACTTCTTCACAACGAAGCCAAAGTAATTTAAGCATGAACGTATTAGTATTTGCCGATTCAGAAAACGGAAAAATCTCCAAAGCATCTTTTGAAGCTGCCACTTATGGCGCCAAAATCGCTTCTAACAACGGTGGTCAATCAACGATACTGACCTATGGAGATCTATCGGAAGATGATTTGACTGAATTAGCCGCATATGGTATTCCATCAATTATGCATTGCAATAGCATCACTGAAATGGATCCGATGCAATTGTCTAAGCTAACCGAAGCAGCTGCAAACGAGATCAATGCCGATGTAGTTGTTTTTTCTCATGACTACACAGGGAAAAGTATTGCTCCTTTGGTCTCTGCTAAGTTGAAAGCCGGATTGGTTTCAGGAGCGATTGATTTCCCGACCACCGATGGTGATTTCACCGTAAAGACCAATGTGTTTTCGGGTAAAGCATTTGCAACCGTAAAAATAAAAACGGATAAAAAAATCCTGACTCTGTTGCCCAACTCAATTCCAAAAGAAAAAAATGAGGCAAGCGCACAGGT
>JBBDRU010000243.1:0-4140 GCA_040905305.1 Salibacteraceae bacterium | reverse complement strand
CTGGTAGAATTGCTGTAGGCCAAAGCTCCCCTATAATTCCGAATGAAGTTATACTCTGTATTATAGTCGCGAATGTTGGTTTCGGTAAATGCATAGGTTGCCGAGAGGTTTGAAATATCATAAAACCGCGCTTCACCATCACCGGTCTTTTCCTTTCTAACATTGGTAAAGTTCAAACTCTTTCTGGTGGTTACCTTCTGGGAAATTCGTTTTAGACTATCTCGCTCATCAGCCTCCCTGTTGTCGAGGTAGATTTCCATTGGAGTATCAGGTTCTTCCGGGGCAAATTGTGGATTGCTGGTATTTTGAGAATAACCAACATACATCGGAACTTTCACCCCTGTCTCTTCAGGTAAAAACTTATCCAGCTGAAGTTGAGCAGATGCATCAAAATTGGTAATGGTTTCCCTCTGCCTTTCACTCACTTTTGACTCAAGTGCTCCCCAGCCAGGAGTTGTAACCTGACCCGCAACCTGAATAGTGGCAAAATCAGCGAGGTTAGCAGATACGCGTGCCATAGCGGCCTCTCCGCCCGACTGATCAAAGTGAGTCAACCGCAATTCATTAGCCCAAACCTCCACACATTTTGGCATTCCATCATCGTTTGGATTATCTCTTGCATCTGGGTTTCGAATTCCGATCATAACCACCCGTGCATCTGCAAGGTTCGGATTACCAACCACATATACTTTTCGACCGGTTCCAATATCTACTTCATACCGCTGGTTAAGTTGCACGTTCCCCTCGAGGCCCATTTGTTCGTTTCTTTCGCGCTTTGCTCGAAAGAGGTCTTCAAACTCAATTACCACATTATTTTCAAGCGGCCATACTGCCTGCTGATCGGAAATATTCTCGTTTTGATATTCTCCGCTTCTGGTTATGGAAACGGGTGTTTCATATTCGTAGTAATTATCTGTAAAGTCTGACCCTACACGAATGAACACACGTATGTCATCATCGCCAACGGGTTGTCCCTCGTTCATCGCTTCAGCGTGCAAAAACATTTGCATCTTTTTAAACGAGCGCATGTCTAACTGCACATTTCTAAAAGCCGCTTGTGCTTTCCCATCCTCCAAGCCACAAGCTTGCAATTGGAGCGATTGTTCGTTTTGGCGTGCAAGGTTTGGAGATCCCGCTTGAATCTCTCTTTGAAGCTGAGGCGGAAGTACATAATTGACAGGTTGCTTGGAAGCGTTTTCCTCAATATTAACCGCTCCAACGTTGAATGAAACATTGGGATCATTTGCGATTACCTCACCTTCCTGATCAAGGTCTCCAAGGTAACGTCTCCACTCACCGCGAACCAACTCAAGCCGTGCAAAACGCATCACCACAGGGTTTTCAAAACCTTTCATAAACATACGCATGAATCGGATAGACCTAAAGTCTTGAATGTTTCCTACTTTCTTATCAAACTCCCGAATTGGAATTCGGAATTGAATCCACCGAACGGTTCTATCCGGCTGACCTTGAGGCGTGGTTTCCTGAATTGCATTGATGTAGTTTCTTCCTTCTTGTTGCAAGGCTTCCTTAGAAATATCAACTCTATACTGGTAGTAGCTTTCAACATTATCCAGGGTGTTATCACGGTTTATGTCCTCGGCATCGGGCAGTGTAGAAGCGCTCGTTGGATAGCCCTGTCCATTTATTTGAGAAGATTGCTCTGAGGTTGGACTATTTCCTTCAGGGCCATTAAAGTTTTTGTAGCGTTCAAGGATGTTCAATTCCTGTTGATCGTACCGATCATCACGATAAAAGTTATAATCATCGTGGGAAGGATCTTCCAGTATTTCATCCAGCACCTGCGGATTTCCGCTTAGTCGATTTTGCAAAGGTTGTACATAGGCCGAGTCAAAGAAAACCTGCTCCTCTTGCGACCGCAAGCCATCCAGCCCGACATCCTGATAAGGTCTTGTTTGGGGGTTATTGTCAAATGCGTTTACAATTTGCTGACCATCCGGTATTCTTCCCCAATGGGTGAATTCCTCAGGGTTGCTCAAGTCGCTGGCTCGATTTTCATTTGTGGGATATCCATTCTCAAAACTTTTAATCTCATCCTTCAGCACATCCTCAGAAATGTTTCCAATATTAAAGTACAGGTAACCATCGGTTTCATACCCCGGTGAACCGGGATAACCTTCGGTTCCTTCCTCCGAATAAGGGTCTAACATCCAAAACTGGATAAACTCCACATTCGCTGCATCAAAATCCGTCTGATCGATTCTGCGTTGAATGCCGGCCCACCGTGTTTCTGGACGAGCCAATGTCCCCTCTTCAGTAAGGCCTGCAGTGGCATTTCCAACCGGGTCAACATCATAGTTATAAGGCCCGGGTTCATCCGGATAAAACGCCAGGTCAAACATATTTGTCCTGAAATTTTGTAACCCTTGAGCGGTATTAAACTCACGATTAGGAAAAACTTCACTTTCAAATACCTGCCTCATCAGGTGATTTTGTTGAATATCGGTATTTCCTTTTATGTGATCTGGGGTGGTATTATCATCTCTAAAGAAAAGGTCATCAATGGTATACCATGCTAATTTAGCTCGATTCTTATTGAAAGTAAGATCGTTTTTATAAGCATTATTGGCACCTTCTGGGAATAAATCAGGTTGACCTTGAGGTGTACTCGCTATTGACCACAAAGTAAAGGTTCTCATGTCAATAGTGCTTTGGCTGCCTTCAAAATCATCGATGTATGAATTACCTTCATTACCGATGGCGCGTGAATGCCCCGGGAAAAGTTTGGCGGCCTCCCCCATTACAGTAAAGGTTGATTTTTCCTTGGTGTTGATAAGCGGGATTTTATCTACTAAAGAAGTGAGAAACTGCGACTCATCAGACCAGTTCCCATCGATTCCCATAACGGTATTGCTAATAGGTTCATCTCCAAAATTCACTTTTTGGGTAAGCGGTCGCTCGGAGAGGTTCATAAAAGTTCCACCAAAGTTCAGTTCTTCAGATAATTTATAATCAAACCTTGATGCAAAGAGCGCCTTTCTATTGATACCAAAAGCTGAGTTGCTTTCAAGTGAAACATCGATGGGAATCCCCGCTTCCAAAATACCCTGATTGATGATTTTCACCCGGCCAAGCGTATAATCTACCGTGTAGTCGGTGTTTTCCGTTAGCTGCCTACCTCCGGCTGTGACCCTAACCGAACCCTCTGGAACGTTGAATGCATTCAATGCAATTTCTGAGCTATTGGCGGATTGGTAGCGTCCTTGCAGACTAAACCTATTTACCGTGGGAAAATTGTACTGGGCATTGGCTTGCGTATTAGTGTAAAGCGAATCAAACCCATATCGTTTAGCGAGCTCGGGGTCACCTGTTACATCCAGTATTTGCCTTCGCAGGTATTCTCCAAAAGGTTCAAGAACGGGAAAAAATATACGTCCGTTTTCGGGGTTTACGGTAATTTGAGGGTTAGCCAGAAAATCAAACACACCATCTGGAACCTGGGCATTATTTGAGTTGATACGGTCTAAAGCCAATACCTGCAACAAAGGCCGATCGTTAAAGCCCGGTTGATCAATTGGAAGGTAATTGATATCAATTCCTTTATTGCGGTCGAGGTACCAAACTCCCAACTCAAACCCTGTAGTATTTAACTGGTACGCACCAATGGAGTAAACGTTTTTCATCATCAAGTCCCACATCGGGAATCGAGTATTCAATTCGTTGCTTTTGAGCATTTTTAAAATCAAAGCTTCATCGCCATTGCTTTCGTTAGAAAATTCACCGACCTTATAGGTTCGTCCGTTATATGTGTACTCAAAAGCCACGGCCATCACCTGATTTGGTTGTAGTTCTTGCACCAGAGAAATATATCCCAACTGCATGTTAAGGTTAAAATCACGACCCTGTTCCAGCTTTCGGGCGAGTTCCACTTTGTTATAATCAAACCGACTATTAAGGTTAAACTGAGGCCCTTCCAACCTTTGAGAGGCCTGGGTAAATTGCCTCACTTGCTCGTCTTGATAAATCTGCGAATAAACTTGATTTTCACTGTTTGAAGCAGGCTTGGATCTACCATCTGGATTTGGAGTCACTCCTGAGAATTGAGGATTATAGACTCTGCGTGACTCACCTAAATCCTGAAAAGCAATGATGTTTCTGTTTTGCTCAGTGCTGAAGTTG
>JBBDRU010000242.1:0-24535 GCA_040905305.1 Salibacteraceae bacterium | reverse complement strand
CGTTTCAGGCTGCTCCTGTTGGTTTGAGGCTTGTTCTTCTTTTAATTCTTCTTGATTTTCGCTCATTTCTTCGATTAATTAACGGTCACAAGGTGTTGACAAAAGTGTTGCCATCCTAGATATAGAGACATATTGGCAGAAAAGACAGTGCTCTTGCGAAGGCTTGTCAGTTAGAGTGATTTAATAAGTTGATCTAACTGCATATCGATTTGGGTTCCTCTCAGGTTTTTTGCAATTACCGTTCCCGCTTGATCGATGAGAAAACTGCTTGGGATAGAACCCACACCATAAACCTGAGCCGGTTCGCTGCGCCACTTTTTGAGGTCACTCACATGGTAATCCCAGATTAAGCCGTCTTGTTTAATGGCTTGTTGCCAAGCTCGTGGATTGTTATCTAGTGAAACGCTAAATACCTCAAATCCCTTTGCTTGTTTAAACTTTGCTTTATTGTATTTTTTATAAGCACGAACAACATTTGGGTTTTCTCTTCTGCATGGCCCACACCAAGAAGCCCAGAAATCAATGAGTACTATTTTTCCTTGAAGAGAGGAAAGTTTGATTTCTTTTCCGTTCGGATTTTGTAAGGCTATTTCTGGCGCCTTGTCACCAATTTTTACTCCTTTTGATTGCTGCGAACCATGGCTATGAGCATTATGCGATGAATGCATAAATGGCATGAGCATTAAACAAGAAAATAGTGTTATGGCGAATTGTTTCATGAGTCAGATTTAAGAGTCGCTCCTTACAATATTCGCACCAATTGCATTTAATCGCAAATCAATGTTCTGATATCCACGATCGATTTGTTCAATATTTCGAATGATGCTATGGCCCTCAGCTGATAAAGCAGCGATTAATAATGAAACCCCGGCTCTGATGTCGGGCGATGTCATTTGAATTCCGCGTAGTCTGTTTTGTCTTCCGTGACCAATAACTGTTGCTCTATGCGGGTCGCAGAGAATGATTTGGGCACCCATATCGATGAGTTTATCGACAAAAAACAGCCTGCTTTCAAACATCTTTTGATGTATTAGCACGCTTCCTTTGGCTTGTGTGGCAACAACTAAAACAATGCTTAAAAGGTCTGGGGTGAAACCTGGCCAAGGCGCATCTGCAATGGTCATGATGGATCCGTCTATGAATGATTCAATTTCGTAAACATCCTGTTCTGGCAAAAGCAAATCATCGCCTTCAAGTTTCATTTTAATTCCCAAGCGCTTAAAAACGTCAGGTATCATTCCCAAATGTTCGTAACCTACATTTTTTAGACGAATTTCGGATTGGGTCATGGCTGCTAACCCGATGAAGCTTCCCACTTCAATCATGTCTGGTAAAATGCGGTGACTGCATCCGTTTAGGCTTTCAACGCCTTCTATGACTAAGAGATTTGAACCGACTCCTGAAATTTTAGCGCCCATTGCATTGAGCATCTTACACAATTGCTGAATGTATGGTTCGCAAGCCGCGTTGTATAGAGTTGTTTTGCCCTCGGCCATCACTGCTGCCATCAAGATGTTGGCCGTTCCGGTTACGCTCGCCTCGTCTAGGAGCATATAGGCGCCTTTGAGCTTTTTCGCCTTTGCTTTATAGAAGTTTGATTTGGGGTCGTAATTAAATTCAGCACCAAGTTTTTTAAATCCAATAAAGTGTGTATCCAAACGCCTTCGCCCGATTTTATCCCCACCTGGTTTTGGAATAAATCCTTTGCCAAATCGAGCCAGTAACGGGCCGACAATCATAATTGACCCTCTTAAGCTACTTCCTTTTTTTCTAAAGTCTTCAGACGTTAAGTAGTTGATGTCGATTTCATCCGCCTGAAAAATAAAGTGTCCAACTCCTTTTTTCTGAATCTTTACACCTAAAGAACTCAATAGGTCTATGAGTTTATTGACATCTAGGATATTTGGCAGATTGTCAATTTCTACTTTTTTTGGAGTTAATAAGGTCGCGCACAGGATTTGAAGTGCTTCATTTTTGGCTCCTTGTGGCGTTAATTCTCCTTTCAGCTTTTTTCCGCCCTCAATGTGAAACGATCCCATAGATTAGTTTTTTTTCCACTTCTTCTTTCCTCGTCCTTTGCTCGATTTGCTCGTCCGCTTAACCACCGTGTTGAGAATATCATTGGTGTGCTGGAATCTAAAATCATCGGAAAGCTTTAGTTCTCCATTTGACATCTCTTTGAGCTGATCAATAATCATTTGCTCGTTTACCGAATCTCTATTGTAGCTTAGGTAACTTCGCTTCATGAGGTTGGCGATTTGCTGTGTGAGTTCCTGCTGCTCGTCTTTGTTTTCAATTTTTCGAGCGGCTTGAATCAAATCTTCGATGGCTTTGCCATAATGACGGTATTTAAACTTGCCTTCGGGATAATTAATTTTTTCAGCAACCAACTGCTCTTTTGGTGTGGGAACAGGGTATGGTGCGTCAGCATCCAATTGGTAGTTGGCCATGACGTGCAAATCATCCCAAAGCTTATGTTGTAACTCATCGTTTCCCTTGTAACTTGGGTTCATCACGGTCATTAACTGCACGATGGAGTGAGCAGCTTTCGAGCGTTCTTCTCTGTCTTCCAAAGACATCATATGTTTTACCATATCCTGAACATGACGACCATATTCGGCCAAAACCAGCGGTTCTTTTTGAGTGTAATATTCCATTTAAATGTATTTCAATTTTCTATTCGGCTAAAACTTGCAGTTTGGCAAATTTGAGTAAAAGTTGCTTCTCTCCAATATTTTGAAATTTAACCGTAGCTTTTTTGTTTGGCATTTCACCTTCCAAACGGACAATCTCACCTTTTCCAAAGCGCTCGTGTTGCACATTTGTTCCAACCTGTAAAGCGTTGATTTCTTCAGGCTTGATGGTGTTTGAAGGGGTGTTTGCGGCTTTAACTAATTTTCGTTTTATGGTATGATTGGCAAGTTTGTAACCTTCACTTTTATTTAAAGATCTTTTTTCTATTTTTTGAACAGCGGGAGACTCGATGAGGCTTTGGGAAATTTCTGATATAAATCTACTGGGCTCATTATATTGCATATTTCCAAACCTAAAGCGAGTGGAAGCAAATGAGAGGAAAGCTCTTTTTTCGGCTCGGGTCATAGCAACATAAAACAACCTCCGTTCTTCTTCCAAATCGGCACGCGAATTTACACTAAGTTGAGAAGGAAACAGATCTTCTTCAAGTCCAGCGATGAAAACATATGGAAATTCAAGGCCTTTGGCAGCATGTATGGTCATCATTGAAACTTTTGGGTCGTTGTCTTCTTTTTTGTCCTTAACATCAACATCCGTCAACAATGCCACATCTTCAAGAAAAGAACCTAAAGCCCTTGGGTTGGCTTCGCTTTTCTCTTCTTCAGTGAGCTCGATTTCTGTAAACTCCTTCATGCCTGATAGCAACTCCTGAATGTTCTCGTATCGGCTAACGCCCTCAGGAGTTCGATCGGTGTAGAGTTCTTTTAACAACCCCGTAGAAGACGAGATGTGTTGGCCGACTTCATAAGCGTCCTTTTCCGTAGCCAGGATTTGAAAGCCTCTTATCAATTGTGCAAATTCTGTGATCTTATTTTTGGTTCCTGCATTAATGGATAATCGCGCCTGATCTATTTGCTGCACGACTTGCATTGGCGAAATGCTCTCTTCTGCAGCAGCAACCAAAATTTTGCTTTCGGTTGTTTTGCCGATACCTCTTGCCGGATAGTTCAGCACACGTTTAAAGGCCTCTTCATCATTTGGGTTTACGCAAAGTTTCAGATAGGCCAGTAAGTCTTTGATCTCCTTACGCTGGTAAAAACTCAGACCACCGTAAATCCTGTATTTAATATTCTTTCTCCTGAGTGCTTCCTCTATTGCTCTTGATTGGGCATTGGTTCTATAAAGAATGGCGAAGCTTTCTTCATCAATGTTTTCTTGGTTTTTTATGTCCATTATTTCGCTGGCAATAAAAGCGCCTTCTTCTACTTCGCTCAAGCATTTTATCAGCTTCACAGCGTCTCCTTTTGCATTTGCAGTCCAGACGTCTTTTTTCAACTGCTCTCTGTTGCGACTGATGATTTGATTTGCGGCTTCTACAATGATTTGAGTTGAACGGTAATTTTGCTCCAGTTTATAGGTTACAGCATCGGGATAGAGGCTTTTGAATTGAAGAATGTTTTGAATGTTGGCACCTCGGAAGGCATAAATACTTTGCGCATCGTCTCCAACAACACAGATATTTTCATGTCGTGCGGCCAACATTTTCAAAATACTGCTTTGCGCAAAGTTGGTGTCTTGAAACTCATCTACTAAGATGTATTTGAATTTGTCTTGATACTTCACCAAAACATCACTGTGATTTTTTAGTAAAATGTTGGTTTTGTAAAGCAGGTCATCAAAGTCCATAGCCCCTGACTTGAAGCACCGTTTTTCATATATACCATAAATTTTGCCCAGCAATGGTTTTTTAGCCTGAAGGTCGTCACTATATATAATGGTGTCGTTTTGATATTCAGTAGCGCTTATCAAGCCATTTTTTGCAGATGAAATTCTTCTTTGTACTAGCTGCGGTTTATAAACCTTGTCGTCAAGTTTTAGCTCCTTTATGATCGACTTGATCAGATTTTTTGAGTCATCCATATCGTATATGGTGAAGTTGCTTGGATATCCTATTTTTTCAGCTTCAAAACGCAGGATTTTTGCAAATATCGAGTGGAAGGTGCCCATCCATAGAGCTCTGGCGTTACTTTCACCAACGATTTTGCTGATTCGGTTTTTCATCTCGCGGGCGGCCTTATTGGTAAAGGTCAACGCCAAAATGTTAAAGGGGTCTATTCCCGAATCGATGAGAAATGCTATGCGAAAGGTGAGAACACGTGTTTTGCCAGAACCTGCTCCAGCAAGCACCATCACTGGTCCTTGGTGATGTGTTGCAGCTTTCCGTTGAACTTCGTTTAATTGGTCTAAAAATGACATATAATTTTCCTCTTCAAGTAAAAGATGAGCTTCAAAAGTATTCTGGTGCATAATGGGACGTTCGTTTTTCATGTCAATTTTATCAACATGAAGATTTTTTTGAAGTTTTGAATACCCTATATCGCTTGTGGTTGCGAAGGAAATATGTCTTGGATGTATCGGCTTGAAAAAAAATACTTAGCCCTATATTGTGTATAAAATTTAATCGCGTACCTTTGCGCCCCCTTTTTAGCGGGGAAATATTGTCTTTACGTTAGAAAAAACAGATATATAAGCGAATGCCAACGATATCACAATTAGTAAGAAAAGGTCGACAGAGTCAGACAAAAACCAGCAAAGCAGCTGCGTTGACGTCTTGCCCTCAGAGACGAGGAGTATGTGTGCGAGTGTACACCACTACACCTAAGAAGCCTAACTCAGCCATGAGAAAAGTGGCAAGGGTTAGATTGACTAACCAAAACGAAGTGAATGCTTACATACCAGGTGAGGGTCACAACCTTCAGGAACACTCGATTGTGTTGGTGAGAGGTGGAAGGGTCAAAGACCTGCCAGGTGTTCGTTACCACGTTGTTCGAGGAGCGCTCGATACGGCCGGGGTAGAAGGAAGAAAACAAAGAAGATCTAAATATGGCGCAAAGCGTCCAAAGAAATAATTCGCCAAGATGAGAAAAGGAAGAGCGAAAGACAGACGAATAACTCCCGATCCACGCTATAACAGCGAATTGGTATCGAAGTTTGTAAATAACCTAATGCTTGATGGTAAAAAGAGCATTGCTTATAATATTTTTTATGAAGCGATGGATCGAATGGAGCAGAAGGGAATTGAGGATCCACTTGAGACCTTTAAAAAGGGATTAGAAAATGTGACTCCTCAAGTTGAGGTAAGAAGCCGAAGGGTTGGTGGAGCAACTTTTCAGATTCCACAAGAAATTAGAAACTCCCGTAAATTGAGTATGGGTATGAAGTGGATGATTCTTTTCGCGAAAAAGCGAAATGGAAAAAGCATGGGTGAAAAATTGGCTGATGAGGCCATTGCTGCTTCTAAAGAAGAAGGTGCAGCTTTTAAAAGGAAAGAAGATACGCATAGAATGGCAGAGGCAAATAAGGCATTTGCTCACTACCGATTCTAGGTAATAAATTTAGGGAAACGACACACGTTTAAGAACAAATGGCAAAAAGAGATTTAAGATACACGCGAAACATTGGAATTGCTGCTCACATCGATGCGGGTAAGACAACAACAACTGAGCGTATTCTTTATTATGGCGGAGTTAGCCATAAAATTGGAGAGGTGCATGATGGTGCTGCCACTATGGACTGGATGGAGCAAGAGCAGGAGAGAGGTATCACCATTACCTCTGCTGCTACCACCTTGAACTGGAACTATCGTGATGAAGACTATCACGTTAACATTATTGATACTCCTGGTCACGTTGATTTTACGGTAGAGGTTAACCGCTCACTGCGTGTTCTTGATGGGTTGGTGTTTTTGTTTAGCGCAGTAGATGGCGTTGAGCCACAATCTGAAACCAACTGGCGATTAGCCAATAATTACAATGTTCCAAGAATTGGATTTGTGAACAAAATGGATCGTCAGGGGGCAGATTTTTTATCTGTTTGCAATCAGGTTAAAGAGATGTTGGGTAGTCAGGCGCTACCACTGCAGATTCCGATTGGCTCTGAAGAGAACTTTAAAGGCGTTGTTGACTTGATCAACTTCAAAGGAATCGTTTGGAATGAGGAGGACATGGGAATGACCTTCGATGTTGTGGATATTCCTGCTGATGTTTTAGAAGAGGCTACTGAGTATCGTGAGAAGTTGTTGGAAGCAGTTGCTGAATTCAATGATACCCTCATGGAAAAGTATTTTGAGGATCCTGAGTCGTTAACGGAACGAGAGATTTTGGATGCTTTGCGTGAAGCTACTATTGCTGGAACTGTTGTTCCTATGATGTGTGGCTCAGCATTCAAGAATAAAGGTGTGCAAGCAATGCTTGATATGGTAATGGAGATTTTACCATCACCACTTGATACGGAGGCAATTGTTGGTGTGAACCCAAAAACAGAAGAAGAAGAAAAACGAAAGCCATCACCTGATGCTCCTTTCGCTGCGCTAGCTTTTAAAATCGCTACCGATCCTTTTGTTGGTCGTTTGTGTTTTACAAGAGCTTATTCTGGAATTCTGAAAGCGGGCTCTTATGTGCTCAACACACGATCTGGTAACAAGGAGCGTATTTCGAGAATCTTCCAAATGCATGCGAATAAACAAAACCAGATTACGGAATTGCATTGTGGCGATATTGCGGCATTAGTTGGATTTAAAGACATTAAAACCGGAGATACACTCTGTGATGAAAAAGCACCAATCGTGCTTGAATCAATGGACTTTCCAGAGCCGGTAATCGGTTTGGCAATTGAGCCTAAAACTCAAGCAGACGTGGATAAGTTGGGCATGGCATTGGCTAAATTGGCTGAAGAAGATCCAACTTTTCAAGTGAAAACCGATGAGGAAACCGGTCAAACCGTCATTAGCGGTATGGGAGAGCTTCACCTTGACATTATTGTAGATCGCTTGAAACGAGAGTTTAAAGTAGAGGCAAATCAGGGTGCTCCTCAAGTAAATTATAAAGAATCGATAACAGGTTCCACAGAACACCGAGAGGTGTTCAGGAAGCAAACGGGTGGTCGTGGTAAGTTTGCAGACATCGTTGTTCGCATTGAGCCTGGAGATCCTGAGAAACCGGGATTGATTTTTGAAAGTGCAGTGAAGGGCGGTAATGTTCCAAGAGAATTTGTTCCGTCTGTTGAGAAGGGCTTTAAAGAGGCCATGAAGAATGGTGTTTTGGCAGGATATCAGGTAGATAATTTAAAAGTTACCCTTTTAGATGGCTCGTTTCACCCTGTTGATTCTGATCAACTTTCGTTTGAGTTGGCCGCAAAGCTTGCCTACAGAACAGCGCTTCCAAAGTGTAGCCCAGCGATCCTTGAGCCTATTATGAAGTTGGAAGTTTTAACACCGGAAGAGAATATGGGTGATATCGTTGGTGATTTGAACCGAAGAAGAGGAGTTGTGGAAGGAATGGGAGATCGTGCTGGATCGAAGGTTATAAAAGCGAAAGTTCCATTATCTGAAATGTTCGGATATGTAACTCAGCTAAGAACCATAAGTTCAGGTAGAGCAACATCAACAATGGAGTTTTCTCACTTTGACGAGTGTCCTAAAAACATTGCTGAAACTGTAATCGCTGAAGTGAAGGGTAGATTAGAGAAGGCTTAAGTACAATAAAAAGAACAAGTAAGAAACAAGAAAAAATGGCGCAACGAATCAGAATAAAGCTGAAGTCCTACGACCACAATTTGGTAGACAAGTCTGCTGAAAAAATTGTGAAAACAGTGAAGACTACCGGAGCTGTTGTGAGTGGACCGATTCCTCTGCCCACGCAAAAGCAGATTTATACGGTGCTAAGATCACCCCACGTGAATAAAAAAGCGCGTGAGCAATTCCAGTTATCCAGCTACAAAAGGTTAATGGATATTTACAGTAGTTCATCTAAAACAATCGATGCGCTTATGGGGCTTGAGCTTCCAAGTGGTGTTGATGTAGAAATTAAGGTGTAATCATCCAAAAAAAACATTGAAGTTATGTTAGGAATAGTTGGAAAAAAAGTTGGTATGACCAGTGTCTTTAGCGAAGATGGGAGGAATATCCCGTGCACCGTTATTGAAGCTGCACCAAATGTTGTTACTCAGCTTAGAACTGCAGAAGTAGATGGTTACTCCGCAGCTCAATTGGCTTTTGATGATTTATCAGAGAAAAACAGCATCAAGAGTAAGCAAGGTCACTTTGCAAAAGCAAATACCAACCCAAAGAGAAAGGTCGTGGAATTTCGCGATTGGTCAGGAGAACAGGCCATCGGAGACGAAGTGAATGTTGAAATATTTGAAGAGGGCGAGTTTGTTGATGTAGTAGGAACATCCAAGGGTAAAGGATTTCAGGGCGTTGTTAAGCGTCATGGTTTTGCCGGAGTAGGAGACGCTACACACGGACAGCACAATCGACTTCGTGCCCCTGGATCTATAGGAGCGTGTTCTACGCCTTCCCGTGTATTTAAAGGCATGAGAATGGCTGGCCGCATGGGTGGACAGCGAGTGAAGATGATCAACCTGGAAGTTGTAAAGATCTTGGCCGATAAGAATGTAATTCTAGTGAAGGGAGCAGTTCCCGGAACGAAAGGTTCATATGTCATAATTGAGAAATAATGGAATTAGCAGTATATAACACAACAGGAAAGGAGACCGGAAAAAAGGTCAAATTAGATGAAGATGTGTTTGGCATAGAACCCAATGATCACTCCATTTATCTTGATGTCAAGCTTTATTTAGCTAATCAGCGCCAGGGAACACATAAATCTAAGGAGCGTGCTGAGGTGTCTTATTCAACACGAAAAATTAAGCGTCAAAAAGGAACAGGTACTGCCCGCGCAGGTAGTATTAAGAGTCCAATTTTTGTTGGTGGAGGCCGTGCATTTGGTCCTGAGCCCAGAGATTATGGCTTCAAATTGAACAAGAAAGTGAAGCGACTTGCTCGTAAGTCGGCTTTGAGTTCTAAGATGAAGGAAAACAATGTGAGAATATTGGAAGACTTCAAGCTGGAAAACCCAAAAACGAAAGATTTTGCTGATGTTCTAAAGAACATGGAGCTTACTGGAAAGAAAGCGCTGTTTGTTACTCCTGAGAAAGAAACAAATCTTGTTTTGAGTGCAAGAAATATTCAGCGTGTAAAAATCGCTCACGCAGGAAGTTTAAACACTTATGATATCATGAATGCAAACGTATTGGTGATATGCGAAGGAGCTATAGAGAAGATCAACGAAGTATTAAAGAAATAAGAAATGAGCGTATTAGTAAAACCACTCATCACCGAGAAAATGACTGAATTGAGCGAGAAGCGAAATCAGTATGGTTTTGTCGTGGATCGTAAGGCCAATAAGGTTGAAATCCGAAAAGCGGTTGAAGATCAGTACAGTGTTACCGTTACTTCAATCAATACCATGGTTTATGCTGGCAAGGCCAAGAAGCGTTACACCAAGAGTGCTATTGTTTCCGGTAGAACAAATCACTTTAAGAAGGCGATTGTTACCGTTGCAGATGGTGATGTAATTGATTTTTACGCAAATATTTAAGAACTGAGTAGAAATGGCAGTTAGAAAACTAAAACCAATGACACCTGGCCAGCGCGGCAAAGTCCTAAGTTCGTTTGAAACGATTACTGCGGATACGCCCGAAAAGAGCCTTTTAGCACCGCTTAAAAAGAGTGGTGGTCGAAACAACTCGGGCAAGATGACTATGCGCTACCGCGGTGGTGGTCACAAAAGACGCTATCGAATTATCGACTTTAAACGCGATAAGCAAGATATGGCTGCTGAAGTAAAGACAATTGAGTACGATCCAAACAGAAATGCTCGCATCGCGCTTGTTGAATATAAAGATGGAGAGAAGCGATACATCATTGCACCAACAGGTTTGCAAGTTGGTCAAGAAGTTATGAGCGGAGCTAAAGCAACGCCAGAAGTTGGTAATGCGCTGTTCTTGAGAGATATTCCTTTGGGTACAGTAATTCACAACATTGAATTGCACCCACATCAAGGAGCGAAAATGGCGCGCAGTGCGGGAACATATGCTCAGCTTGCTGCCAAAGAAGGAAAGTACGGTGTGGTGAAGTTGCCAAGTGGTGAGGTGCGAATGGTACTTCAAACGTGCATGGCTTCAATAGGAACGGTATCAAACTCTGATCATACTCTTGAAATTAGCGGTAAAGCGGGTAAGAGTAGATGGTTAGGAAGGAGACCAAGAGTAAGGGGGGTCGCAATGAACCCAGTAGATCACCCGATGGGAGGTGGTGAGGGACGTTCATCAGGAGGTCACCCAAGATCAAGAAAAGGGATTCCTGCGAAAGGTTACAAAACACGTAACAAGACCAAGGCATCGAATAAGTTTATCGTAGAGAAAAGAAAGAAATAATAAGGCATGAGTAGATCACTTAAAAAACCGCCCTTTGTTCATTACAAGCTTCAAAAGCGAGTTGATGACGCACAATCTTCTGGAAAGAAGACGGTGATTAAAACCTGGAGTCGAGCTTCGATGATTACTCCTGAGTTTGTAGGATTAACAATAGCGGTGCATAATGGAAACAAGTTCATACCTGTTTTTGTAACAGAAAACATGGTTGGTCATAAGCTGGGCGAGTTTGCTCCAACAAGAAATTTCCGAGGTCATGCTGGTAACAAAAAAGGCAAAAAGTAACTGATTAAGTCATGGGAAGTCGTAAATCAAAAATGGCCGAGAAAATAAAGGAAGAGCGTAAGGCGCAGTATATAGCTCGTCTTAGGAACTGTCCTACATCACCTAGGAAGATGAGACTGGTAGCAGACTTGGTGAGGGGAATGGATGTGACGAAAGCCGCAGGAGTTCTTCAGTTTACCAAGAATCATGCAGCTCGTGATCTTGAGAAATTACTCAGGTCAGCTATCTCAAATTTCGAACAGAAAAGTGGAGAGCGATGGGAAGATGCAGATCTTTTCATCAAAGAGATATCTGTTGATGGAGGAAGAATGCTTAAGCGCATACAACCGGCTCCTCAAGGCAGGGCATATAGAGTTAGAAAAAGATCAAATCACGTAACCTTGATATTGGCTTCTGCGAATGAAGCGATGAACCAAGTTGCAGTGAATAACGAAACAACTGAAACGGAAGCTTAAATGGGACAAAAAACAAATCCAATCGGCAATAGACTTGGTTTCATCCGAGGATGGGATTCACAGTGGTATGGTGGCAAGCATTTCGAAGATAAGCTTGTAGAGGATCATAAGATTCGTGAATACATTTATGCTCGTTTGAAGAATGCTAGTGTTTCACATGTTGTAATAGCTCGCACACTCAAGTTGGTTTCAGTAACGATCAACACTGCGCGTCCGGGAATCATCATTGGTAAAGGAGGTCAAGAAGTTGATAAACTGAAAGAAGAGTTGAAAAAACTTACCAAGAAAGAAGTTCAAATCAACATCTACGAGATTAAACGACCAGAATTGGATGCTAAATTGGTAGCCGATTCCATCGCACGCCAAATCGAAGGAAGAATTTCGTTTAGAAGAGCAGCTAAAATGTCTGTTGCCTCTACCATGCGAATGGGAGCTGAGGGCATTAAGGTGATGATCAGTGGACGATTGAATGGCGCAGAGATGGCTCGAACAGAACAATATAAAGATGGACGAACTCCACTGCACACTTTTCGTGCAGATATTGATTACGCACTCTCAGAAGCACATACGACTTATGGTCGTATCGGTGTGAAGGTGTGGATTTGTAAAGGAGAAGTGTTCGGTAAGAGAGATTTATCGACAACCGTAGGATCGGGTACACCTAATAAAGGTGGAGGCGGAAAAGCCCCTGCCAACCGTGGTGGAAGAAGAAAGTCAAACGCATAATAAGAGATTTGAGCAATGTTATCACCAAAGAAAACAAAGCATCGTAAGCAACAAAAAGGTCGTATCAAAGGAAATGCCGGAAGGGGAAACCAACTGGCTTTTGGAACCTTTGGTATCAAGTCGCTCGATACCGGAAGATTAACCTCTCGCCAAATTGAGGCTGCACGTATTGCTGTTACTCGTTATATGAAACGAGAAGGCCAGGTATGGATTCGCATTTTTCCGGATGTGCCTATCACCAAAAAGCCTGCAGAGGTTAGAATGGGAAAAGGTAAAGGAGCATTGGATCACTGGGCGGCTAAAATAGAGCCGGGACGAGTTCTTTTTGAAATTGAAGGAGTGTCCTTAGAGGTTGGAAAAGAGGCCTTAAGGTTAGCAGCGCAAAAGCTTCCTTTGGTAACAAAGTTTATCGTAAGAAGAGATTACACAGAATAATTTTTGATCATGAAGTCAACAGTAATACGGGAAATGACCACAGACGAGGTTCAAGATGCGCTTTCAAATGAGCGTGAGAGCCTTGCGAAAATGAGAATGCAACACGCTATTTCTCCTTTGGAAAACCCTTTGGTTTTAAATACAAAGAGAAAGATCATTGCGCGTCTGCTCACAGAATTGACCAAAAGATCTAAAGAAGCTCAACAATAAGATATCATGTCAGAAAGAAATTTAAGAAAAGAGCGAATAGGTTTGGTAACCAGCAATAAAATGGATAAATCCATTACTGTTACCGTGTCACGTAAGATGAAACACCCAAAATATGGGAAGTTCGTAAACGTGTCGAAGAAGTTTATGGCGCATGACGAAAAGAACGAATGTGGAATTGGTGATTCAGTGCGAATCATGGAAGTTCGTCCTTTAAGCAAAAGCAAGCGCTGGAGATTAGTAGAAATTGTTGAAAAGGCTAAATAAGACATATAGATGTTACAGCAAGAATCACGAATGAAAGTTGCCGATAATAGCGGAGCCAAAGAGGTTCTGTGTATTCGAGTGCTTGGTGGAACCAAGAGAAGATACGCTAGTGTTGGTGATACTGTGGTGGTTTCCGTAAAGGAGGCTATGCCGTCAGGAAATATTAAAAAAGGTGCGGTTAGCAGAGCTGTGGTAGTGCGCACGAAGAAAGAAGTAAGAAGGCAAGATGGCTCTTACATCCGATTCGATGAAAACGCTGTAGTGCTTTTAAATCAAACAGGTGAAATGCGTGGTACTCGGATTTTTGGTCCGGTGGCACGAGAACTTCGAGATCGGCAATTCATGAAAATAGTTTCATTAGCCCCCGAGGTGCTTTAAAAGATAGAATTAATGCAAAAGAAATTGCACATAAAAAAAGGCGATCAGGTAGTGGTTATCTCTGGAAATGAGAAAGGCAAGTCCGGAAGGGTTCTTGAAGTTAATCGCGAATCGATGAGAGCGGTAGTCGAAGGATTGAATATGATGTCAGTCCATACGAAGCCAAATGCTGCGAATCCTGATGGTGGTATAGTTAAAAAGGAAGGTTCAATCCATATCTCTAATCTTCTTCATGCTGATCCGAAAGACGGAAAGCCATGTAGAGTAGGAAGAAAATTGGATGAATCCGGAACTAAAGTTAGATTTTCAAAAAGATCAGGGGAGGTAATCAAATGAGCCAGTATAAACCAAGATTAAAGCAGAAATATACGGAGGAACTCGTTCCTGCGTTAAAGGAGAAGTTCCAGTATTCTAGTGTAATGCAAGTGCCTCGTCTTAAAAAGATTGTCCTGAGCCAAGGTTTGGGAGACGCTACTGCCGATAAGAAGATTATTGAGAACGCAGTAAGCGAAATGACTTTAATAGCCGGACAAAAGGCGATACCAACATACGCTAAAAAGGATATTTCTAATTTTAAGCTAAGAAAAGGAATGCCAATCGGTGCTAAGGTTACGCTTCGCGGAGACATGATGTATGATTTCTTAGACCGATTCATATCTGTGGCTCTACCAAGAACCAGAGACTTTAGAGGAATCAATCCTAAAGGATTTGACAAGAGAGGAAATTACAACTTGGGAGTTAAAGAACAAATCATATTCCCTGAAATCGATATCGATAGAATAAATCGGGTTACCGGAATGGATATCACATTTGTGACATCTGCAAACACCGATGAGGAAGCATTTGAATTATTGAAAACGTTTGGATTACCATTCAAAAAGTAAGTTATGGCAAAGGAATCAATGAAAGCCAGAGAGCGAAAGAGACAAAAGCTCGTAGATCAATACGCTGAGAAGCGTGCGAAATTAAAAGCAGAAGGAAGATGGGAAGAGCTTCAAAAGTTACCCAAAAACTCATCCGCTGTAAGACTGCATAACCGGTGCAAACTCACTGGAAGGCCAAGAGGTTACATGCGTCAGTTTGGGGTGTCTCGTGTGTTGTTTAGAGAAATGGCGAACAAAGGATTGATTCCTGGTGTATCTAAATCTAGTTGGTAATAAAGAATAATAAAGAAAGAAATGGCAGTTACTGATCCAATAGCAGATTACCTAACGAGACTTCGCAATGCGATTCGTGCGAATCATCGTGTCGTTGATATTCCAGCCTCTGGAGTAAAGAAAGAAATGACGCGAATCTTGTTTGAAAAGGGATATATTCTTAACTATAAATTTGAGGATGAAGGCCCGCAAGGCAATATCAAGATTGCACTCAAATATGATAAGCTCACAAAATCGTCAGCGATAAAGGACCTTCAGCGGATAAGCAAACCAGGCTTGAGAAAATACACAGGCTCTGATAATTTGCCCCGCGTTTTAAACGGTTTGGGAATCGCTATTTTATCAACCTCCAAAGGTTTGATGAGCGATAAGGAAGCTCGTCAGAATGGAGTGGGTGGAGAAGTATTGTGTTACGTATATTAAAAGATTGAATAATGTCACGAATAGGAAAAGCACTGATTAAAGTACCTGCAGGCGTTGAGCTTAAACTCGATGGCGATACGGTGCGCGTGAAAGGACCGAAAGGTGAATTGGCGCAGAAAATCGATAGCTGTATAACTGTCAACGTTGATGGCGATACGGTTACCTTCGAACGTGAAAACGATCACAAAGATCAACGTTCAAAGCACGGTCTTTACAGAGCATTGGTTAATAACATGATAGAAGGCGTTTCAAATGGTTACACTATCCAGCAAGAATTGGTTGGCGTAGGATATCGCGCGGCCGTTCAAGGACAAAAGCTGGAGCTTTCACTAGGGTATTCTCACAACGTTGTTTTTGAGATCCCGAAAGAGGTTAAAGTGAAGGCCGAACAAGAACGTGGAAAAAACCCTATCGTGACTTTTGAATCACATGACAAGCAATTGATCGGGCAGGTTGCTGCCAAAGTAAGGTCGCTGCGTAAGCCTGAACCTTACAAGGGTAAAGGAATTAAATATGTTGGCGAACAGATCAGAAGAAAGGCCGGAAAATCGGCAGCTAAAAAATAATTGAGAAATGGCACTTAGCAAATTAAATAGAAGACTTCGTATTAAGAAGCGAATTCGTAAAACCATCTCAGGAACAAACGTGCTTCCTAGATTAGCCGTTTATCGAAGCAATAAGGAAATCTATGCTCAGGTCATCAATGATTTGGATGGAACCACATTGGCTGCAGCCTCGTCTTTAGGCGATAATGCCGCACATGGAATTAGTAAAGTAGAACAAGCTACTGTGGTAGGTAAAAAGGTTGCGGAAGCCGCAAAAAAAGCAGGAATTGAAAAGGTCGTGTTTGATCGTGGTGGATATTTATATCACGGTCGTGTTAAAGCTTTAGCAGAAGCTGCACGCGAGAATGGATTAAACTTCTAAGAGCATTACAATGGCAAGCGAAAACATAAAAAGAGTAAAATCAAGCGAGATCGAATTGAAAGATCGTCTCGTTGAAGTGAGAAGAGTAACTAAGGTTACAAAAGGCGGTCGCGCTTTCGGATTTTCCGCAGTAGTAGTTGTAGGAAATGAAAATGGTGTGGTAGGGCATGGCCTTGGAAAAGCCAAGGAAGCTACCAGCGCTATTGAGAAGGCAATTGATGATGCTAAGAAGAATTTGATCAAAGTGCCTATTCAAAACGGTACTGTTCCTCATGAACAGATAGGCCGCTTTGGTGGTGCATTCATTTTTTTGAAACCTGCATCGCATGGTACAGGAGTTATCGCTGGTGGAGCAATGCGCGCAGTGCTTGAAAGTGTTGGTGTGACAGACGTGCTTGCAAAATCCAAAGGATCTTCAAATCCTGCTAATGTTGTTAAAGCTACCATTGAAGCGCTCACTCAGATGAGAGACGCCAATACAGTAGCACGTCAAAGAGGTGTGAGTTTAGATATTGTTTACAACGGATAAGAAGTAATGGGAAAATTTAAAATAACACTCGTTCGTTCGGTCATTAAGAGACCCAAGAAGCAAAAAGATACCATCCAGGCTTTAGGTCTGAAGAAGATGAATCACTCTGTAGAAGTTGAGGGAACACCTCAAGTTTTAGGAATGATCGCTAAGGTGGATCATTTATTAAATGTTGAAGAAGTAAAATAACCGCAATTATGGACTTAAGTAATTTAAAACCAGCCAATGGTTCTGTTAAAAAGAACAACAAGCGCTTAGGACGTGGTGAAGGGTCTGGCAGTGGTGGGACGGCTTCACGCGGCCATAAAGGTGCTAAATCCAGAAGCGGCTATTCAAAAAAGCTGGGTTTTGAAGGCGGTCAAATGCCGTTGCAAAGACGTGTTCCAAAATTTGGATTCAAGAATCCAAATCGTAAAGTTTATTATGGAATAAACCTAGATACGTTACAAGCTCTTGCTGATCAACATAAAGTAACAGAAATAAACGCTGAATTTTTAGTAGAGCGTTCAATCGTAGGAAAATCTGATTTGATCAAGATACTTGGAAGAGGTGAGCTGAATTCAAAATTGAATGTATCAGTGCATGCTTTCTCTAAAACAGCTAAAGAAGCTATTGAATCAAAAGGAGGATCTACAAAGATCATTGAGTTAGGATGAAAAAATTAATAGAAACACTTCAAAATATTTGGAAGATCGAGGATCTAAGGGTTCGAATTTTGAACACCTTGGGTTTCTTGTTGATCTATCGACTTGGAGCCTTTGTTGTGCTTCCTGGTGTCGATCCTGCTGTTTTGGGTGAAATAAATGGTGAAGCATCAGGTATCGCTGCTCTGCTTAACATCTTTGCAGGCGGTGCGTTCTCGCGGGCATCAATTTTCGCTTTAGGCATCATGCCTTACATTTCTGCTTCCATCGTGATGCAGTTAATGGGGATTGCTGTTCCAGCTATTCAGAAGATGCAGCGAGAAGGTGAAAGTGGCAGACGAAAGATCAATCAATACACCCGGTTCTTGACTATTGCCATTTGTGCTATTCAAGCACCGAGCTTTATTTCAGCTCAAATTCCAGCACAGGCCGTAGCAGGCGGTCCAACCACTTTTTGGTGGATCAGTACTGTAATCTTGTTGATTACTGGAACCGTATTTGTGATGTGGCTGGGAGAGAAAATTACAGATAAGGGTATCGGAAATGGAATTTCCATGATCATTATGATTGGAATCATTGCACAACTTCCAAGTTCGTTTTTCTTTGAAATTGAACAACGCACTAATGCGGGTGGCTTTGTAATGTTGCTGATTGAATTGGTTTTCTTGCTTCTTGTTACCATTGCCACAGTAGCGCTGGTTCAAGGAACTCGAAGAATACCGGTGAACTTTGCCAAAAAAGTGGTGGGTAATAAACAATATGGTGGCGTTCGTCAGTATATTCCGCTTAAAGTTAATGCTGCTGGAGTTATGCCTATTATCTTTGCACAGGCTTTGATGTTCTTACCAGTAACCTTAGTGGGCTTTACAAGTTCAGATGCAGCAACAGGCTTTGCTTCTGCATTTGCAGATATTACTGGGTTTTGGTATAACTTTGTGTTCTTTATTCTGATCATCGCATTTACTTATTTTTATACAGCTATTACGGTTAATCCCAATCAAATGGCTGAAGATCTTAAGAAAAACGGTGGTTTTATTCCCGGGGTTAAACCGGGCAAGAAAACAGCTGACTTTTTAGATAATGTGCTTTCTAAAATCACCCTCCCCGGTTCCATATTTTTAGGAATCGTAGCCATTTTACCTGCGTTTGCGATGATTGCAGGTGTGTCTACAGGGTTTGCATATTTCTTTGGCGGCACCTCCCTTTTGATTATGGTGGGTGTGATCTTAGATACATTGCAACAAATAGAAAGCCATTTGTTGATGAGACATTATGATGGACTGATGAAGTCTGGAAAAATAAAAGGTCGTTCGTCTTCTGCATTTGGAATGGCTGGATAACCGAGAGAGATATGTTGAGAGGGAAGAAAGAAGAAGAAATTGAATTATTAAGAGAGAGTTCTTTACTTGTTGGAAAAACTTTAGCTGAAATAGCGGCTCTGATTCAACCAGGTGTTACGCCTTTGGAATTGGATAAAGTCGCTTATGAGTTCATACATGATCATCATGCAACGCCCGGGTTTCTGAACTACAATGGATTCCCAAATAGTTTGTGTATATCACGTAATGAAGCTGTAGTTCACGGTATACCTACGAATGAACCATTGGAAAATGGGGATATTCTGTCTGTAGATTGTGGAGTCTTGCTGAATGGCTACTTTGGAGATTCTGCCTATACTTTTAAGGTAGGCGAGGTTTCTCCCGAAGTTGATCGACTATTGAAAACCACCAAAGAATGCTTGCGACTTGGTATTGAACAAGCTGTAGCGGGAAACCGAGTGGGAGATATTGGATTTGCCATCCAGCAAGAGGCTGAGAGAAATGGATTCGGTGTGGTTAGAGAGTTGGTTGGTCATGGTTTAGGTAAGGAGTTGCATGAGCCACCCGAAGTGCCCAACTATGGCAGAAGAGGTAAAGGTCCGATGCTCGTAGAAGGATTAGTTTTGGCCATTGAGCCAATGATTAATCTGGGTACAAGAAACATCACTCAATTGCGTGATGGATGGACAATTCTAACTGCAGATAGAAAGCCCTCAGCTCATTTTGAGCATGATGTGGTGGTGAGAAAAGGAAAGGCTGAAGTGCTTTCAACATTTGAGTTGATAGAAGAAAAATTGAAAATAGAAGTATAAAAAATATATGGCGAAACAAGCGTCCATAGAACAAGATGGTACCATTACCGAAGCATTGTCTAATGCAATGTTTAGAGTGGAATTAGAGAATGGCCATGTCATCACCGCCCATATTTCGGGTAAGATGCGCATGCATTATATAAAAATATTGCCTGGCGATAAAGTGAAGGTGGAGATGTCTCCATATGATCTTTCAAAGGGCAGAATAACTTACAGATATAAATAAGCGTTGCGTCATGAAAATAAGAGCATCCATTAAGAAAAGATCAGCTGACGACAAGATAGTGAAGCGTAAAGGCCGCCTCTATGTCATCAACAAGAAGAATCCAAAACATAAACAACGACAGGGTTAAAAGAATAAGATATGGCTCGTATAGCAGGTATTGATCTACCAAGAAATAAAAGAGGAGTAATCGGATTGACCTATATCTATGGTATTGGTCGTTCCACTGCAGAAGCAATTCTGGAGAAAGGTAAAATTGACGTTAACAAAAAGGTGAGCGATTGGAATGACGATGAGCTCTCTTTGGTTAGGCAATATATTAATGATCACCTAAAGGTAGAAGGTGCGTTGCGCTCTGAGGTTCAATTGAACATCAAGCGGTTAATGGATATCGGATGCTATCGGGGTGTGCGACACCGTTCAGGCTTACCTCTTAGAGGACAGCGAACTAAGAACAATAGCCGCACCAGAAAAGGAAGAAGAAAAACTGTTGCTAACAAGAAGAAGGCAACTAAATAATAACTAATTAGAACACGTTTTCCATGGCGAAGACTCAAACAAAAAAGAGAAAGGTCAAAGTTGATGCAGTAGGTGAGGCACATATTCATGCTTCATTTAACAATATCATTGTTTCATTGACCAATGCAAATGGCGATGTGATCTCTTGGTCATCTTCAGGTAAGATGGGCTTTAGAGGATCTAAAAAGAACACTCCCTATGCTGCTCAAGTAGCTGCTCAGGATTGCGCAAAGGTGGCTCACGAGGCTGGCTTGCGTAAAGTAAAAGTGTTTGTTAAAGGTCCTGGATCGGGTCGTGAAAGTGCGATACGAAGCATTGCCAATATGGGCATAGAAGTTTCAGAAATTATAGATGTTACCCCGCTTCCACACAACGGTTGCCGACCATCTAAAAGAAGAAGAGTTTAATAATTTAGCAAGAAATGGCAAGATACAGAGGACCCAAGTCTAAAATCGCAAGAAAGTTCAAAGACCCAATTTTTGGTCCGGACAAGGCGTTGGAGCGTAAAAATTACGGACCAGGCATGCATGGGCCAAATAAGCGAAGAATGAAGCAGTCGGAATATGCTGTGCAGCTTCAGGAAAAGCAAAAGGCAAAGTACACTTATGGAATTTTGGAACGACAATTTTCAAACCTCTTCGCAGAGGCATCTCGCAGGAAGGGTATTACCGGAGAAAACTTGTTGATGCTTTGCGAATCTCGCTTAGACAACACCGTCTTTCGTTTGGGTATTGCACCAACACGAAGAGCTGCTCGACAGTTTGTAGGTCACAGGCACATTACCGTGAATGGAGATGTGGTCAATATTCCTTCTTACCAGCTGAAAGCAGGTGACAAAATTGCGGTTAGAGTGAAGTCGAAGTCACTTGAGGCTATTACAAACTCTGTCGCTGCAAGCAATTTAAAAAATTATCCTTGGTTGGAATTTGATAAGAATGAATTATCAGGAACTTTTATTGTTCCACCAACCCGTGATCAAATTCCGGAAAACATCCGTGAACAATTGATCGTTGAATTATACTCTAAATAATTAATCCCCAATACTGTCGACTTATGGCAATACTTGATTTTCAACGCCCCGATAAAGTAATAATGATTCAAGCGGATGACTTTAAAGGTCAATTTGAATTCCGTCCGTTAGAACCAGGATATGGTATTACCATCGGGAATGCCTTAAGGAGAATTTTGTTATCGTCTCTTGAAGGATTCGCGATCACCTCTATCCGTATTGAAGGAGTGGATCATGAATTTAGCACCATTAAAGGTGTTATTGAAGACGTTACTGAAATTGTTCTAAACCTTAAGGAAGTGCGTTTCAAGCAACAGATTAAAGAAGAGGAATCTGAAAAGGTTCGCGTGAAAGTGAGTGGTCAAGATACCTTCACTGCAGGCGACATCGGAAAATTTACCACTTCTTTTCAAGTGCTTAACCCAGACCATGTAATCTGTCACATGAATGATAAGATTACTATCGAAATGGAAGTTTCAATCGGAAAAGGTAGAGGTTACGTTCCTTCAGAGGAAAATAAGACTTCAAACCCAGCTCTTGGAACCGTATTCTTAGACTCAATTTTTACACCAATTCGTAATGTGCGATACACGATAGAAAACTATCGAGTTGAACAAAAGACAGATTATGAAAAATTGATCTTTGATATCGATACAGATGGATCTATTCATCCGAAGGAAGCTTTGAAAGAAGCAGCTACGATCCTTATTCATCACTTTATGCTGTTCAGCGATGAGCGAATTACCCTTGATCAGGTCGAGAAAAAGGCTGAAGAGGAATTGGATGAAAACACGCTTCACATGCGTCAATTGCTCAAAACAAAATTGATCGATATGGATCTTTCTGTTAGAGCGTTGAATTGTTTGAAGGCAGCTGATGTTGAAACCTTAGGCGATTTAGTCACCTATGAAAAGAACGATTTATTGAAGTTTAGAAACTTTGGTAAGAAGTCGCTTACTGAACTCGAAGATTTAGTTCAAGTGAAGGGTTTACACTTCGGAATGAACGTGTCAAAATATTTGTTAGAAAAGGAATAAGAACGCTTGATATATAAGCAATGAGAAATCGAAATAAAATCAATCAATTAGGTAGAACAGCTTCGCACAGGGATGCGTTGATGATGAACCTTGCCAGTGCATTGATTCAGCATAAAAGAATCTCAACTACCGTTGCGAAAGCAAAGGCTTTGAGAGGATATGTTGAACCTCTGATTACGAAATCAAAAAATGATACCACTCACTCGAGAAGAATGGTGTTCCGTCACCTTAAGAACAAGGAAGCGGTAACCGAGCTTTTCAGAGAGGTAGCTGCAAAGGTTGGTGAACGACCAGGTGGCTATACTCGTATTATTAAAACAGGTTTCAGACCTGGCGATTCGGCTGAAATGTGTATGATCGAATTGGTTGATTTCAACGAGATTTATACCAACGATTCCGGTGCTTCCAAAACAAAGAAAACCCGCAGATCTCGAAGAGGTAGTGGAGGTAGTTCTTCTAAGGAAAAATCTGGTGATGCCCCAAAAACTGAAGCCAAAAAAGAGCCAAAAGAAGAAGCTGTTGAAAAGGTTGAAGAGCCAAAACCGGAGGTGAAGGAAGAACCAAAGGCAGAAGCATCAGAAAATGCGGAAGCTAATAAGGAAGAACCAACAGGTGAATCTATAGAAGAGCCTAAATCTGATTCTTCAACCAATGATGAAAATGAAAAAGACAATGATGGACAAGAGAAGAAATCTGAAAATTGATTTGAATACTTTGATTGTTTAAAACTAAGAAGAGGATGGGTTAACCTATCCTCTTTTTTTTGCCTAAAAATTGACAATATTGCCACATGAAATATAAACAAGGACAAAAGGCTTTGCTCGTTCTCGAAGACGGTACTGTCTTTGAAGGTAAAGCTGCTGGTAAAATCGGTACAACCGGAGGGGAAATCGCCTTTAATACTGGAATGACGGGATATCAAGAGATATTTACCGATCCGTCTTATTATGGTCAATTATTGATTATGACCACTGCCCATATCGGAAATTACGGTGTTCATCCGGATGAAGTGGAATCAGATTCAGTGAAAATTGAAGGACTGGTTTGTAAAAAGTTTTCAGATATTTTTTCGCGTGCAGCTTCTGAAGAGTCTATTCAGGATTATTGCGACCGTGAGAATCTGATCGCTATTTCAGATATTGATACTCGTGCTCTTACACGTCACATTAGGGATAAGGGAGCCATGAACGCGATCATTTCAAGTGAAATATTGGATGTGGACGTTTTGCGTCAAAAGTTGACCGAAGTTCCTAGCATGGTTGGTTTGGAGCTGTCTTCAAAAGTCTCCACTAAAGAGGCTTATGACTTTGGTAGTTCCGAATCTGAATTAAAGGTTGCTGTTATTGATTATGGAACAAAGAGAAATATTCTGAGATGCCTAGACGAACGGGGGTGCGCATTGAAAGTCTTTCCAATGAATACCTCGGTTCAAACGATTTTGGATTGGAAACCCGATGGCATTATGTTGAGCAATGGCCCTGGTGATCCTGCGGCAATGAAAGAAAGTGTTACACAGATTCAGCAAGTTTTAGAGGCCAACATTCCAGTGTTTGGTATATGTTTAGGACACCAACTTTTGTCTTTGGCCGTAGGACTCCCAACCTACAAAATGCACAACGGTCACAGAGGTATTAATCATCCTGTTCAAAACCTAATCACTGGAAAGAGTGAAATAACTTCCCAGAACCATGGCTTTGTTGTGAGCAGGGAAGAAGCTGAGAAAAGGACAGACATTACAGTAACCCACATTCATTTAAATGATGATTCTCTAGCTGGGATAAAGCTCAATGACAAACCGGTTTTTTCTGTTCAGTTTCACCCGGAATCTTCTGCTGGACCTAACGATTCAAGGTATTTATTTGACGACTTTGTCCAGCTCATTCGCCAACATAAAATGGTCATAGTTTAAATATTAATCATGAGTTATATATCTCAAATATTAGCTAGAGAAATCCTTGATTCACGAGGAAACCCAACGGTGGAAGTAGATGTGGTGCTTGAAACTGGTGTTGTTGGAACAGCTGCTGTCCCATCTGGGGCATCAACTGGGGTTCATGAAGCAATGGAACTTAGAGATGGCGACAGCACTAGATACATGGGTAAGGGAGTGTTGAAAGCCGTTCAAAATGTAAATGAGGTTCTGGCAAAAGAATTAAATGGGGTTTTTGCTTCCAGTCAATCAGCGATTGATCAACTAATGATTCAAATTGATGGC
>JBBDRU010000241.1:0-4185 GCA_040905305.1 Salibacteraceae bacterium | reverse complement strand
TTCCTCTCAGGCTTACATTGCCTTCGATGTCAACATCAACCGATGGAACATTTGACAAAACCTCGCTTGCGTTGCTTCCTGCATTCGAAAGGTCTTGACCTACGTTGAAAACTCGTTTATCTAATTTGAATTCCATTTGACTTCGCTTGGCTTCAATAACGACCTCATCAAGCATTTGAGAATTTTCATTCAATACAATGGGGTTTAACTCATGCGGGGCTCTATCAACACTGAGTAATTCAGTGAGCTTGGTTTGATATGAAAGAAACGAAATTTCTAAATAGTATCGACCCGGTTTCGACTCTATGGAAAACTTACCGTTTGCATCGCTGGTGCTACCACCTTGGAGGGTTGAGTCGGCAGAATAGAGTGCGATGTTTGCAAATGGAATAGCCTCTCCAGTTGGATCAACTACCCGACCAGATATGCTTTGTGCTCCTAATTGGGTGCTGAATAGCAAGGCGCAAAATGTCAACGCGAGAATAATTTGGGAAAGTGTGCTCATTATGTATGTGTAGCTACATCAATTGCATGCGAAAATCTTAAAAAAGCCAATGTATCAGAACTGATCACAGGTTTTAAATCCTAAATACCTGTTAATTGGAACTATTAAATTGACGTGGTTTATTGCGCGTATCGAAAAAGGATTATTTGTCTAAATGCACATCCATCTGTGGGTAAGGAATGCTGATGCCTTCTTTATCAAATGCTTTCTTCACATTTTCCAGCATATCAAAGTGAACGTCCCAATAGTCTTCTGATTTCACCCAAACGCGTGTAGTGATATTTATAGAGCTATCTGCCATTTCACCCAATCGCACAAATGGTGCAGGTTCTTCCATGATGCGTGAATCAACAGAAATCAATTTATGAATAATGGTTTTTGCTTTCTCAAAATCATCATCGTAGCCAATTCCAAAAGAAAAATTCACCCTTCGCGTAGGCATGGTGCTATAATTGGTAAGCGAGGAATTTGCAAGCCCACCGTTGGGAATGATAATCACTTTGTTGTCTGGAGTAAGCATTACAGTGTTGAATATCTGAATTTCCTTCACAGTTCCTGAATGCCCTCCTGCCTCAATAAAGTCTCCTACTTTAAAAGGCTTCAACAACAATATGATCACCCCACCGGCAAAGTTTTGAAGGGTGCCTTGCAAGGCTAATCCAATGGCTAGACCTGCAGCACCTAAAATGGCTATGAATGAGGTCATTTCAATACCAATCATACCCGCTACGCTTATAAATAGCGCAAGTTTTAAGGTGACGCCAAGGAGGCTTTTAAGAAAAGGAACCAAGCTTGGGTCAACTTCTCGTTTATTCATTACCGATGCCAGCCGACTCACGATAAGGTTGATGATCCAGATTCCAATGATCAGCGCGGCTGCTGCACCTATGAGTTTGATTCCGTATTCCACGATAAACTCCTGAATCATCGTTGTATATTGGTTCATGTTTTCCATTTCGGTTAGCTGTTTAGATGTTTATGCAAAAGAATTACAGAATATATTATTTCAAGAATGGATTACACTTTTTCTCGTGGGCGATAGAAGTTGAAGGGCCATGCCCGGGAAAAACCGTGTAATCTCCATCTAATGTAAAAAGTTGAGTTTTTATCGATGCAATTAATTGTTCATGATTTCCGCCCGGAAGATCTGTTCTTCCAATGCTTTCTCTGAAAAGAACATCACCACCGATTACTTGTTTAGAGGCATGATGAATAAAAACAAGATGCCCCGGAGCATGCCCAGGACAAAAACGCAGCTCAAACGCTTCACCATCTAATTCAAGCTGGTCTCCATCAGAAATGTATTGCTCACAAGCGGGTGATTCTTCAAAACCGGGAATGCCATACATGCTTGCAGAAATAGCAGCCATTTTCATCGTGGGTTCATCGCGCTGATCATATTGTGGAAGTAAGCCATAGGTTTCGCTCACAAATTTGTTTCCGAAAACATGGTCTAAATGACAATGCGTATTGATCAATCGTTTGGGTACAAGGTTTTTTGATGCAATAAACGCTTTCAGTTCTTGCTTTTCTTCATCTTCGTAACAACCGGGGTCAACGATCCAGCAGCTGTTCTTTTCGCCATACAAAACGAAGGTGTTTTCTTGAAACGGACTGAAGGTAAATTGTTTTATGTGCAACATTGCTCGTCTAATTTGTTGTGATAATCTAAATTGCTCTTGTTACTTTTAGCGCTTAAATTTTCTCCTTGGTAAATAAGCACCACAAATGTAGAAGGATATTATTGCTGTTGCTGATCGTGCTGATCAACGGATCGGCCATCCGTGCGCAGTTTTATCACGGTATGCACCATCCGTTCGGTAAAAACCGGGTTCAATATGAAGAATTTGATTGGATGAAGTATGAGTTTGATTATTTCACCGTGTTTTTTTATGGAGCAAACAAGAATTTGGCCGTTTACACAGCAAAGAATGCCGGGGAAATGATTGACGAAATGGAGCAATTCTTTGATTACTCCATCAAGCAGCAACGCATTCAGTTTGTGGTTTATCAAAAATTAGAACATTTCAGGCAGAGCAATGTGGGCATTCCAGACAATAATGAATCGAATATTGGCGGCACTACCCAAATTGCAGGCTCAAAGATTTTCGTGCATTTTGATGGTGATTTAAACTCATTTCGAAATCAAATAAGGGAAGGAATTGCTCAGGTGTTGATCGGTCAAATGCTTTTTGGCGACAATTGGCGCGAAATGATAAAGAACAATGCGCTCATCAATTTTCCTCATTGGTTCACGTCTGGCCTCACCAAGTATGCGGCAAAACCCTGGGATGTTAAAGCTGATGATCGATTGAGAGATTTGATTAGCCGAGACGAGTATAAAAATTTTAACCGACTGGTCGACAAAGACGCGGAAGTTGCAGGAAGGTCGATCTGGTATTACATTGGAGAAACATACGGAACCAATGTTATTCCGAATATTCTTTACATGTCTCGCGTAACCCGAAGCATCGAGTCAGGTTACTTGTTTGTTTTGGGAATTTCATTAAACACTTTGCTGAATGATGCGCAGCGTTTTTTTGAGAACCGTTATAAAATGGATGAAGAGGGAACGCAGGAGTTTAAACCCTTCGTTGATGTGCGTATGCCGCCTAAACGAGATTTCACAGAGCCAAGATTGAGTCCTGACGCCAGGTATTTGGCCTATGCAGAAAACAAACGAAGCCGGGTTCGCGTGTTTATTTATGACACTAAAAACGACAAACGCAAAAAGCGTTATCGACAGGGTTATCAATTGGATCATATATATGACCAATCTTATCCGGTATTGGATTGGAATCCCATAACAGGCGAGCTTTATATGATTACAGAGAAACGCGGAAAAATTTGGATGCATCGCATCGATCCAGAAGAAGGTGAAGTGGGGAAAACACAGCTTTTACGCCTCGAGAAAGTATTGGAAATAGATGTTTCAGACGATGGAAGAAGCATTTTGTTTTCCGCGATAAGCAAGGGTCAAACAGATATTTATCTCTACAGCATTGCAGCAAATAGCCAGAAACAATTGACCAATGATTTATTTGATGATCGTCATCCTGTGTTTTGGACATCCGATAAAATTTTGTTTTCGAGCAACAGAACGACAGATACAGTGAACATCGCAAATAACAACCTGCGCTTTGCTCCATCGCCTCAAATGGACTTGTATTCACTCGGGTTAGATGGCGAAGAAGTGGCGATGAACCTTACCAATACAGAATTGAGCAATGAAACGCATCCATCGAGGATAGATGATAATCAATACATGTATGCCGGAGATCGTTCAGGTGTGATAAACAGATACAGCGGTGTGATTGATAGCGCAATTGTTTCGATTGATACAGCAATTACCTACCGTTATTTTTCCAAAAATCAATCGCTGACGGCCTATCCGCGAAATATTGAAGGATACGATTATGAAGACTCCAACCAGGAATAGATCTAGCTTTTTCATTTAAATGGCCGCTATCATTTTCAGAAAAAATCAGGTGATGAGGTAACGGATGTTTATGAACCCGCTAATTCTAACTTTAGACAAGATCGGTTGATACAGGAAGAAAGTAAAGAACCCAATATATCTGAACCCGAGATTGATGACACGTTGGGCATTACCATCATTCGAAAAAAAGTGTTTGAAGGGGAAGGAGTGACCAAGAAAAGAGTCGATGGAAGCGTTGATA
>JBBDRU010000240.1:0-4242 GCA_040905305.1 Salibacteraceae bacterium | reverse complement strand
AATGCCGTTAAAGCTCAACCTGCAGTTGAGGCTCAACCAGCGGAAAAAGCCAAAGGCTCAAAAAAGAAGTCAGAAAAAAACCCAAAATAGTAGAGTAAACTCAATACAATCCGACCTGTTTTATGCGGGTCGGATTTTTTTATGAAACACACCGGCATCGGATATCGCAAAGATTTTGGAACAGCATTCCTTACGGAGGAGAGCATGAACCCTGCATTTGTTGAGGTGGCTCCTGAAAACTGGATTGATGTGGGTGGTTTTTGGAAACAGCAACTCAAACAAGTAGCGGAGCGCTATCCTATTTATACGCACGGTTTATCGCTTTCCATCGGGAGCCCCGACCCTATTGATTGGGATTTTTTGAAAAAGGTAAAGCTGTTCTTGAAAGAGTGGAATGTACCGATTTACTCAGAACACCTGAGCTATAGTCAATGCGACAATGCACATCTATATGATCTGTTGCCAATTCCTTTCACTGAAGATGCAGTGAAACACGTCTCGGATCGCATACGTCAAGTTCAAGATTTTTTGGAGCGGAAACTTGTAATTGAGATCGTTTCATATTACACTCCGGTAGCTGCTGAGATGAATGAGGTGAGTTTCATCAATTCCATATTGAAGGAATCTGATTGCGAACTCTTATTTGATATAAACAATATTTATGTAAACGCCTTCAACCATTCTTACAATCCTTATGACTTTATTGACCAACTGGATCTTTCTCGGGTTCGATACATTCACATGGCGGGTCATGAAAAGGTCAGTGATGAATTGATCATCGACACGCATGGCCAGGCGATCATTGATCCGGTTTATGCTTTATTTGAACACGCCATCAAAAAGCTTCCAAATGAAGTTCCGGTGCTGCTTGAAAGAGATTTCAACATCCCGAAAATGAATGTTTTAAAAAATGAAATGGAACGCTTAGAAGGGATTTGCAACAAAACTTGGATACATGAGCCCAACGCTATCTGAAAAAACCTTAGGCAATCAAAGAAAGCTCGCTGAATACTGTCGAAACGGTGAGCCTGTGCAAATGGATGGTCTTACTCCAAACCGGATTCACCACTATCGAAGATTGGTTTTTGGAGTGGTTTCAGAAGCATTATCAAGTACTTACCCATTGACTCAAAACCTACTGACTGAAAAGGAATGGAAAACCCTTATCAATCAATTCTTCGAAGAACATAAATGCAAGGATCCACAGGTGTGGAAAATGCCAAAAGAGCTCATCAGTTTTGTTCATTCAACTCAACAGGATCTACTTAAATCATATCCTCAAATAATTGATCTACTCAACCTTGAATGGATTGAAGTAAAGTACTATATGATGCCGGATTTCGATACTCCAAGAAGCACAACCAAAGATTTCTGGCAGGATGCCTGGCAATTAAACCCTGAATCAGAAGTGCTATTTTTCAACTATCCTGTTCATCGAAAGAACGCGCGTTTAATTTCAAGAACTGACAGAGGTAGCTATCATTGTCTGGTTTTCAGGCAACCCGAAACCCTTAAGGTGAAGTTTATGCATCTCTCCCCCATTTTTGCAATGATCATTGAGCTCATGCGTACCGAAGGTGAAAGTCTGGCTTCGCATTATCCTAAGTTTACTGCACAACTAAACCTTTCAATGACCCAAAATGAGTTCTCATCTTTGATTAAACCATTTTTCATAAAGCTGAAGCAAGACGGGATGATTTACTAAATTTTCATCTATAAATTCAGATTCTCTTCTCCATCAAAATCCCTATAAATCCCTATATTCGCGCATTCACGCATCAAAAGAACAGGATATGACGCAATCTCACTCATTGATGAAATCAATTAAAAGCAACGATAAAACCCTCATGCTCGAGCTGTAATAACAGTTAGATTGAGCAGGCAGGATGCACTGGATTGACCTCACCATATTTATTGTTTACATGCTTGCCATGTTAAGTGTTGGCTATTATTTCTATCGGTCCAATACGGGTAAGAATGATTATTACGTTGGTGGCCGAAACATGGGAAGTTGGCATATTGGTTTGTCCGTTGTTGCTACAGATGTTGGTGGTGGATTTAGCATAGGATTAGGAGGGCTAGGCTTTACAATGGGAATAAGTGGTTCCTGGATGCTTTTTACAGGGCTAATCGGTGCCTGGCTTGCTGCAGTTTTTCTTATTCCAAAGGTTTTTCAAATAGGTAAAAAAGTGAACTTATTTACTTTCCCACAAATATTCGAGGCCCTTTACGATAAAAGAGTGGCGCTTATTGCCGCAATCATTTCGGCCATCGGCTACCTGGGTTTCACCTCTTCACAAATGCTTGCCGGAGCCAAGTTGGCATCTTCCACTTTTGACGGGCTAAGCATTGATCAAGCTTTAATTATTATGGGAATCGTAGCCGTTGTTTACACCGTGATGGGTGGAATTAAAGCGGTTATTTATACCGACACCATTCAATGGATCATATTGCTCTCAGGACTGATTTTTATCGGTTTACCGCTGGGCTATTTAAGCATTGGCGGCTGGGAAGGAATTCAGGCTTCAGTTAGACCAGAAATGCTAAGTTTAACCAACGTTGACGCAGCCACCTTGATCAACTGGAGCATCACCATTATTCCTATATGGTTCATTGGAATGACACTTTATCAGCGCATTTATGCCAGCAGAGATGAAAAGCAAGCTAAAAAAGCATGGTACATAGCAGGTGCGTTTGAATGGCCAATCATGGCGTTTATGGGCGTTTTACTAGGTCTATTTTCTCGTATTGCTGTTGATCAGGGAATGTTTGCTGCTGATGGCTTTACTGCCATATCTGAGATGGATGCTGAACTTGGACTGCCGATGCTGCTAAAGGAAATCTTACCCGTTGGACTTATGGGGTTAATGATGTCGGCTTATTTCAGCGCTATTCTTAGCACTGCAGACAGCTGCTTAATGGCTTGTTCAGGAAATGTTGTAAGTGACATAATCGGTCGGTTTTTTCATTTTGAAGACAATAAAGAATTACGGGTAAGCCAAATCGCTACCTTGATCATCGGTGCCGTAGCGCTCATCATTGGGTTGTATATGCGCAACGTGCTCGAACTGATGCTTCACTCCTACGCCTTTATGGTTTCCGGTTTATTTATTCCCATTCTTTTTGCGCTTTACAGTAAAAACCCAAGTGCTAATGCAGCATTAGCTTCAATGATCAGTGGTGGGATTATTACGCTTTGTTTAACCCTTTTCACAGATAAACTACCACTAAACCTAGATCCGATTGCCTTCGGACTTTTATTTTCTCTGATCACTTATCTTAGCATTCGAGCACTTTCGATGCATAATAAGCAAGCTAAACAGTCAATTTAAACGATTCAACAACTTAAAAAATGGACATGAAACCAAAATTGATCAACCAAAAGAGCGGGCGTGACGCTGAATATAATGACCAACGCATTGTTGACTTCTTGCACAAGCACCTTGAAGAATACGGAGATCCGAAACAAGACATTCAGGCTTGTCTCAATTACGTGCACGATCGCGGAGGTTTTATTCTTCTAGGAATACTTGATGATGAAATAATTGGTGCGGTAGTCATCAATGAAACCGGCATGAGTAAATACATACCTGAGAATATTCTTGTTTATATTGCCATGGATAAACAATTCCGAGGAAAAGGCTATGGCAAAGCATTGATGGCCAATGCCATTAAACTTTGTAAAGGCGACATTGCTCTGCATGTTGAGCCCGACAACCCAGCTAAGTTTTTATATGAGAAACTTGGATTTACAAACAAATACTTGGAAATGCGGTTGCAGCGATAGAATTATCTATGAAATAATGAACGACCAATTACTAGCATTGAGGCGTGATCTACACGCCCACCCGGAGTTGAGCGGTAACGAAAAAGAAACCATCAAGCGCATAAAAACCTTTGTGCATAAACAAACCGGTCTTGAGGGAACTGACGTAGGCGGTTATGGAAGTTGTTACACCTTTAATTACGGAAAAGGGAATCATTTACTTGTACGTGTAGATATAGATGGTCTTCCTATTCAAGAGGTTAATGATTTTGAATATGTCTCCAAAACCAAAGGTGTATCGCATAAATGTGGCCACGATGGCCATGCTGCTATTGGAGCAGGCCTGGTGATCAAGTTGCATAATGAGCCGCTAAAACACGGCAAACTGACTGTTTTGTTTCAACCTGCTGAAGAGATTGGCGAAGGCGCAAAAAGCGTATTGAATGATCCTTCATTTGATATAAGTGCATTTGATC
>JBBDRU010000239.1:0-4329 GCA_040905305.1 Salibacteraceae bacterium | reverse complement strand
CTTCAAACTTGAAATAGAATAAGCACGCATCATTTGCATTACAGTTTTTATTGATCCTGCCTTTTCGAGATGTAAATTCATCCCAAATAGATGGCCCCTTTCCATCTAAATTATGGGCACCTTCCGTCTGATATGCGGAGCTCGAAATCCCCCAAATAAAATCTTCTCCAAAGTCTGATTTTGAATAATGCTGAGCTTTTGGTGTATCAATTGACTCACCCATTATTTTGATTGACATAACAGTTAAACCCTTTTAAGTGTGTATTGATCCTGGGTTAGGTAACTCGTGTAAGGATCATCTTTTGAATGAAACGTGAATAGCATATCACTTACCAATTTTTCAGTAACATCTGGATAATGAACCTTAATGGGTTTTTTAAAATCGACCCAATCACGTATTTTCTCAACGTGTTTTGGCTTCCATGATTTTAAAACATCAATTCCTAATTGTTTTAAAGCCTCTGCGTTACAAGCTTGCTCATACTGATTTTTCTGCGGCACCACCAACAACTTTTTCCCCATAAACAGGGCCTCAGTTGTTGTTCCGAAACCAGCGGCTGTAACGATACCATCACAGCTTGCAATACTTCGCTCAAACCTCACCTGACTTAAAGGTGAAATAAGAATATTTCCAACCTCGTATTCAGATTTGCGCTTTTTTGAAAAGACATGCCATTTAACCCCATTCAATAACTTCAAGGTTGATAGGATTTTTTCATCTGAATATGACGGCAAATACAATGTATAGTGACCTCTATTTGTAAGAGCCTTGTCCCTTAGTGATTTTCGAATAATAGGAGTATAAATATTCTCTTGATATGCTCTGTAGCTTAAGCCAAAATTGAATGCACACGGTGCATAATGCCTTATTATAAACCGACCCACAAGATCTTCTTTTTTCGATTTTGGCACTTTAGGTTCGAGAAGGGAAACCTGGTTGCTTAAACCAAAGCATCTCTTTCCTTGCTGAATAGAAGCCCAAGCAGTTATTGGTTCAAAGTCAGAAATGACAAAATCATATGGAGCAAGGTTTAAGGCCTTCACTTCATTATAAAAGCGCTTCAGTTTATTTTTTCGATAGGTTTCAACAAGGTCAATACCACCCTTTTTCCCAAACACAAAACCCAATCCCTGAAACTTGAAATCAGGATGAAAAGGTAAGTTTAATTCACTCTGTTCACCGCTTATCAGCACATCGACTTCAGCATGCTTTTTCAAATGTGGTAATACTTCAATTGCCCTGCTTATATGACCATTTCCTGTGCCCTGAATTCCATACAGCAACCTCATGAGGCCATCAATTTGAACTCGTTAACCAAGACCTCAAACAAGACACTATTATTATGAATCGGATTGTCGTCCGGGCCATGATCAAACCTTAAACTGCGCATTACTGAATCATCTTCATAGGCATAAACCGTCCAGGCTCCTTTTTCAAACTCAAGCGCGGTCAGATTTTCCACCCAGTCACCGGAATTAAGGTAGCATGTAGATCCTTTAGTGTTTGAGATGTTTTTCATGATGGGCTGATGTATATGACCACAAACCACATAGTCATAGCCATTATCTATTGCAATACCTGCGGCCGTTTGCTCAAAATTATTAATGAAGTTCACCGCGCTTTTCACTCCATTTTTAATGCGCTTTGAAAGAGATATTTTTCCCTTGCCCATTTTTTCTGACCCCCAATTAACCAGTCTGTTTAGGATGATTAAGGTATCATAACCAACAGCTCCAAGATGAGCCAACCACTTGGAGTGCTGCATTGTGACATCAAATACATCACCATGAAAAAACCAGGCCTTTCGGTTATTAACGGGTAAAACCACCTTGTTAACTACTTCCAGTGATCCCATTTTAAAACCAACAAACTTTCGCAGCATTTCGTCATGGTTACCGGTGATATAGTAAACTTTTTTACCCGCTGCCACCCATCCCATGAAATGCTTGATGACCCGCATATGTGATTTTGGCCAATAGCGCTTGTTGAATTGCCAGATATCTATGATATCACCATTGAGAACAACAGTTTGTGGGTCGATGCTCTTTATGTATTGCAAAAGCTCTTTTGCATGACATCCATACGTTCCAAGATGAATGTCAGACAGGACGACCAGTTCAACTTTGCGCTTAGGAGTTTTCATATTGTTGGTTTGATGAATATGAATAAGGGTGGTGAAGAGCGTCTTTTAGACTGTTCAGCTTAAAAGCTAATTTTTGGGCAATCCAAAACTTAAATTCTCTTATATAGTAAGTTAACTTTCTCATATCCTTTTTTCTTTTGATCAAAGGTCGAGCGCTTTAAAGCACAGAGGTTTAAGCTTAAATTATGCTTAGATTAAGTTGAAGATTATAAAACGTGTCTTTATTAACTCATGCGTTCTTTCAGGATAAGTTTTTGTTAATGACTCAACTCATTAAAGCAACTTATAAATCTCATTGTGTGATGTTTAAATCAATTTATAATTCTATTTTCAACTTTACAACCGGGATAACTTCAACTTTCAGATTACTATCATTTTCTCAGCCATTACATTTGCCAACCCAATTTCTAGATAAGACATGACAGCAAAGGAAAACGCCCAACGATGGCTTGAATATGACATTGACCAATCGTTTAAAGAGGATATTAAACAACTACTCAAAGGCGATCCTGATGCCTTAGAAGATGCCTTTTACAAAGGACTGGAATTTGGAACAGGTGGAATGCGAGGCGTAATGGGAGCTGGCTCTAACCGAGTTAATAAATACACATTTGGCATGGCCACACAAGGCCTGGCAAATTATCTTAAAAACACTTTTCCAAATCAAAAATTAAAAGTAGCTATTGCATATGATTGTCGACATAACAGCCGACATTTCTCTGAATTGGTGGCTGATATTTTGACTGGCAATGGTATTGAAGTTTACTTGTTTGAAGAATTAAGACCAACGCCCTTATTATCCTTTGCTGTAAGGGAATTAAACTGCCAAAGTGGGATCGTCATTACTGCATCACATAATCCGCCTGAGTATAATGGTTATAAGGTTTATTGGAATGACGGAGCGCAAATTGTAGCCCCACATGATCGAGGTATAATTGAAGAAGTGAACAAGGTAAATGATCCCGGTAAAATTATTTTCACAGGTCAACCCAAATTAATCAAATGGCTGGGAAAAGCAATGGATGAAGCATTTTATACACAATCACTTCAACATAGAAAAACCTCCAAAACCAATAAAAGTCTCAAAATCGTATTTACTTCATTGCATGGCACCTCTATTACCATGATGCCTGAACTACTTAAACGAGCGGGTTACAAGCATGTTTACGTGGTTGATGAGCAATCTGAGCCTGATGGCAATTTCTCCACCGTAAAAAGTCCGAACCCAGAGGAGCGTGAAGCGCTTGACATGGCTTTAGATTTAGCTAACAAGGTAAATGCAGATTGTGTCATTGGAACCGATCCTGACGGAGATAGAATTGGAGTAGCCGTGCGCGGAAATGACGGGAAAATGATGCTACTAAACGGCAATCAAACCGGTGTTTTGCTCACTGATTACCTGATTAAAAACACCTCCTTAAAAGGAGATGAATTCATCGCATATACCATTGTAAGTAGTGAATTATTTAAAGTGGTGGCTAACTCCTATCAGATTGAAGCAATGGAGTGCCTAACAGGTTTTAAACACATTGCAGAGTTGATCCGCAAAAACGAAGGAAAGAAAACGTTTATCGGAGGTGGTGAAGAAAGTTATGGATACATGGTAGGTGACTTTGTTCGAGATAAAGATGCACAAACTTCCGCCCTCATCTTCTGTGATTGGCTCGGTTCGGTACTCAGCCAAGGAAAAACAGCTGAAGATGCACTTATTGAATTATACAAGAAGCATGGTGTCTATCAAGAGCACTTGATCAGCATTACCAAAAAGGGGAAATCCGGAGGAGAAAAAATTGCGCAAATGATGCGCGATTTAAGAAATAACCCACCGCGTTCATTGGCCGGTGATGAAGTATTGAAAATTGCAGATATCAAAACCGGAATCCTGACCGATTTGAAGACTGGAAACTCTAAAAAATTAGACTTACCCAGTTCAAATGTGCTTCAATTTTTTACGGCTTCAGGAAGCAAAGTATCTGTGCGACCATCAGGAACGGAACCTAAGATCAAATTCTATTTCAGCGCAAGGAGCGAATGGAAAAATGATTATACCCTTTCAGAACAACAAGAAATCCTTCATAATACCATAGAGGCCATCATGAAGGATTTAAACCTTTAGTAAACTTCAGCTTTGTTACTCCTGCAAGGCATCCCTCCGGGACATATACTCTTTGACCTCATATTCATG
>JBBDRU010000238.1:0-4371 GCA_040905305.1 Salibacteraceae bacterium | reverse complement strand
AATAGTGATTAAGGTTAACAGGCTTATTGGAATAATTTTATTGATGTTTAAGATTTATGGCATTCCAAACGGATGCATTCATTAATTATTTTATTCAGCCGTATCGGTTTTTTCCAACATAGGAACAAACTTAAAGTCACCATGTTCCTTAATTTCAAAATCGTTATCGCTTCGTTTGTCAATGGTTACCATGCGCTGCACGCCATTCACCTCGCCTACCGGAATCACCATTCTCCCTCCGATTTTCAATTGTTCTTTTAGTGCCTCAGGAATGAATGGCGCCCCGCAGGTGACCAAAATTTTGTCAAACGGAGCAAAAGCCGGTCTGCCGGCATATCCATCACCATAAAAGCATCGCGCTTTATAGCCAAGTTCTTCAAGCAATTGCTTGCTCTTATCATGCAAAAACTGTTGCCGCTCAATGGTAAACACCTTCACACCCAAGGTAGCCAAAACAGCGCTTTGATAACCGCTTCCAGTTCCTATTTCAAGCACCTTCTCACGTTTTTTGGTTTGAAGAAGGCTTGTTTGAAACGCAACGGTATAAGGCTGTGAAATCGTTTGCCCTGAGCCGATGGGAAAGGCCTTATCGATATAAGCCAAATGCAAAAATGCCGTATCAAAAAAGAACAAGTGACGCGGCACATCCATCATCGCTTGAAGCACTTTTTCGTCTTCGATTCCTTTATCGCGCAACTCATCGATGAGTTTTTTACGCATTCCTTTATGTTTATGTGTATCCCTCATGAAAGCTTCGAAATTATCCATTTCGACAATGGAATGTTAAACGAATCTAGAATTGTTTATCGACAAGTGGTTATTAGCAATGACCTTTGTGTTATCAAAAAAAGAGATGGATAAAATCAAACTTGGAATATTAGGCGCTGGTCACCTGGGAAGTATCCACATTAAATTGGCTTTGGATCTTGGCGATTATTTTGATTTAATCGGTTTTTTTGATCCTGATAAGGAAAAAAGCAAATCGGTTCACGCTAAGTTTGGGATAAAACCATTCAACAGCATGGAAGAACTGATCGATGCCTCTCAGGCTGTAAACATCGTCACTCCAACGCTTTCTCACTACGAATGCGCCACTTATGCATTGAGAAACGGCAAGCACACGTTTATTGAAAAACCCGTCACAAACACTGTAGAAGAGGCGAAAAAATTAGTTGATCTAGCCCATGAAGCGAAGGTGAACGTGCAAATTGGACACATCGAACGGTTCAACCCCGCTTTTGAAGCAGTAAAAGATCAGTTTGAACAAGTGATGTTTATCGAAACCCATCGCCTCGCTGAGTTTAATCCAAGAGGCACCGATGTTTCTGTGGTACTTGACCTGATGATTCATGACATCGACATTGTGCTCAGTGTTGTAAAAGCTAACCTGCGAAAAACCAGCGCAAGCGGAGTAGCCGTAATAAGCGACTCTCCTGATATTTGTAACGCTCGTTTAGAATTCGACAACGGCTGCGTAGCAAATCTGACGGCAAGTAGGATTTCATTAAAAAACATGCGGAAATCACGTTTTTTTCAGAAAAATGCCTACATCAGCGTTGACTTCATGAATAGAAAATCGGAAGTGGTAAGAATTCAGGATAAAGACGAGAACAATCCGTTTGCCATCATTATTGATCCTAAAAACGGTAAGGACCCCAAGCAATTGGTGTTTGACAATCCAGCTATAAGTGAAAGCAATGCATTAAAAGAAGAAATGCGTTCGTTTGCTGAAAGTATCCAACAAAACACAAAGCCACGGGTTACGGTTGAAGAAGGATATCAAGCCATTCAAGTTGCGCATCAAATTTTAGATCAATTAAACTACACGAATTCTATTTTCGCAGCCTAATTTCTAAATGCGTTATACTAATCAAGCGAAACTATCGTTTGAATAGTCCGCTCTGCTAAATTAAGTCTGTGTTAAACCTAAAACCTATTTTTCTCATTCTATTGATAGGCTTGATGCTCGAAAGTGCAAGTTGCACGCTGCTCGATAAACCCGAACAAATACCAGCATGGCTTAAAATTGATAGCTTTCAATTGGTTGACAACCCAAACGTTGACGAAGGTTCGCTATCCCATGATATTACGGATGCATGGGTATTCATAGATGATGAAATGATCGGTATATTCGAGTTACCTGCTCGAATTCCAATTTTAGATGAGGGCAAACACACGCTTTTGATCGGCCCTGGGGTAAAAGTTTCTACCATTTCTACCTTACGCGATAATTACGCGTTTTACGAGGCTTATGAATCCGAGGTCAATCTGATTCCTGATGAAACCATTAACCTCACTCCAACCACGCGTTACCGTGATTTAAACGGAGTTTATAGTTACATTTTGGTCGAAGATTTTGAAGACAACTTCCTAGATATGGAAGATGTTTCAGGTAGTGACGCTGAAATTGTTAGAACCACCAACCCAAATTTTGTCTTTGAAGGCAATGGAAGTGGATTGTTGGAAATTTCAGACACAGCAACCGCAGCGGGCATAAAAACTTCCAACACTTATAAGCTGCCTCAGCAAGGTAGAGCTGTTTTTCTCGAGTTTGATTATTACACTGAATTTCCGCTGGTTGTTGGTGTGCACATAGAAAACACCGGAGCGAGGTCTCAAACCATTGATTACCTCACATTGCGCAGAGATAGCAGCGGAGCGGTTAACTTCAAAAAGGCTTATGTAGCACTTCAATCTACGCTTGCACAAGCCACAAATTTGGAATCAGCATACATCTACTTTCTTCCTGATTTTTTTGCGCCTGGCACAAACAACAGTGGCATCGTATTGATCGATAATGTGAAAATCATGCATGAATTATGAATCAACGGATTCAAGTATTCAAATATCTGTTTAGTGATGCATTAGCTGCCGCATTAGCTTACCTGGCTGTTTATACCTTTAGAAAATCATACATCGAAACCAAAGTTTTCGGAGATGATGTTCTGCTAATCTATGACCAAAAGTTCTTTCTTAGCCTTGTTGCAATTGTGGTGTTTTGGCTTTCTGTTTATGCAATTACGGGCGTTTACAACAGTATCTACCGCAAGTCACGTCTCAAAGAGTTTATACAAACCTTCACCACCAGTTTGCTGGGCTCTGTATTTCTCTTTTTCCTAATTATCCTCGATGACTACATCGATAATTACAAGAGTTATTACCTCTCTTTTTCCATTCTTTTTGGTTCTCATTTTATATTGACCGCAACCGGACGGCTCATTCTCTCCTCGATCACTGCCTCAAAAATTCACAACAGACTTATTGGCTTCAACACCTTGATTGTCGGCAGCAATGAAAACGCACTGGAATTGTACAATGATCTCAACAACCAAAAGAAAGCATCAGGATTTTTCATTCGCGGTTTTGTGCACATCAATGGTGGTAAAAATCATGCGCTCGACAGCATTGTAGAGCATTTAGGACATTTCAGAGATATTGACTCAATCATTCAGACTCACGCTGTCCACGAAGTAATCATTGCACTTGAATCAAATGAACACGATAAAATAGGGCAAGTTTTGAATGTTCTGGATGGCACAGAAGTAAATGTAAAAATCATACCTAAAATGTATGACATCCTCAGCGGGCAGGTTCGCATGACATCTATCCTGGGTGCTCCTTTGATCGATATCAATAAGGAGATTATGCCCATTTGGCAAAAATCAGTTAAGCGCATTTTAGACGTACTTATTTCGGTCATTGCGTTGATACTTCTGTCTCCACTTTATTTGCTTTTTGCCATCTTGGTAAAAATTGGCTCACCAGGTCCTGTATTTTACTCCCATGAAAGAATAGGACTTCATGGGAAGCCATTTCATATTTACAAATTCAGATCAATGTACAAGGATGCTGAAAAGAATGGGCCGGCATTGTCCAGTGAAGACGATAAACGAATAACGCCCATTGGTAAATTCTTACGCAGAAGCCGCATGGATGAGCTTCCCCAATTTTACAACGTATTGATAGGAGACATGAGCTTAGTAGGACCAAGACCCGAGCGTCAGTTTTTTATTGACCAAATAATCCAGAAAGCACCACATTACAGGCATTTACACAAGGTGAGGCCTGGCATCACCAGTTGGGGTCAGGTGAAATATGGATATGCCGAAAATGTTTCTGAAATGATCGAACGATTAAAGTTTGATGTACTTTATATAGAAAACATGTCGTTGTTGGTAGATTTTAAAATACTCATTCACACGGTATTGATCGTGCTGCAAGGAAGGGGGAAATAGCACCAAAGTGATCTGGAACAAGCATAAAAAAGGCCTTTGGCACAAACCAAAAGCCTTTAAGGTTTATCAAAATAGTTGTTCCTACAACTATAACTCCTCTGTTTCAATCATTTTAAAGGGAATATTGATAATGGCC
>JBBDRU010000237.1:0-25710 GCA_040905305.1 Salibacteraceae bacterium | reverse complement strand
AGTTGTCAAAATCTTCGTTTAGTGCAACGTAACCTTTTGCGGGCAGAAGCATTGCGGTATTTGAAATGCTGTTTAATCTGAGGCTGTCATTTGAGTCATAATAACCCAAACTCCAGTGTTTCAGATTTATGTCAAAATCAGTGGTGTTATAAATTTCCACAAAATCGGTTCCAGAACCAATGGGGTTAAACAATACTTCATTGATGACAAGATCATCTTCCTTATGAAGGTAAGCCTCCCCAGAAAGATTGAAGACTTTTTGTTGAGCGCAATTCAAAAGGCTATCAATGGTGATGCGATATAAATCGCCACGTTCAAAATCAGTTGGGTTGTTCAAAATAGCTAAATCCGATTCAGATTCAAATTTAAGTGCAATTGAAACTCCGTTTACAGCAGCAAGGTATTCTGAAGTGGTGTCTATAACGGAAGAAAGCTCGAGTTCGATTTGATCGGGAGCTGTAAACCCCGCACCAAGCAATTCTGGCAAAACTGTAGTGGTTAAGTCCATGATGGAATTTGCGGCACCGGGTGTTCCTTGTCCATCGTCTGATGAGGCAGACCAATTTCCAGTGGTTCCGCAAAGGTTTTCAGGGTTAACGCGCTCCAGTGTCCAGCCGCCTGAGGCTTTTTCATCGTTTCCAAACCAATCGCTTTCATAGGAGATTGCGTCAATAATAGTTTCGTTAAGCTGTACTGATATATCATCGTCTCTGTTGTTGAGTGCTGGCAATGAACTCACAGTGATTACTTTACCAAAGGTTGAAAAAGCGGATTCAAAACTATCATCACAAACAATCACATGTTCTCCGGGAAGGATAAATGTTTTATCAAGCATTGAGGAAGAAGTACGGTCATGAATTCGAATGTTGTCGGTGGAGATCAGCTTTCCACTTCGATTATATAACTCGATGAATTCTGCATTCGGTAATATCGACTCTTCGTTAGGAACAGGATATATCTCATTGATTATCAGGTCAAAAGGATTAGGAGAAACACCGATTCCGATTTTAATGGAATCGGATTGTAGTACATTGCCGATGCAATCTGACACCCCGGAAACGACCAATGTGTATAAAACTGCCGGATCCAATTGAACATCCAATTCCAGATTAATGGAGGATTTATTCTCAGCCACTAAGACATGGGTGATGGTTACTCCATTATCTAATTCGTAAGTCCCATTAATGAGAGAAAGACTGTCCATCCTTTCTGAAAAGTGTAGCGTAATCTCACCATTTGTGGGAAGTTCATAGCCTGTAATTTTCGGGACGGTTTCATCGGGAGAAGTATCGAACACACTATTTTGAATTCCTGGAGTGCCACCATTAATATTCAGTGAAGCACGCCAATTTTGTCTGCCGGTGCACGGACTTAAAGGGTTGATTTGTTCTAAGGTGAAACCACCACTGCTCTTTTCAGGGTCATCATACCAGGAAGTGTTGTAAGTGAGTTTGTCTAAAACAATAGAATCCAGGCGCAGTGTGAGTTCATCCCCACCATTGTTTAAGGCGGGAAAAGCCGAGAGGCCTATGGTTCTGCCGTAAGGCTCAAATTCACCTACATCATTTTGATGACAAAGAATGATGTGTTCACCTGGCGCAATCACCTGAAAACTTTGCACGACACCGGATGAAGATGGGTCTTCAAATGCTAAACCATTAAGGTCAAAAAATGATGAAGAAGCGTTGTAAATTTCCACAAACTCTAGTTCAGGTAAACCAACAACCGGAGCGGGGTCGGCCATAAACTCATTGATCACAATATCACGGAAGCTTGGTGTGGAAAGTGAGTAAAAGGCAAAGCTTTCCTCAACCGGCTGAATGATGTTTCCGCTCAAATCTTCCAGTTGGGATATACTTATTTCAAGTGTTTGATTAACTGGAAAGGAGGTGCTGAATGCAAGCACAACTTCAGCCGGATTTTGGGCGTTCTGTTCAGCAAATACGGGACTTCCAATTCCGTTATCCACCACATAATTTGAGGTTGTTTCGGATGAGGCTTGCTCTAGCTCCTCACTGAAGATTAATTGCAACGAATCATTGGAAAGCACATTTATAGCAGATAATTCAGGAGGAATAGTATCGGGATAGGCGCTGCCACTAACTTCAAAATCATCGAAATAAAAACGGTCTGATCGAGTAGAAGTGTAATCGCAATAAACACCAAAGTAATTGCTTGCGATATGTGTGGTGTCAAGTGCGTTTCCCATTGATTGATAATTGCTGCTTAGCGATGTATCAGCCAATAACTCCCAATTCCCATCCGTATCTCTGGTTGCGCGCACATGCACTTCAACGGGGTCTTCATTGACTAAATCATCCGACCCGTCAATAATTTTCAATACGCTGGTTCCTGTTTGTCGATAAAGACTTACTTCATCTTCTGTATTGCCGATTTGCACAAAATATCCGTTGAGCGATCCTTTTAGATCGGCTTGATCACTCATCAAATACACCTTTGTTCGGTTGCTCGAAGATGGATTGAAGGTCAACCTGACGAAGAAATCCCATTGCGCAGTATCCACAGCCTGCGAAGGAGTGCTCAAATATGATTCATCGGTTACACTGGGCGCATCTAACCGAAGCATTCCGTTGTCAACTGTGAAGTTAGCTGTATCACCTTGCCACGTTGGGTTTAATGTAAAATCACCGTCACTAAAGTCGTCACTAAATTGTGAAAACAAAAACATGGGGACACAAAGGAATATGGTCAGCAGTTTCTTCAATAATCTTAAAATGATCCAAGTTTAAACAAATGTAAATATGATATTTTTGGCGCGAATTAAGAATGCATTAAATCGATGAGAATTGCAGTTGTAGGAGCCACAGGGTTGGTGGGTAGTGTGATGCTGAAAGTGCTGGCGGAGCGCAGTTTTCCAATTACTTCGCTTTATTTGGTGGCGAGTGATAGGTCCATCGGAAAAGAAATTTCATTTGGCGGAGTATCCCACAAAGTGATCGGTTTAGCTCAGGCGGTTTCGCTAAAGCCTGATATTGCGCTGTTTTCAGCCGGAGGAGAAACAAGTAAAAAGTGGGCGCCTGAATTTGCAAAGGTTGGCACGGTAGTGATCGATAATTCCTCTGCCTGGCGGATGGACAATAACGTGAAGCTGATCGTGCCCGAAATCAATGGTGATTTACTCACAAAAGAAGACAAGATCATCGCCAATCCGAATTGCAGTACCATCCAAATGGTTCTGGCCTTGCGAGATATTCATCGCAATTATGGTATTAAGCGATTGGTCATATCCACTTATCAAAGCGTTTCCGGCACAGGGGTGAAGGCCTTGGAGCAATTGGCCGGTGAGCGCGCAGCAACAAAACCTGAGCAGGTATATCCTTACCCAATCGATATGAATTGCTTGCCTCATGGCGGTGATTTTGATGAAGATGGCCACACATCAGAAGAATTGAAATTGGTGAATGAAACCCAAAAAATATTGGGTGATAACACCATTCAGGTAACGGCTACGGTGGTGCGGGTGCCGGTTAAAGGCGGGCATAGCGAGGCGATCAACGTGGAAACGAGAAAAGCATTTGACCTGGATGATGTGCGGAAAATGTTGGCACAAACTCCCGGTGTGAAAGTGCAGGATGTGCCCGAGCTTAACACTTATCCTATGCCGCTTTATGTTGAAGGTAAGGATGACGTTTTTGTCGGCAGAATAAGACGCGATAATTCGGTGGAGAACGGACTGAATATGTGGGTGGTTGCTGACAACCTTCGAAAAGGAGCAGCTACCAATGCTGTTCAAATTGCTGAAAAAGTAAAGGAATTGCTCTCATGATACGTAGCATTGTTTCAATAATCATGTTCTCGATGATGGTTGCTTGTTCTGGTGAAAACACAAAGAAGGAGCAACCTTCCACCCAAAGTATGATTCGAAATGTCCCCACCGATGATCGCGCTTTTTTGTTGAAACCCCTCGAGGCCGCATTAGATGATGTAAGAGAGATCACAGATAAAAACAGCGAATTGTTTGAGTCGGAAGAGCAAATAGACTCCTCAGGCCGGAAAAGCCGTATGCAATATGCCCTGGACGAAGCCGACACGGTGAAAGTTGTTCTGGAAATAGAACGACCTGGGAAAGTTGAAAAACACTGGCGCTATTGGGATAAAGACAATGTGCTTTACTTAATGGAGACACGCATTACCTATCTGAACGATAAAGGTGAAGCAGATGACCAACGTGCTTACCGCGTTTACTTAGAAGCCAACAGGGGAGTGATTTCAGCCTATAGCAAAAGCGCATTTGAAGGGAAAGAATTATCCGAAGAATGGCGTTCTACGTCCCTTTCTCCAGAAGAATTGGATTACCTGTTAGGGCAAACCCATTATTGATCTGATTTTCGCAGACTTCGTTCAAACACAAATGGACCAAAAGGCAACAATGAGGCCACAAAACCGTAGATCACGCGAAGTATTTCCCATTTGAGAACATAAGCCGTAATGAGCAGTTGTAGCATGTAGGCCATAAATAAAACTCCATGTGCCCAACCTACATATTTTACCATCAAAGGCATGCCCGCACCGTATTTTAATGGCATTGCAATAAACACCAATAACAGAAAGGAGACACCCTCTAATCGTGAGATCCAAATAAAGCGGTTGAGGTGATTTTTTTCCATGGACGTTTTCATGCCTGCGAAAATAGGTCTTGATAAGCTTGGATTATAGTCAGGATTGAACCTCTCTTTTAAGAAATCCCATATCATCAACCGCCTCAAAAATAAAGAACTACCTTCAGTGGTTTACCAAACAAATGGAAGCCAAAACAGCCCAAATGCAAAAGGAGAACGAGCTTTTAGATAAGCCCTGGGCGATGGTGGGGCAGAAGTTGAGAAGCAGATAGTTGACCGGGAAGTTATACCTTCGTTTACATGCCAAATCTCCCAAGCAAACCATATGACAATCCACGTATATTTTGGGACGTGAAGGTATCCGAAATCGACTTTAAAGAACACGCGTCTTTCATCATTGAGCGGGTATTTGATCGGGGAGATGTGCAAGACATCAGAGATTGCAGGGCGTTTTATGGCGATGAGCACATTTCTAAAGTTTTACTTGCAGCTAAATATTTGTCGCTGAAGCGGCTTTATTTGGCCAGCGCGCTAATTGACAAACCTATCGAAGCATTTAGATGTTACACACTGAGACGGTCGAATCCGGAACTTTTTCCATACTGAAAGAGATCATGCAACTGCCTTCGTTGCGAGATCACAGACTTGTGGGTGGAACAGCCCTTGCATTGCGCTATGGGCATCGAATTTCCGAAGACTTGGATTTGTTTTGTGCAAATTCTTTTTCAAGGGAAGAAGTCATTCAAGAACTCTCCTCGAAATTCTCGAATCGCTTTTCATACAATGGAGCTAACTTGGAAATCGGCATTTTCGGATTCATCGATCAGGTAAAAATCGATATCGTTCATTATCCGCACAAGTTCCTTCAAAACCCAAAAATCACTTCAAACATTCGGTTGGCGCATGATATGGACATTGGCGCTATGAAAATTCAAGCCGTGCTCGGCAGGGCGATGAAAAAAGATTTTTGGGACTTAGCGGAGTTGCTCAGGAAGTATTCTTTGAGCGAAATGCTTAGTTGGCACCAACAGAAATATCCAAACCAAATGCTGGCCATTTCTATACCGGAGGCGCTTATTTATTTTGAAGAGGCTGAGCACGGCATAAACCCAATAAGTATCAATGGTAAAAGCTGGTCGGATATCAAAGCCGAGATAAAACAGGCGGTTAACGATTATCTGAAAGTATCTTGATGAACAACCCAAGCGATGGTGGGGGATGATGTTGAAATGCAGAAACTGATTTTTTCCAGTTCAGTAAAGATGCGTAGGCGCGTATCTTCATTAATTCACGCGTATTTCCGCACAGGAATACATCTGCTACGATAGGCTAGCATGGTCACACTGAGGACGCCTGAAAGGCGTGTCTCGAAGTGCGGCCATGCGGTTATCAAATTCGAATTTTCAACCACCAAAATGCAAAAGGAAAACGAGCTTTTAGAAAAGCCGTGAGCGATGTTTTGAAATACTTATAAGTGGCCAAAACCATTGTTTTTAACTTGTTTCTGGCCGTTTATACTTCAAAACACAAACAACGCTTCGGCTTTGAGTTCTTTTTGTACAAGCTCGAGACTATGGGCGTTTTGCTTGAGTCCGAAGGTGGAAATAAGCGTAAGAAAAATGTTTTTACGTGTGCCGGAAGCCAAACGAAATGCGTTCAATTTGTTTCGGAGTTCACCTGCATAGGATTTGCTGATGGTAAACTCAGCCGAACTGAATTTCATTTCACATACGTTGATCACATTATCGGCCCTATCTATTAATAAATCAATTTGAGCATCATTGCCACGCCAGCTATAGTTTTCTGAGTCCACAGCGGCTATACCTAAGGCCGTTTTGATTTGTGGAATGTGCTTTAAACAAGCCAATTCAAAACTGAAGCCCAACCACGAAGTATAGGACTGACCGTTTGCTTTATTGATCCATGTACTAGCACCTTTGGCGGAACTGTTTTCGATGAATTTGAGGTAAAACATGCAATACTCATCGTTTAGTCTGCAAATGGCGCCATGTTGTTTTTTGCCAAATGCGGTGTACCACTCAATAAATCCTGATTCTTCCAATTCTTGCAGTGTTTTGGTCAATCGCTGGCCGGATGAAACACCACTTTTATCTATTATTTGAGCCCTTGTTAAACCGATTCTTGTTTTGGCTAATGCCCGTATAATCGCTTCGTGACGTTCAGGACTTTCATACAATGAGGCAAATACATCTTTAAATTCGGTGCGCAGTGGTCCGTCTTTTTCGAAGCACAGCTTGTCAATGCATTGGTCAACACTGTCTCCCTTTACCAAATAGTTGAGGTAATGAGGGATGCCACCAATGGTCATGTACAATTTCAGCACATCGTATTTAGAATATCGAATACCCAGTCGATCCAAGTATTGATTGGTTTCGCAAAGGGTGAAGGGCAACAACCTTATTTTCCGGGTGATTCGGTTGTGAAGTCCTCCTTTGTTGCGCACAATGTTGTTGACCATAAAGGCAGCTGCCGAGCCACAAACTACAACCACAAGGTCGTTTCGATTTGACGCGTAACTATTCCAAAAATGTTCAAATGCCATCATGAATTTCGATTTGCGCGTTGCCAACCACGGAAGCTCATCAATGAAAACTACTTTCTTTTTGGATGATTTGTTACTGTCAATGAAATGTTCTAAGCGTTGAAACGCTTCTAACCAGCTTTCAGGAACGTTTTCATAGGATTTATTCTTGTCGAACTGCGCGAGTGCTAAGTGAAAGTTTTGAAGTTGGTCGGGCATGTTGCCATTGTGCAGTCCTGTCAGTTCAAATACCGTTTCATTGCGATAAACGTTTCGGATGAGGTAGGTTTTGCCCACGCGTCTTCTCCCGTAAACAGCGATCAATTCTGGCCTATTAGAGTTTATGGCTGCTTTAAGTAGTTCAGTTTCTCGTACTCTACCGCTTACTTCATTCTTCATCACCAACAATTATAAGTGGCCAAAAGTATGTAAAATAACATGGTTTTGGCCGCTTATAAATATCATTTTCTAATCCTGACAGTTTTCAAAACCCCTCAGGATTAAAATGCTAAAAACCTACCCCCAATCCTTTGCCTAACAAATGGAAGCCAGAACATATTCCATACTGAAAGAGATCATGCAACTGTCTTCGCTGCGCGACTAATTGAGCACAGCAACAGATCTAGAGAGTATTAATGTTAAAAGCTGGTCGGAGATCAAAGCCGCGATAAAACAGACGATTAGCGATTTTCAGAAAGTATCTTAATGAGCATGTAGGGCGATGCTGGGGATAATGTTGAAAAGATAATTCATATCTTGCACACCATGACTACATTAGAATACGAAGGGTGGAAGTATATATATAAAGGCGGTCAATTTAAGGTTGAGTCTTCCATAGAGGATAAGAAAATTAGCCCAAAATCATTGTTCAAATATTATGGCGTCAGCAAATACAGTGTTGATGCATTTTTAAAAAGGTATTTGTATGCTGCTCATCCTGATGAATTAAATGATTTATATGACTTTAATAGCGATTTATTAGGATTTACTGGTTCAGAAGAAGAGATTGATTTTTTGTATCAATTCTTGAGGAAAAATGGATTAAACCGAGAGAAGCGTGAATTTAGAGAAGATATTTCAAGCGGTAAGTCTTTGAGCTACATACAAATCTTTAAGAAATTGTTTAAAGAGAAGCTATCAGAACGACTTGGAGTCATTTCACTATCCAATAATCCAGAATCCATACCAATGTGGTCGTATTATGCCCAAAATAAAGGGTTCATGTTAGAATTTGATACTTCAGAGTTGAACCTTCAAGGTGTTCCATATGGTCCATTCCCAGTTCATTATCCTGTCACCCATAAGCAGATTCATTTTTCTGATGTGAAACGTGAAAGCTTAAATGAAATCAAGCTTTATGCTCTATTCTTAGCAATGATCACTACAAAAACGAAGGATTGGAAACATGAGGATGAGTGGCGTTATTTAGTAGAAGGGGAGAAAGACAAGAAAAGTTTGTTTTATGAGGATGGCGACAAAGTTATCTCAGGAAGGTCCAGGTGTTTTGGATATAATGTCCATGCGATAAAAAGTATCACATTCGGTGCTCGGTTTTTTAAGGATATCACTAAGGACACGGACACGAGAGTCGTTTTCACCACAAGAGATTCACAAACACAGAAAATAGTAAATGATGCTCTGAAATCAGGATTCAAATTATTTATAATCCGTGAAGGAATAATTGTCTTTAAACTTCACAGAGTTCCTCTGACTTTAACCCCAATGGAGTCCGAGCCCTCTATATATATTGCTGAATTCTAATTGGAGAATAACCTCTTTCTTAGCTCTGCCGCGTGCGTATTTTTCTTCTTTCCTCTTACCAAAACTATACGTCCAACGTTACATTTGATTTGTGTTTTTCATTTGTGTATGCCAAAATAATATTGTTTACCCAGTGCAACGGATCATCAACCAATTGCTGAACTTTTAGGTTGTATTGGATGAAACTTAGAACTCCTTGCAGGTTCAAAATCCTTGAAAGGAAATTTCGAACGTAAAAGTTTATGGATCAGTGTCTTTTATGTAATTCAAGAGGTCTACTCCGAGAGGCGTTATTTCTACCAGCTCTAACGGTTCTGCTGAGTATTTCATTCCTTTATCTTGGAGTAATCCTTTGCTAATTAAATCCTGCTTAAGGTAAGCGAACTCTGATGAACTAATATTGTAGGTTTTTGGGAGGTAAAGCTTTTGATTCTCTTTTATTTCATCTTCAATTTTTTCTAAATCCCCTTTTAAGGTTGATATTTTACCATCTAAATCTTTAAACCCTCTGTCTCCAGCAACATCTTCGTAATTCATAAAACCGTAATTCTCACGCATTTCTCCATTCAAACTTTCTAACTCTCTTTTTATTATTAGTCTTTCTCCCAATATTTCTGTATAGCCAGATTCATAATCTGGTTCAATCAATGACAAAATAGCAATTTGCTTTTCAGTGATTGATTTTAGTAACTCAAGGAAAATCTCTGTGGTGTCAATTTTTGTGGTGTTCATAAGTTGATTTACGAGCAAATTTCTAAAGGCGTGATGTTTTGATGTAGATCTAGTTTTTGAGACCGATATCAATAACTCTTCGAAAAAATCGCCAAAATCTTCATTGCGAATCTGATTTAGATTAAGCCTATTTGGATCAAGACTTTCCATATAATTGGATAAACTCTCAACAAAAGAGTTAATCCTATTTTGTTTCAACCTTCCTCTTACCTCAAATAACACTTCGTTTAATAGAGAACCCGCATAAGGTATAGCGCCAATTGACCCTTTTAGAATGGCTAAACCTAATTCTTTTGAAGTTGCATTTTGGTCTCTATTCACCAAACTAAAATAGGAAAAGCTTACATAAGAAGGATGAGCAGGGAAACAGAAGTTTTTCGTATTCTCAAGTGTTAATTTGACTTGGTTGAGAATTATGGTATTTGGTAATTGAAGTTGGTTGGCTCAAAATTTTTCGAATGAATGAACTTTTGAAAGTTTACACTATAATTGAAGACAATTGTACGCTATATACAAGTAAAAAAATGTATGAAAACTACCATAAAGAAAATTATCGCACGTGAGTTTTTGATTTTAATATCTACAACTGTTGTGTATTTCATTATTATATTACTATGGTTATTTGGAATCAATCAACACAAAAACAAAGTTGATCATTTGATTTCTGATAGCGAGAGTCTAAGAATATCCTTAAGTCCTGCGGAGAATCAACCCACACTGAATGAGTCGCTTATGGTTCTTTACAATAGATCGAAGGAGCGTTTTGACTTTAAAGAAGACGAGTATCATTATTACAATCTTTTGTATTCAGATACTGCAACTCTGAAGCGTGATTTCGAATATGTCAAATCGAAGGGATATTCAAAAAATATCGATCAGTTCAAGGTTTTATTGGGGTTGGATGAAGCGTCCTTTGGTCGCTATTTAAGGTATCAAGAAATGAATAAAAAAATTAGTGCTGAAAATCAAATAATCACTAATGCTATTGCTGAGAATGATAAAGTAATGAGAAAACTATCTCGTTCCTTTTTTCATAAGCCCATCTCAACAGAAAACTATTGGAAATTAGGTGTCATTCTTATCGCAGTCTCTTTTCTTTCGCGTTATATTTTTTATGCTGTGAAGTGGAGCTTGTTGCAGATGCAGGATTGATAAGTCTCCCCTCGCGCGAGGCTCTGCCGCGTGCGGGTTGTATGTCATATTCCTAGCGCGCATTTCCAAAAATGTATGTTTTGTATTTTGTTTCCTTCAGAGATATGGAGCATATTTAGACTAAGATGCGCACGCGGCAGAGCCGCACACGAGGATTAACCCTACCTATTTTCAGGTATTTTATTTAGAATCGTTCTAAATACCATAAATCAGGTATTGTCATATCGCCCATTGCACATGCACCTTTGTCTCTGTTTAGAATTAATCTAAATAGTAACAAAGCACACATGAAAAAACAACTACTCAGCACGTGCATTGCCCTGTCATCATTGGGCGTGTATGCACAATCAACAGCAGATAGCGTATCCATTGAGGCCGGCTACGCCAATCAAACATGGTATAGCCTCGAAAACGGAACGCTTGAAAGCGCCCCAAAAAACGAATGGGACCTCGCTTTTGAAATCAACGGTTTTGCTTCATCTATACGCGTTAACCACGTCAATGGCAATGAATTGTGGGTTTACCCGCATGGCGACACAGCCGATTGGAACGCAGTGGACACAGCAGGAATAGAAAGCTGGCCTTTGCTGATCAATTCAGACACTTCGTGGGCGCGAGGCGCATTCAACGTAAATGCAGAAATTGGAAATGATTTCGACCTCGGTTGGGGCGTGTATAACATGGTAACGCACCACGTGGTTGGCGACAGCATTTACGTGATCAACCATAACGGAACGTACAAAAAACTGTGGATTGTTTCGCTTGCCTCGGGCGCTTACACGTTTCGCTTGGCCGATTTAAACGGTTCGAACGAAATTGTACGCAGTCTTCAAAAAACAGCGTATCCCGAAAAGAATTTCGGTTATTACTCCATCGCCAACGATGCGTTTTTAGATCGTGAACCCGTTCGCCAGAATTGGGATTTGCTCTTTACGCAATACGCGGCCATCATCCCAAATTTTGGTGGCTATCCGAGCACGGGAGTGCTTCAAAACAATGGAGTGAAAGTGGCCAAGGTTTATCCTGTTGAAGACACTGAAACTTATGTGGATTATGAAAGTGCCGATTTTCAAACCGAAATCAATAGCATTGGCTACGGCTGGAAAAGCATCAACATGAGCACCTTTCAGTGGGACATTGCTGACAGCACGGTTTACTTTGTTGAATCCATGCAAGGCGCCATTTGGAAACTTGTTTTCACCGAATTTGGCGGCAGCGCGAATGGAAACTATTTCTTCACGAAAGAGAAAATCGTGGCTGAAGAACCTGAGGGAATTGCTGATCAGAATGATCAAAACACCTTGTTTGAGGTGTACCCGAATCCTGTAGCGGGAGGTGTGATGAACGTGGTTTTTCAAAACTCAGGCACGACTCAGCTAACACTTTGCGATTCTCACGGCAGGTTGGTTCGCCAACAGCAGATTTCTTCTGAAGGTTTGCAAACGCATACACTCCACACAAGCGATTTACCTGCGGGGCTTTACTTCCTCACCATGCAGGCTGACGGTTCCCATTTCTAAAAAAATAATCCTCCAATAATTCATCATACCATGAAGAAAACGACCACTTTATTTTCAATGTTCGCTGCTTTTGCAGCGATAGCACAGCCTGCAACTGACAAGGAAGCCATAAAGTCCATGTGCGGCTGCTATAAAGTAAGCTTCGATTATGCCGAAACCTTTGCGGCAGATACCAACTACGAATTGCACGATCAATACCACGCAAAGGCATCGGCCGAGTGGATTTTTGTGGAAGAAGAAAGCGATGATAAAATCGTAATTCAACACTTGTTGGTCGTAAGCGACACGGTCATCATCAAACACTGGCGACAAGATTGGCTCTATGAAAACCGCGATTTTCATCACTTCCATAAAGACCGAACGTGGAATTATGCGCAAGCGAAACCCGAAGCGGTAAAAGGTCAGTGGACACAAAAAGTCTATCAAGTAGATGACAGCCCGCGTTATGAAGGTTCGGCCACGTGGGTGCACGTTGATGGCAAACACTTTTGGGAAAACACTACCGATGCACCGCTGCCGCGAAGGGAGTTTTCAAAACGATCAGACTACAACGTGATGGAGCGCACCAATCGCCATGAAATCACCAACGAAGGTTGGTTGCACGAGCAAGACAACCTCAAAATCGTGCGATCGGCAGAGGGCGACAAAGTAATTGTGGCTGAAAAAGGCTTAAACAATTACGTAAAAACCGATGATTCAAAGTGCGAGGCCGCCCGCCATTGGTGGAAAGAAAACAGCGTTTATTGGGCCTTGGTGAGGGCAGAGTGGGACAAGGTTTTTGCTCAACAGGAAGATTTGCAGCTCGCCAAGAAAGTAGATGATAAAATGCTTTGGCAAACGCTTTTTGCGATGGGTGACGAATGGAAATCAAAGGTCCAATCAGAGCCTAAAAAAGCAAGTGCTGAGATAGCGGCTACCATCGATGCCTTTGTGAAAGCAGCAGCCGAAACAGGATTGAACGAATAATTGTTTTCGCATGAAGGTTTCAAATCACACCAAGGTCACCGTGTTGTGGATCATCTGCCTAATCGGAATGATCCTGCATTTCAACTACCACGTCAGCAAGATTTTTTACGGCATTGACGTGGTGCGCCCAGGCGCCACTGGAGAAATATCGGCCATGGCCCACGTTATGAAAACGGTATACTACCATTTTCCGATGGTGTTCATCGTGGCGCTGCTTTATTTCACGCAGAAACCGTTTCGCCTTGCCATGTTTGTGATCAGCTTGCTATACAGCATTTCTCACATCATGCATGTAGTGGATGAGGTGTCAAAACCCGCTTTGGATTGGTCGCAAATACCACTGCTTTCGCTGGTGTTGATCTTTAGTTTCTTGCTCAACAAGGCTTCTTGGGATTATTTTAAACAACAGGGTTGAAATTGACTCCATGACCAAGTGTCTCTTAGGATTTTTCTTTGTGGTTATTGGTTTTGCCATCACTGCGCAGAGCCAAACGGTGGTGCGCGTTGTTGACGCTGATCAACAACGCCCGCTTCCGTCTGCACACATCACGTATGCTTCAATGGGTGCAGAAAATGAACAAACCGTGCTTACCGCTGCCAACGGAAATGCGGAGATTCCCAAAGAATTCACGAAGCAAAATCCGCGCTTTGTGGTAAAGGTTTCATACATCGGTTTTAAATCCGTTTATGACACCTTGCGTGCAGGAGAAGAGCATACGTTTTTACTCGAATTTCAAGATCAAAGTTTGAATGAAGTGGTGATCACTGCGCAATACGCACCCAATAATCCGGACAAAGCAGTGCACAAAATCCGCATCATCGATCAGGAGAAAATAGAGCGAATGGCCGCAGTGAATTTAGAAGATGTGTTAACCAACGAGATGAACATCCGCATTTCGCAAGACGCTATTTTGGGCAGCAGCATCAGCATTCAAGGCGTGTCGGGGCAAAACGTAAAGATCATGATCGATGGCGTGCCGGTGATCGGAAGGCAAGATGGAAACATCGATTTGAATCAAATTAACCTCAACGATATAGAGCGCATTGAGATCATTGAAGGGCCGTTGAGTGTAAATTTTGGCACCGATGCGTTGGCAGGCACGATCAATTTGATCACCAAAAAGAAATCGCGTGAGAAAACAAGTTTGCAACTGAGCTCATACAACGAAAGCATTGGTCGATACAACCTGCGCAGTACTGCGGCAAAGCAATTTGGAAAGTTGCGCGTTTCGTTGAGTGGCGGAAGAAACTTTTTTAACGGATGGGATAGCAGCGATCGCATTGAGCCGAACCGTGAACCGTTAATTGCTGATTCTACGAGGGTGAAAAGTTGGAATCCGAAAGAACAGTATTTCGGCAGGGCGCAGTTGAGCCTGAATTTGAAGAAAATAAATCTGCACTACCGCAGCGAGCTGTTTACCGAAACCATTACCAATCGCGGAATGCCACGTGCTCCCTATTACGAACAAGCTTTTGACGACTATTACCGCACCGACCGAATGGATCATTCGCTCTCCGCAACGGGCGCTTTGTCAAAACGCATTTCTTTCAATGCGGTAGCGGCCTACAACGCTTTTCTTCGCACAAAAAATACTTACTTGACCGACCTCACCACGCTCGATCAACGTTTGTCAGTTACTCCCGGAGATCAGGATACATCATCGTTTTCGGCCTTGATGAGCCGTGGGTCTGTGGTTTTCGCCAGAGATTCATCAAAACTGCAATGGGAAGTTGGCTATGACATCAACCATGAACTGGCTTCAGGCAGACGCATCGAAGATGGCGAACAAACCCTTTCAGACTTCGCACTATTCACCACGGCTGAATACACGTTTTTGAAAAACTTCACCGTGCGTCCGGGGCTGCGTTGGGCATACAACACGAATTACAATGCTCCGCTCACACCTTCCATCAACCTGCGCTATGCCTTTGGAAAATGGATCGTACGCGGATCGTATGCGCGTGGTTTTCGTGCCCCGGGATTGAAAGAAATGTATTTCAATTTTGTGGATGTCAACCACAACATCGTGGGTAATCAAAGCCTCGAAGCCGAATATTCCAACAATTTTACGGCAAGCGTAAAACGCAAATACCTGATCAAGCAAACCATTATCCAATGGGAAGCGGGCGGTTTTTACAACGACATTCAAAACCTGATCACACTGGGCATTACTGATCAAGAAGCGCAATCTTATTCATACATCAACGTAGGCCAATCGCAGACCGGTGGAATGAACGCATCGGGTTCGCTATTGCTCAAGCACCTGAAGTTAAACCTGGGCTTTGCATACATCGGACTAAAAAACCAACTGGCCAATGATCTGGGTAAAACCAACTTTGTGTATTATCCTGAAATCACCTCAAGCGCTGTTTATGATTTCCACAAGCTTGGAATAACGGCATCCCTGTTTTACAAGCATCAAGGAAGACTTCCGCGCGTTGCTGTAGATGAGAATGGCGATTTGTACACTTCATACATTGGCGCTTACAATACGTTGGATTTTAACCTTTCTAAAGCGTTCTATGAAAAGCGCATTCAGGCTTCATGTGGAGTGAAGAACCTACTGGATGTGCAGCAAGTAAATGCCAATGGTGGAGGCACCGGAGCGCACAGCACCGCTTCGCCAAGTGTCCCAATCGGAATGGGAAGGTTGTACTCCTTAAAACTTGATGTGCGATGGAAAAAATGAGACCACAGATTTATTGTATTCTGCTCGTGGCAATGTCTTGTCTTTCCTGCGAAAAGGATGAAATCCCGGTAGAACCTTTTGACCGTGGTGATGTGGAATCGGTGCAAATCGCCATGGGAAGCGACTATGAAACGCAAGTTTGGTATGACTTGAGCGATGGAAAAGTGGTTTCAACCAACGACCGTTTTGCATGGGACATCGCCTTTGATTGCAACGATTCTGCGCATTTCATTTACCTCAACACATCCGTTGTAATGATGGCCGCGAAGGCCGAAGGTGGCGCCTTTGAAGATGAGATTGATGTTGCATCGCTTTCGTTTAGGCTGGATCATCCTTCAGGAATAAAAGATAGTCTAGCGCTTGGTCATTGGTGGCAACAGAGCGCTGTGTGGGTGATTGATTTAGGTTATTGCATCAACGGCAGCAAGCGCGGTTACCGACAAATGCAGTTTAGTTTGACTTCAGATAACAAATTGACCATCACACACGCAAAGCTTGACGGAAGTGATCTTCAATCCGCAACCATCGCTAAAGACGATAGAATGAACCGCATAGCATTCTCGTTTTCATCCAATCAAGCTGTAAGCATTGATCCGCCAAAAACAGATTACGACATCGTCTTTACAACCTACACGCATCTGTTTTACAATCCGTTTACGCCTTATTCCGTCTCAGGAGTATTGCTCAATCCGCATCAAACCACCGCGGTGCAAATCGACCATTTGTCGTTTGAAGAAATCGATGAGACTGTGGCCCGTGAAACTGTTTTGACAGACAGCGCAGATGTGATCGGTTACGATTGGAAATACTACGACCTGGATGCCGCTCAGTACACCGTTTTTTCAAATCAGAATTACATCGTGCGCGATAACGAGGGCTTTTATTACAAACTCCACTTTGTTGATTTTTACAATGATGCAGGTGAAAAGGGCTTTCCAACAATGGAGGTGCAGCGGTTGTAGAAGTCGCGATGACTGACTCAAGCCCTTTAAGCGAAAAGACCTGTTACGCGTGTTAAGTAAGTTTTATTCGAGCACCTAAGTCTGTCCGTTCGAGTGATCGCTGCGGATCAAACTCGTGTAAGCAACGAGAGTAATCGATCGTATCGAGACCTAGAGGACTATAGTCCTTGCTCGTCACTTCTCGATACATTTTTCTCCGATTCTCTCCGAAAAACACTCGAATAGACAAATGAACATAGTTCGAATCTCAATTCGCGATTCGCGAATTGAGAATAAGCCTTACATTTGATCCAATAATCGGCATACTATGAAAAAGCATAGCGGCATGCGTCCTCACGACCCAGCCATCCTTTTAAAAATAGCCAGTAAGGGCAAGGAACCCTGGTTGATGAAAGATTTAGCTTATGAATTAGGCATTAGCGCAAGTGAAATTAGCGAAAGCTTGAATCGTTCAATCATTGCAGGCCTTATTGGCAGCGATAAAAAAACACTCAATAAATTAGCGCTGTTAGATTTTTTGAAATCAGGATTAAAATACGTGTATCCCCAGCACCCGGGTTCGTTGGTAAGAGGTCTCGCAACTGCCCATTCAGCACCCCCTCTCAACAGTGAAATATTGAGTGATGAAAAGTTTGTTTGGCCATATGCTAAAGGAAATGATAGAGGGCAAGCAATTGAGCCACTGCACGTCAATACTCCGGAAGCATGTCTTAAAGATGGTAAATATTACGAACTAATGGCTTTGACAGATGCCATTAGAATTGGCAAGGTTCGCGAACAAAACATGGCGTTTGAAATGATAAAGGACAGAATCACTAATGCTTAAGAACCAAATCATCAATTTAAAGGTTGTTGCAAAAGTTGCCAATGCACTAGAAGAACTCAATGAAGCAGTTATTTATGTTGGTGGAGCTGTGGTGAGTCTATACGTGACCGATGAAGGTGCCGAGCAGCCTAGACCAACAAAGGACATCGATATTTCGGTTCAAGTCAGCACGTACGCGGAAATGGATGAATTGCGTGAGAATCTTGCTTCAAAGAAAATCTATCCTGCATCAAATGAAAAGGTGATGTATCGCTATGTCTATGAAGACGTTTTGATTGATTTTATTCCCTTTGAAGAAACCTCACTAGGACCAACCAATAGTTGGTTGAAGCCCGGTTTCGAAAAAGCATACCCAGTAAAAATAGGAGGTGCGGAAATTAAAATATTGCCAGTCAGCATGTTTTTAGCCTCTAAATGGGAAGCCTTTAAAAGCAGAGGCGGAGACCCAAGAACGAGTCATGATTTTGAGGATATTGTTTACGTCATCGACAACAACCTAAAACTGGTTGACGATATCGTCAATGCCGACACTAGCGTTCGGAAATATCTGAAAGAAATGACCCTGGAAATCATGTCCAATCCGTCAAGAAATGAAATTATTGAATGCCATTTAAACCCATTTACCATGGAAGGCCGGAGGCAACTCGTAGTGGGCAAACTTGAATCAATACTCAAAATAGAGTAGCACAAAAGCGTCCATTCACTGACGCTAGCTGCAGCCTTGTCATGCTGAGGGCGACCGCACGGAGCGCCTCGAAGCGGACAAGGCGAGGGCAAGCCAAAGAATATTCTCATTCAATTCTTTTAACGCGCCTTTAATGAGCGCGCTTTGCATTCATCCTAGAGGTTAGTCAAGGTTAGAAAAATGAAATTCCCTTTATGATTGTGTTCTGACCTAAAGACGCTCTGATCAAATAGATTCCTTCTGCAAGGCCCAGACTCAGTTGGAATTTTGCCTGGTTTCCAACTCAGTTCCCCTATGAGCGATGCTCCTATTATATTCTTTGATAACAGAGGAATTATTTCACCTTTTGTTGAAACAAAAAAAGCTCAAGAAGGCAAGGAACACACAAAAATGCTTTTATCTGATTATCAGTAGGTAATCCATTTAGTTATATGATAGTTTTCGTGAATCAATTGCCCATTAGCATTGATGATTTGAATGAAGTCAATGGTAAACGCGCTTGGATTTGGAAATACACTGAATTGTGTTGCTGTCTTATCTACATTTGGCTCATGCAACGCTTTTTGCGCCACGGAATTATTCAATACCTGCTGCTTCTCTTGGTGGCATTGCTTGTCCGCCTCCCTCATATTCTCAGCGAAAACTTTGTATTGGACGGTGACGAAGCCATCGTGGGGTTGATGGTGCAGGCGTTTATTGAGCGCGGTGAGCTCAGTGCATTTTTTTGGGGGCAGAACTATGGTTTTGTGCTTCCCGAGTTACTTCTTTCCGGGCTCTTCGCCAGTGTTTTCGGATTGTCGGCCTATACGCTGAAGCTTCCGATGTTGCTTTTATTCGCATTGGGTGTGCTCTTCATTTTTAAAACGATTGAAGCCTTAGCCGGAAAGCACTGGGCTTGGATGCTTGCCTTGTTGGTGGCCATTGCGCCCACCTGGTTTTTGTGGGGCATGCGGCCGCGGGGTGGATACATTGCCGCCTTTGTGTTAGCCCATGCCGTCATCTATTTTTCCACTGCTCAAAAGCAGCGCAGTTTACTTGCTTGGATAAGTTGCGGCCTGCTGTGTGGGTTGACGTTCATTTCACATGCCCTGTGGTTGCCGGGAGCAGCGTTTTTTGCTTTGGCCGGGTTGATCCACCAACAGAAGCCCTTTCGATCCTTAACGGCTGTGTCCTCAGGGTTTGTTGCCGGTATTTTTCCTTTGCTTGCCTCTTACCAGAACGAAGTTTACCATCAACCGAGCTTTTTTAATTGGTCGATTGACCAGCTTAGCTTTAACTCGTCCGTTTATTGGTCCTTTCTCGTCCGTTCATTCAACGGCATTTATCTTCACGGGAAGGCTTTTACAGCATTGTGGTCGGTGAACCTCTTCGCCATCGTTTGCATTATTGGTCTGGCCATGTTTGTGATTTCTATGGTTATTAAGCTTTCTCGCAAACCCACCGATATGGTGATGGGGGCAAGCCTGCTTTCGATTTCTTCGTTGTTGCTGTGGCCGCTGTTTTTATCGAGTCCGGCACCTGCCCTTATTTGGTTACATGCTCATCGCTTCAGGCTTAATGTTAAGAGGAAGCAACCCTGGCATGTTTATCAGGCGCATTACCTTCATAGCCGGTTGTATGTTGCTGGTCTTATCGATTCACGCAGGCGCATTTAGTGGACGATTCACGTATGAAGATTTCACCAAAAGCGATATAGCCGAGCTGGTCACAGAGTTAAGCTCGCGTGATGTTTCTGTGGTTTTTTGCGAAAACTATATGCTCCAATGGCAAATTATGGCCTATTCTCAGGGCTCGATCGTTTGCCGTTCGAAACAGTTGAAAGACCGTGTATCGGCCGTGCGCCAAAAGGCAGATCAGGTATATAGTGATAATCCCAGCCAATCAGCATGGGTTGACTTTACAAATCCGAATGACACCAAGCGTAAGTCAGAAGTGAGCTGGTTCAACCATGCATTTCTACTGCAAATCTCCCCTGAAAAAGACTGGTTAAAACATCGAGGCTTTCAAGGCATTTGATGTTGGTGATCCTAACTTTAATAAAGGCTCAAGTCATGTAACTTATTGTTAGTTTTCATTAAGATAGGTAGTGCCTGAGAATGAGAAGCCCTATCTTGGCGGCTCAAAAACGGAATGAAAATTTAGCAATGAAAATTGAACCAGTTGATACATGGGTTTTAAAGCCTGTTGGCAGATTCATCAATAACTCTACTACCAGTGGTATTGTGCTATTCACTTCGGCTGCCGTGGCAATGATTGTATCAAATTCGCCATGGGCTGAGGCTTATCACCACCTTTGGGAACACGAATTTTATTTTGGTTTTGATGATTTTGGTGTGAGAAAATCTTTGCATCATTGGATCAATGATGGTTTGATGGCCGTGTTCTTTTTTGTGGTTGGCTTAGAGTTGAAGCGTGAAATTGTTGCCGGGGAGCTTTCAGATCCAAAAAACGCAATTTTACCGCTTGCTGCCGGAATTGGAGGCATGTTGGCTCCAGCCCTTGTTTATTACTTTTTCAATCCTGATCAGCCCCTTCAGGACGGCTGGGGAATACCGATGGCCACGGATATCGCCTTTGCCCTGGGAATTTTGTACATGCTCGGCAATAAAGTCCCGGTAGCCTTAAAAGTTTTTTTAACCGCCTTAGCCATCACCGATGATGTGGGGGCAGTGTTGGTTATCGCGTTTTTCTACACTTCAGACATCTCCATGGTGAGTTTGGCCACCGGAGCCGGTTTTATGGCGGTGTTGATCACGGCCAATCTCATCGGGGTTAGAAACACCTTGTTTTACGGGGTGGTTGGTATTGCCGGCTTGTGGTTGGCTTTTCTCATGTCTGGTGTGCACGCTACCATCGCGGCAGTACTTGCTGCTTTTACCATTCCTGTTTCGGTGAAAATGAAGGAAAAAGGATTCATTGACCGGGCGTATAAATTACTGGATGATTTTAAGCACGCGAGGCCAAATAACCAGCCCACAGTTACCGAAGAACAGCTGCATATTTTAGAAAAATTCAGACGCGCATCCAAGCGTGCCATAACACCACTTCAGCGCCTCGAACATGGGTTGCATCCCTTTGTGGCATTTATTGTTATGCCTGTTTTTGCGTTGGCAAATGCAGGGATTACTATTTCTGCTGACCTTTCTGACTTGGTAACCAACACCGTTGTTTTGGGGGTGGCTCTGGGCTTGTTGCTCGGCAAGTTTGTGGGCGTAGTTGGCACGGTGTATCTGTTAAACAAATTCAACCTTGCCGACCTTCCTGCCGGGCTAAATATGAGGCATATTATCGGTGCAGGATTGCTGGCCGGTGTTGGCTTTACGATGTCATTGTTTATTTCAGAACTCGCATTTAACGACAAGGAATTGATCTTGCAAGCAAAAGTTGGAATATTGGCTGCTTCGCTCATAGCGGGGTTTGCAGGGTATTTAGTATTGGCTGCAAAACCAAAATCATCGCTGCCTTAGATCTATTCGTATGTTCCGTCTCGAAGTGTCTGAACAAGTAGGGTTAGAGCAACCCCTAAACAGAAAAATGTAGCAGCAACAATCAATGCTTCGCTGAGTGAAAGTTGCGAAAAATCAAATCCTGAGCCAAATGAAATTTGCACAATACCAACACTTGCCGGTATCCCAAAAACCGACATGTAAAACCGCTTTGATTTGTTCATATAACTGCATGATCAGATCCGAAAATAGGCTTTTTTACCGATTGTTAAAATCACTCATGGTTCTGGCTAACCCAGATGTAGTAAATGAGAGCAATGCATCTTTTGCGATATCGATGCGAGGGGTTAATTCATCGGCTTCACTTTCAGACCATGGAGCTAAAACATAACTGACTTGCTGCCCCGGATGAAAATCTTTACCAACACCAAAGCGCAGCCGAGCATACTGCTGCGTTCCAATGATTTCTTCGATATTACGCAACCCGTTGTGCCCACCATGACTGCCTTTTGCCCTGATTCTTATTTTGCCAAATGGAAGAGAGATGTCATCGGTGATGACGATCAACTTGTCCACTGGAATTTTTTCATGTTGCAACCAATAATTCACCGCTTTTCCGCTGAGGTTCATGTAGGTCATCGGCTTTATTAAAATGAGTGTGCGGCCTTTGTGTTTTACTTCGGCTTTATCTGAATACCGGGCAGGGTTAAAAACAACATTGGACGCTCTGGAAAGAGCGTCCAATGTTTTGAATCCTATGTTGTGCCTGGTTTCCGTGTATTCTGTGCCGGGGTTTCCTAAGCCAACAATTAAATACTTCATAAGGGAAAGAGGGGTTATCCTTCTGCTGGAGTTTCTTCGCCTTTTTCAGCGCCTTCTGCCGCACCTTCTTCGCCTTCTGCTGCACCTTCTTCACCTGCAGCACTTTCAAGGGCTGCTTCGGCTTCCTCGTCAGAGATAGCTTTACGAGAGGTTTTGATTGCAACCACAACGCGGTTGTCAGCTTCTAGCATTGTTACACCAGGAATAGTTAGTTCACCTACTTTAATTGTTTGTCCGATGCGCAATTGAGAAATATCAATGTTAATGGTATCGGGCAGGTCATCCACGCTTCCTTTAACGTAAAGCATTTTGGCGTTTCTTCTCAAAACACCACCGTTTTTCACTCCGATAGCATTGCCTTCAAGGCTAACAGGAAGTTTTAACGAAATAGGCTGACCCGGAACAACTTCCACAAAGTCCATGTGCAATAAGTTGTCTTTGACCGGATGAAATTGTGCGTCACGCGTAACGGCTTGCACTTTTTTGTCATCTAGTTTTAAATTGACCAAATACACGTCAGGTGTAAAGATGATCTTGTTTAATTCGCGTTCGTCTGCATGAAAATGGAGGTTCTCACTACCACCATAAACAACACACGGAACGTGGCCTTCTTTGCGCAGCTGCTTGGCATCTTGACTGCCTACAGCCTCTCGCAAATGCCCGTTGATTTCAATCGTTTTCATTGTTTATATATATGAATTATTAAATAAGAAATTGTGAACTGATTGACTCGTAACTGACTACGCTCTTCATGGTTGAGGCAAATAAGTCAGCAACACTGAGTACTTTAATTTTATCTGATTCTCCCTTCAATGGAATGGTGTCAGTAACTACAAGCTCTGTTAACTTGGATGCGTTGATGCGATCATAAGCGGGACCGCTTAAAACAGGGTGTGTAATTAACGCCCGCACTGTTTTCGCACCGTTTTCAAGCATCATCTCTGCTGATTTAGTAAGGGTTCCGGCAGTATCGATTAAGTCATCGACCAATACAACATCTTTTCCTTCAACATCACCAATCACCGTCATCGATTCGATTTGATTGGCCACTTTTCGTTGTTTATAGCAAATCGCTAAATCACAGTTTAAAAACTTGGCATAAGCGTTTGCACGTTTTGTGCCACCTGTATCAGGCGCGGCCATTACTAAATTAGGCAAGTTCAGGTTTTGGATGTATGGCAGAAAAATACTCGAAGCAAAAAGGTGATCAACCGGCACTTCAAAAAATCCCTGAATTTGATCAGCGTGCAAATCCATGGTCATCACTCGGGTTACGCCTGCTGCACTCAAAAGGTTTGCCACCAATTTCGATCCGATTGAAACGCGTGGTTTGTCTTTACGGTCTTGTCGCGCATAGCCATAATAGGGCATTACGGCAATGATGTTTGTGGCAGAGGCCCGCTTTGCAGCATCAACCATTTGTAACAACTCCAATAAATTATCACCCGGTGGTGTGGTACTTTGAATGATGAAAACATCTGCACCCCTTACCGTCTCTTCAAACGATGGTTGAAATTCACCATCACTAAAACGAAGTATATTTACGTTAGCCATACTGAGTCCGTAGCTTTTAGCTATTCGTTCTCCCAGTTCAATAGATGCTGTGCCAGCGCAAATTTTCACTTCTCTAGACATGAATGGTAATAATTTTTTGGGGCGCAAATGTAATCATTGCCTTGTTGAAAACGAGTTGATAACCAAAGAATTTAACCAGGGGGTTACACTTTGGCGCGAGTAGAAAAAACAAACTTCCATTAATTGCTGATGGAATGTGTGTGAGAATTACTTTCTCTTTGCATCAAATTTCATGGTGTTCTATATGATACGACAGCCTGTTTTCTTTTTAATCATGATCGCTCTGGCGCTTTCTTCATGCCAATCGCCAGACAATAAACCGGCTGTTTCTCGTGGGGAAAACATGGACGATTATGATTTTAGCACACTTGAAAATGGCGACATTGTTTTAAAAGCCGGGCATGGCATGATCAGTCAATTTATCATCAAGGCATTGGACGAGCCTATTCCCATATCACATGTAGCGCTTATCGCCAAAGAAGATGACAGTTTGTACGTTATTCATTCGGTTGCACGTCAAGTATCTGGGGTGGATGGAGTCCAAACCATGTCGTTTTATGAGTTTTTGAAAGACACCAAAAAAGGCAGTTTGTTTGTGCTACGGCATAAGGCTTCGAAGCAACTGCGTGACAGCCTAATCGCCCGCGCAAAGTATTACCTCGATCAGCGCGTTCCTTTTGATCACCGCTATGATCTCAATGATCAAAAGGAGATGTATTGCACGGAATTTGTTTATTCAGCTCTGAAAGACGTATTTGGAAAGGGCTATTTCAAAAACACGGCATTACCCCAACAGGAAGTCCTAAACTTTAACCCTATTTTAAGCGACAGCAATTTTATTTCACTTAGGGTTAACTGACCATGCAGTTATTCCACTACTTTTGTGCCCATTAAAAAATAAACCAGCTATGAAAAAAATATTGTTTTCAACGTTTGCCTTGTTTTTAGGCCTATTAGTAATGACTTCTTGTAACAAAAATCAACGTGCAGTTAAAGATTTGGCGGGCACTTGGACGGTTACAGATCAAACTTATGATGGGGTTTCTGTTCCAAAAGAAGAATTTGAAGGAACAACCTACACTTTTAATGAATGTAAAGTGAAGAAAGAGGACTGTACAGGTTCATTGACTTACAATGATCCATTGAAGGGCTCTCAAACCACAGCGTTTACTTATAGTGTTTCAGATAAAGGTGAAACCATCACTATGAATATGTCTTTCATGGGAGAAACAGAAACCACCGTTGGAGATATTGAGGAGCTTACCGACAGCAAGTTTGTGTTTTCTTCAAATGAAGACGGAACAGAGATCGTAACAACAATGACGAAATAATTCTCAGAAAATTTTGCTTCTTATAGCCCGGCTCAACAGAGCTGGGCTTTTTTGTTTCCTTTTTTTACCAAATCACATTCACCTGCCCTCTGATTTCTTTTTTACGCGCGTTGTAGGGAT
>JBBDRU010000236.1:0-4376 GCA_040905305.1 Salibacteraceae bacterium | reverse complement strand
CCGCACCAAGCGGAATGGTCGAAGGGGGCACCGGGTTGCAAATGAAACATCTTCAATCTGCGATCACCCGAACCCGATAGCTATTAGGTGACAGGACGGTTTTGTTTTGTTTTCTTCGCTCTCGCTTTGACACTCACACTAGCTCTGAAGTAATTGAACGCGCGGGTACCGAATGTAAGGGCCTTTATTAGTAAAGCAACTTTTATTAATCAAGACTATTAAAGACTATACAACACCGGCCTACTGGGTGAAGCATCATTTTCAATGGGGGCAACTTGTAGATTGAGCAGGTAATTTCCGTCTTTCACGTTATCAGGCACATAGATCAACTCGGTGATGGTTGCTTGCATACGCGGTTGTTCAGGGTAATTCCAAAACGCCTTGTGCGCAGCCAGAGCACCTTTGTCTTCTTCTCGATCTACGGAAGGCAGGTCGATCAGCAAATGCTCCACACCAATTTCTGAAAGCCATTGAGCTGCGCTTGCTTCGAGGTAAGTCGGGTTTGAATTGGAGTAGTTCTTATGCAGTTTATCATCTCCATTTGGCAGCGTTCGAATGATCAGTGCCTCGGGTTTTTGTTGACCAAGCTTTTCTTTAATCTGAACCAAAGATATAACCTGATCTTGAGCGTGTTTTTCGGGTTCAACGGTAATCAGCAATGCCTTAAACATCCACTTTTTCAAATGCTGATTTACACTGAAACATTCAGGGGCAATATGTCCAACACATTCTGTATGAGTGCCATTTCCATGCGGATTGAGCGTTACGTTTTGAAAGTTTACAGAAGCGCCTGCCTTCACTGATCCTATCCAGTCGCCCATTTTCACAGGATCTATTTTTGTTGGGCCAACATACCAGGCCGAGGTAGCTTGTGGTGAGGTGCGAAATGGGATAGAGATATCAATAGCGTTGTTAAAATCCATGGGTGTTAAGTTGTGTCGTTTTATTGCTGCGGAAATTCAAGAAACATATGTTTCAAAAATAGATCAGTTAGTAGCCAATGCTCAGGGTCTAGTTTTAAAAGTTCTTTTTCATGGGAGAGCATTCTTCTCCACTCTCCTGGCATTTGATCCAAATTATTAAGTAGACCTTTTTGTAGCACTGAATTATACTTTGAATAATCAAACCCTAGATGGTGTCTCAGTCCAGTCATCATTTCTTCATTAAACCGGTCAGTTGAACTTAGGGTCTCAGATTCGGAATATAGAGCACCAGATTTAAGTGCTTTAATGTATTTTGGATTATTGGCGATGTTCCATGATCTTTTCACATTCCCATCAAACGAATGCGCAGCTGGACCAATTCCGAGGTATGGTTTGCCATTCCAATAGTTACTGTTATGCATGGCTTCTTTTCCTGGTTTGCAGAAATTAGAAATTTCATAATGATTAAAACCTGCTTTAGTCAATTTATGGTGTAGAAACAGGTATTCGGCCTCGATTTGCTCATCTGATTTTTCAGCAATTATGTTTTGTTTTATCTGGTGATCAAGTGCGGTTTTTGCTTCGATCGTCAGGCAATAGGCACTGATGTGCTCTGGAGATAAAGCGATGGCCTGATCTATGTTTTGTTGCCATTCTTCTAATGATTGTCCGGGAATTCCGTAGATCAAATCGATACTCATGGAATGAAATCCGGCTGACTTAGCCTTTTCTATGCATGAGACAGCTTCTTTGGCATTGTGTGCCCGGTTCATCAGTTTTAAATCACGGTTTATGAAGGATTGAATGCCGATACTCAGGCGATTAATGCCAAGTGATTTCCAGAGTTCCAGCTTTTCCTGACTGTGGTCATCAGGGTTAGATTCAAGCGTGATCTCCTTTGCATGTGAAAGGTCAAATGCATTTTGTAATGCCTCGAAAATTTGGGAGAGCTCTCTGTTGTTCAAGATAGATGGCGAACCCCCGCCAAAATAGATCGTTTCTACTCGAGTATTTAACTCCGATTTTCGCAGGGTTATCTCCTTGCAGAGGGCGTCAACCAACGCTTGTCTCAGCGCTTGATTGGTTGAAAAATGAAAATCGCAATAACTGCACGCCTGTTTGCAGAATGGAATATGTATGTAGATACCTGCCATCAGTGGCCGAAGTTAAGGTTTAGCAGGATGATCGGGGCTATGGACGATGAAGTTGAGCTTCTTGCAAAAGTCAGGTTTTGACATCAAATACCGGGTGATTTTAGTTGATGAACGGGCACAATGATATCAATTGAATCGTTTTTTCCATTTAAGGGATAAAAAAGCGTTGCAACACGTTCATATGGCTGATCAAGGTGAGGAGAGCAATTTTTCACTTCGTTAAATAGATCAATGGATTTTGGAATGATGAAAATCATTTCTCTTAATCGTTCATCTTGCGCTTTGTTTATTTGGCTGCATATTTTTGGAATATCTGTTTCTGCATACCAAAACACAGTTGGAGTAGTTGCGTTTAACGCATATGCAATACCGGTTTGATGCCTGAATACAAATAGTGTTTTATCGACATCAAATTGGGTTTTTTCGGTCAACACACCCTTTATTGATTTGAGCGTGTTGAACGTTGCCTCATCAACTTTCACTGTTTCATGATCAGAAATTTCAGATAAGGAGTGAGTTTGGTGCAATAAAGTTCCCGAAAGTCGGTAAGGAAAAAAAACGACTGCCATCACTGTTTGCGCACAGGCAACTACAGCAAAGGATATTACGGTCAAGTTGATTAATTTGGAAACTGAATGTTTTGGTGAAATAACATGCGCCAATGCCATTAAACCAGCGAACCAAAACGAAAGGAAAATGATAATATGAACGAACAGATCGTTGTTGGTTCCGAATGAAAGGAGAAATGGCATAATGAAAAGCAAGAGGGCAATGATGGTAATGGATTCGTCCTTAATTATTTCACCGTTTTTTATCAATGCACTTCCTCCTGCATAGCACAAAAATGTGGTCATCAAAAGGAAATAAGGATGCATAAATGTTGACTTGTGAATGGTGCCGCCCATGTAAAGGCGGTCAAATATTATAACACCTAAAACCACCATGAAAAGCAATAATGGGGTTTGGTTGAATCCTTTTTTCTCAACTTTTTGATGAATCAGGGGAGCCAAGAATGCTAATGCAAAAAGCCAAATGTAGTTTACACCGATCGCGATGAAGATGTCTTTTATATCGGACTGGTAACCCGATAAAATAGTGTCGATGGAATGGCTCTTTGATGGTGTTTTTATCGTGACGAATATTTCGTTTATCCATCCAATTACACCTTCTATATTTTTAAAGAAGAGCAACGAAAAAAATGCGAAACTTATGAATATGGGCAGAAAGAATTGAGAAAAAAGAGCAGTTGTTCTATTTTTTTTAGACCTCTTTGCCAGAGTCAATGCCACTATACCTAACAGCGTGAATAAGAGCGCTGGAATGGTAAACTTGACCAACGCTAAACAAAAGCCTGCAGCACCGACAAGGCTGGAGTACAAAATTCTTTTTTGGGTTCTGTTTGAGGTTAAATGCATAAGGAAAAAACCCAATGCAAAGAGCCCAAAAATTAGACTCAGGGAATTGTAAGATATAGATTGAGGAGCAAAACTGTAGGTTAATAAACTTCCAATCCCTATAAAGAAATGGACGGAAAAGGCGCTAAAAAACGAGGATTTGGGCACGTTTCTCGATTTTAAAAATTGCAAGAGACCTTGACTGAACACAAAAGAAGAAAACAACGTGAGTATGAGCCTTATCAAGCGAGTGCTGATTGCATTGTGTTCTACAAAAGAAAATAAGGTGGAGTAGAATAGTTGAAACTTCAAACCACCATTCATTGACAATTCCGGATATCGATATCCCATTAAATAATAGGATTCGTCCGTCAGATCCAGTCCCTTATTCATAGCCCAGATCAAAGTCAGAACAAGAATTGAAATCAAACTGGTAAAGACAATGAATATAGCTTTTGAAGAGTGCATTATTGGGTTTGGATGTGCGCCCAAATATAAGTGGGTTTAAAGTTGAGATTGAATTTTAGCCATAGAAACAAGCTGCTTTAACCTATGAAGCTTTTCATAAAATTATGGTCGCCTTTGTGTTGCACTGTATACATTTGCACCCTTGAAATGAAAGTTCGTTCCCTATCCATAGCTGTAACGTTGAAAGCAAAAGTTGCTGATTATGCGCAGCTTACTAAAATGCGTTTAGCAAGTTTGGTTGTTTTCAGTGCGCTCACGGGTTACTTTTTTGCAGTGGATTTGCCACACGTGAATTGGCTTGAGATTATTATTTTAGTTACTGGCGGGTTTATGGTCACTGGATCCTCTAATGCCTTCAATCAAATCATAGAGCGAGATTTTGACAAGCTGATGAAGCGCACTGCCGACCGACCTATTCCTGATGGTAGGTTGGATAT
>JBBDRU010000235.1:0-4426 GCA_040905305.1 Salibacteraceae bacterium | reverse complement strand
AGCTTTGAAGGGAATGAAAATGTACAAAGCGACTTTTTCTTCTATTCACATAATAGTAAATGATAGCAGCAATCAAATTAATTACCGGCAGCGGCAATGCACTTGCCACCGCAGCAAACATCATGAGATAAGCTCCCATAGCATCTTCCCTCTCGTGATCTGGAATCTCATCAGGTTGTGGTAAGGGATAATAGGGTTCCTTATCGCTCATTTACCTTCGAATTTGATTACTAGTTTTCATTCTTTCTATTGATTGGGTTCAATTTTAACTAATGTATTTATGAATTCGTTTGTTGGTTCTCTACTTTTTGCGGTGCAACATCCGGATCACCTGAAAAAGGAGGATACTCTTGTGTCATCCAACCGAGGTAAAGTGAAACGCGCTGATTCCATCTTATAAATATCATCTGGAAATCAAACATAGATTGCGGGTATTTTCCCGTAAACAAAACTGCCCACCAAGCTATAAAGTTCACTACGGCAACCGCCATAGCAAGCAATCCCAAAATAAACCCATGTGGAATTCCTACATACAACCAACCAAAAATAGCACGCAACAACATGGAGCCTCGCGAAACATATTCAGGATACTCCACATCGAAATGAACATGATCATCAGTAGCATTTAGCCCAAAACGGGGATACCCATCGGCCATGTTATAAATGCGTGCACTTACCCGCAAGCTCCATCGAATATATTTAACCTGAAAGTCAAACCAACTGCGGGGATATTTTCCGGTAAAAAGTATGGCCCAAAAGGCAAGAAAGTTTAAAAACGCTGCGGCTATCGCTACAAAGAATAACAAAAAAGCATGTGGCAAAACAATGTAGAAAAGGCCGAATAGTGTACGAAGAATCAATTCACCTCTCGAGTATTGTTCCTGTCGTTTTATTTCAAGTGTCATCATGGTTAAATAAGTTTTAGGTTTTCTACTTCAATAATAAGATTGATTTTAGAATCAGGCACAAAGCAAATGTATGATCGGTATTTTCGCGGGATGAGCGTGATTTAACCAATATCTGAGTACAACTTTTATCGCATTAGTCAACAATAGTTTGTATTGCATTAAATTCGCGGTCAAGAATTCTAGATAACCAGAAAAATAACTAATCAATGGATTTTGATTTAATAGTATTAGGAAGCGGCCCCGGAGGGTACGTTGCAGCCATTCGCGCATCTCAACTCGGATTAAAAACTGCAATTGTTGAACGAGAATCACTTGGTGGTATCTGCCTTAATTGGGGCTGTATTCCAACCAAAGCCCTTCTCAAAAGTGCTCAGGTATTCAATTACCTCAATCACGCATCCGACTATGGCATTAGCCTTAAAGAAGGAAAAGTAGATTTTGATAAAATGATAAGTCGGAGCAGAGATGTGGCCAGTGGTATGAGTAAGGGTGTTGAGTTCCTAATGAAGAAAAACAAGATCGAGGTGATCATGGGAACCGGTAAAGTAAAAAGCGCCAATACGCTCGAAGTGACTGACGATAAAGGCAAGAAAAAGGAGCTGAAAGCAAAAAACATCATTGTAGCCACGGGAGCGCGCTCAAAAGAGTTACCTCATATCAAGCAAGACGGCAAGAAAATTATCGGCTACCGTGAAGCAATGACTTTGTCTAAACAACCTAAGAAAATGGTGGTAATGGGTTCTGGTGCCATCGGTTCTGAATTCGCCTATTTCTACCAATCAATCGGCACCGAAGTCACATTGATAGAATACATGGACAACATTGTGCCTGTGGAAGATGAAGAAGTGAGCAAGCAGTTAGCACGCAGTTTCAAAAAGTCAGGAATGAATGTATTAACAGGAACAGAAGTTACTGAAGTTAAGACGACTACAAAGGGTTGCACTGTTACTTATAAAGACAAAAAAGGCAAGGAAGAGAATATTGAATGTGATATTGTTCTTTCAGCCGTTGGAGTAGTTGCAAACATCGAAAACATTGGCCTCGAAGATGTTGGGATAGCAACAGACAAAGGGAAAATATTGGTCAACGATTATTACGAAACCAATATTCCAGGAGTTTTTGCCATTGGAGATTGTGTTCCTGGACAGGCATTAGCTCACGTGGCATCCGCTGAAGGGATTATTTGTGTTGAGAAAATCGCAGGTCAATCACCTGAACCGCTTGATTATAACAATATTCCTGGTTGCACCTATTGTTTTCCTGAAGTGGCTAGTGTTGGAATGACTGAAAAGGCTGCAAAAGAAGCGGGTCATGATATCAAAGTTGGTAAATTTCCATTCAGCGCCTCTGGCAAGGCAAAAGCTGCAGGTCACTCAGATGGATTTGTTAAACTAATATTTGATGCGAAATATGGGGAGCTTCTAGGCGGTCACATGATTGGATATAACGTTACCGAATTGGTGGCTGAGTTAGTAGCCGTAAGAAAGCTTGAGACTACGGGTCACGAATTAATAAAGACTGTTCACCCCCACCCAACTATGAGTGAAGCCATTATGGAAGCTGCAGCTGCAGCTTATGATGAAGTAATTCACTTGTAGCAAGCCACCTATTGATTGCTATTTTTTTTTGAAAAGCCTTTTCATGTTTGAGAAGGCTTTTTTTGTTGGTCAGTATTCAGGTAAGCCCAATATTAAATACTTGCTCGTTTAACCAGAAGCTCTACAACAAAAAAGGCTCACTCAAAGAGTAAACCTTTTTTTAGTAGCGAAGGGGGGAATCGAACCCCCGACCTCAGGGTTATGAATCCTGCGCTCTAACCGTCTGAGCTACCTCGCCATGTATTTATAAATTAGAGAACTTCTACTAATCTAATCCCTGCGCTCTAATCCCGACCGCATCGAAATCTCTCATTTCCCTTCCAGTCGTGGATCCTCGAAAAACTTAGCAATGCCTTGCCATTTTTCGGAACCATCTGAGCTACCTCGCCAAACGGGCTGCAAATATAATTTTACTGTGATATGTATTCAATTAAAATGGTTAAAAGACGTTCGAAACAAATACTCAAACTGCCTGACTGGCTAATCATTTAATAATGAGTCCGTAAACAATATTGGTTGAACCCTCACTAAAACCAATCAACAGCAAATCAAACCAACGAAACTTCCACAAAACATGAAAACATTTGAGTATCAAATCAAAAGTGTGGCTACATTCCGAATATGAGCGAATCTCCAACACCATAATTTACCAAATAATGTGATGACTTATCAAAAGAAACGGTAATATTTCATTCAAAAGTTTATATTGCGCCCCCTCCCAAAATAAGAGAGGTAAAGAGGAAAATATGGAAAAGAAAAAAATCGAACTTGAGTTCACCATTAAAAGTTCTATTAAAATACTTTATCAATGCTTGAGCACATCAAGTGGTCTTTCTGAATGGTTTGCAGATGATGTCACCATTAAGAAGGACTATGCAAAATTCGTTTGGGACGGACAAGAAGAAGAAGGAAAGGTGCTTGCAAAAAAAGCTGAACAGTTTATTCGATTTCAACTAGATGAAAATGAAGGCACTGAATATTACTTTGAATTCGCTATAAAAACAGATCCTTTAACAGGTGATGTTGCTTTGATGATCACAGACTTCGCAGAGGAAGATGAGATAGAGGCACAAACTCGGTTGTGGGAATCGCAAGTTGGCGAATTACGCCATATTTTAGGAAGCTAATAATTCAATCAACCTATCGTTACCTTTGGTGGATCAATGTTGAATCACCTTGAAAAAGCTACATAAGCTCATCGTAAAGTCCTATTTAGGACCATTTGTACTTACATTCTTCATTACCCTCTTCATCTTTGTGATGCAATTTCTCTGGAAATACATCGATGAACTTGTTGGTAAAGGATTAGAGTGGTATCTGGTAGCGGAATTGTTATTCTACGCATCCGCTAACTTGGTGCCAATGGCTTTACCGTTGGCAATTCTTCTGGCGAGCATTATGACCTTCGGAAGTTTTGGCGAGCATTATGAACTAGTAGCGATGAAATCAAGTGGAATGAGCTTGATGAGTATTATGTATCCTCTGTTGATCGTCACTGTTTTTACAAGTGTAGGCGCCTTTCTTTTTACCAATCATATTTGGCCGAAATCTAACCTTGAGTTTGCCACGCTTCTATACGATATCCGGCACAAAAAACCGGCATTTGACATTACAGAAGGAGTCTATTATGATGGTATTGAAGGCTATGTTATTCGCGTTGGCTCAAAAGAAAAAGATGGGGTTAGGTTGAACGATGTGTTGATTTATGATCACACTAAAAACAACGGTAATGTGCATGTAATTCGTGCAGACAGCGGACGCATGGAAATGCAACAAGGTGGGAATTACCTCGTTTTTCAGCTTTACGATGGCACCAGCTATGAAGAAGTACAAAGCGATAAAAGTGAAGACCGCCCTCACATGCTGTCCTCCTTCAAGGAGGAAGTTCTTCGTTTTGATTTAAGCGGCTTCAAAATGGAG
>JBBDRU010000234.1:0-26495 GCA_040905305.1 Salibacteraceae bacterium | reverse complement strand
ACTGTGAGTAAGCCCAAATCAACCAACTCCTTTTCCATCAGATGCCCTACCTGCACATGAAAGTCTTTCAACGTTATACCTGGACGAAGGACTTCAATGGCTTTATTTTTAACGCGTAGCACCGCATTGTACACTTCTTTTTGTCGTTTAGTAAACCTTCCGTTAACAGGAACCGACCGCGTGAGATCAGAACTATAATTAGCATATTCCGCACCAAAGTCCATGAGCATTACATCACCGTTTTTACATTCTTGATTGTTTTCGATATAATGCAAAACGCAAGCATTTCTTCCTGAGCCTATGATTGGTGTATATGCAAAACCATTGGATCGGTTTCGAATGAATTCATGCCAAAGTTCAGCTTCGATCTCATATTCCATCACCCCGGGCTTAATGAACGGCAAAATCCTTCGAAGTCCTTTCTCGGTGATGTTACATGCTTGCTGCATTAGCTCGATTTCAATCTTGTGCTTTACCGCCCGATGCTTGTGCAAAATTGGGTTGCTTCTCAAGTAGGAATGTCCGGGAAAGGAGTCTTTACACCATTCAATCCACCGGTCATCGCGGGTTTGCATAGTAGAACTTGCACGCCAATGCTCATTGGTATTGATATACACGTTTTCGGCTTCGCTCATCAATTGCTTGAAGACAGACTCAAACTGGTCAAGCCAATACACTGTTTTGATGCCCGAAGTTTCCAATGCTGCTTCCTTCGTCAATTTTTCGCCTTCCCAAATGGCGATGTGCTCGTTCGTTTCTTTCAAAAAGAGAATTTCACGATGCTTGGGATCGTGGCAATCGGGAAACAACACTAAAATACTTTCTTCCTGATCCACACCACTCAACCACAGAATATCGCTGTGTTGTTTAAATGGCTTAGTGCTATCGGCACTCGTGTTGAAAATGTCATTTGAGTTAAACACCGCCAACGATTTTGACCTCATATCTGCCGTAAAGCGTTTGCGATTGTGAATAAAGAGGGTGTTGTCTATTCTGTGGTATTTCATTAATCGGAGTTTTAGCTACAAATGAAAGGTATAGAAATGGTAAAGGCAATTTCAACAATGTAAATTAAGTAAAGCTCGAATCCGTCTAACTTTGTGCTGCATGAATCTCCTTTATATTTCCTTTTGGTCTGTCAACAGCGGCTTGTCAAAAGCTACCGTATTGCCGGTAATCCAATACCTGTTAAAAAACGATATAGCGAAATCGATCATATTGCTTACACCAGAATCTCGAAATGGCACTGCGCAGCTTGAATATACAAAAGAATTAAGCTGGGTGCCCGTTTATTTTGCAAACGAAAAACAACTATCGTCAGGCTGGCGATTATTGATGAAAATGTTCTTTGCTACTCTCCGCGCATTATTCGTGAAGAGAAAAGAGATCGATTTGATTTGGGCACGAGCGAGCATAGCTGGCGGGGTTGCCGCCATTGCAGCCAAACTATTTCGCAAGCCTTTTGGTGTGGAATCTTTTGAACCACATGCGCGGTACATGACAGAAAGTGGTGCCTGGAAAAATGGCGGCATAAAACATCGATTACAAAATTGGTTAGAGAAGGTACAAATGAAAAATGCCTGGCGACTCGTTACCGTCTCAACTGCATACCAAACCTATTTAATAAACGAAAAGAAGATAGGTGTAGCTAAAGTTTACAACATCCCATGCTGTGCAGACTTTGATCTGTTTCGCTTCGATATGATTGCTCGCGACAAGCTACGCGGTGAGCTTCAAATTGCTGATAGAGAAAAGGTCGGCATTTATGTAGGCAAGTTCGGAGATATCTACTATGATCAGGTGTTTTTCGCCTTTTTGGAACGCGCTTTTAAGCAGGAGTTTATCGATCGAATGATTTTTTTAAGCCCAATGCCGGAACATGTGCACGCGCGGATTATGGAACACGCAATCCCACAGGAAAAATGCACCATCAAAGAAGTGGCGCACGAGGAGATTTACACCTACTTAAGCGCAGCGGACGTTGGTTTTTGTCCTGTGAAAGAAAGTCCGGCCAAGCGATATTGCTCGCCAATAAAAACGGCTGAATATTTCGCCTGCGGGCTACCTGTGATAATTTCAAGAGGAATAGGGGATGATTCTACATTTGTGAATCGATTTAAAATTGGTCGATCTATTGACTTCAAAACGCACTCGATTGAAATAAATGATGTTCAGGCGCTCATGGAAATAAAGAGGCTCGATATTATTTCTCTATCACGGGAATACAGAAGTGTTAGGATTAAATTCAACAGTTACAAGAACCTATTTGGGGTGTCACAATCCTAATGCACCATGGTAATTGTTTTATTTTCAATATTTTAATCTTCCAACTTTGAGGATGATGAAAAAAGCATTCATTGGAGCTTTAATCGTGGCAATTGTTTTGATCAATCAGGAATCAAATGGTCAATGCAACGCCCCTAATTTTTTGCTCGACCAAAGTCAATGCAAATCTTCATTATTGTCGTTCAACTCTTTTGATTCGAATTATGTATCATATGACTTTTGGATTGACGTAAAAACAATTGATTCACTTCCCTCACATTCAGACCTCGGAACGTTGGGAGGAACTATTGGTCGGACTGACGTTACTTTAGTTGAAGAAGATGGAGAATGGTATGGTTTCTATCTATCAGAAACCGTTGGTCAGCTCTATCGTTTGAATTTTGGAAACTCTCTGATGAACACGCCAAACCATCCGAGTCTAACTGAAAAAAGCATCCGTCATTTCCCAATTGCTCGCGGTGGATAGGGGTGTCTGATGCAATAACCGGAACAGCGAGCGCCTTTGCGTCCTCAATCAATCAAATCTCTCGACTAGAACCCGGAGGGCTTGCCCAAAGCGCATCCGTCTAAGAAATGATTTGATCATAATGGATCTCACTTTTCGTTTGAGCAATACTACTTGATCAGGTCGCACAAATTCCAACTTATTCACTTCCCTTATCAAAACTTTGTACCCTGCATAGAGTCCGTCAAGGTTTTTCATGGCCGAGCGCTGGTGCCTTCGGTAGTGCAACACGCACCCATCGGTATGTGAATATAAACCGTTATTTGAAATGGAGATATAGAACAGTAAGTCTTCTGCATGAGACATTCCATCAAGGAATTTATACGCTGTCGGTTTCCTTCTGTACATCCAAGTTGACCCAAAAAATACATTGGGATTAAGGTTTAGAAGTTCATTCAATGGATTACCTGAAAAAGAAGGCTTATGTTCTAGGGTTAACTCACTCGGGGTGTGAGTAAAGGAATAAACTGAGCCATCAACAAAATCAACATCAACTTCCGTAATAAGAACTTGAGCCCGCGATTTCAGGCTTTCAGACGGGAGCAAATCATCACCGTCAAGAAAGCAAATAAACTCACCGCTCGCTTCCATTAGTGCTCTATTTCGCCCTCCGCTAACACCTAAATTGCTTGGTAATCGAATGTAATTTATTCTGTCGTCTTTGTATGTAGAGAATATTTTTTGGGTTTCATCTATGGAACCGTTATCTACTGCTATCCATTCCCAATTAGTGTACGTTTGGCCTAACACAGACCTTATAGTGTCCGCAAGGAACTCTCCGTTGTTGTATGTGGCAGTTATAATACTGATTTTTGGTTCACTCATAAGCTTTTGCGAAGGAATGAAACTTTTCATTTTAGTCAGAATCATTCAGCATCATTTAATTATTTGAGTATGATAATGGAAATGTCGAATTTTGCTTGATGCAAACCATGGCGTATCGGATTATCCCGCTAATAATCACTCAACTACTTTTTGCAGATTTGCATTATTCGTTAGGTCAATGCCAGTCTGAATCTGTATTAGCCGAAGATACGGTTTGCGCTAACTCGCTTGTGAATGTAGAATTCGACTCTGCTTACAGTGGTGCGGTTGGTATAAACCTGTGCGCAAATGAAATTGACGGGTTAGACAGTATTTACAGCTTACCCCAACTGGCAAGTCAAATACCGGGTACAGTGAACTCTGCTTCTCTTGTTCAAGACGATGACGGAAACTGGTATGGGTTTTTAAAGGCACCAAACCTTTCTGCTCTTGTTCGTTTGAACTTTGGTCAAGATCTTCGTAATATTCCTTCGGTTCATGCAGTGACAACCACAGCAACATCAACCTTAAACACGGGATCGGTGGGCGCAATTAAATTCTTAAAAATCAACGATGTGTGGCATGGTGTTACAACGCTGATATCATCTCGGTTAGGCGTAATACGTTTTGAAGAGGGTTTGACGGCCGATACGTTGAATGTGCACCTGATATTTGACTCAAGCGTGCTCCCCAACCCACGAAACTTGGATGTGGAAATTGTAAATGATAGTATTGTAGTAGCTGTTATTAATTCGGATGGTACCATTGGGGTTTTGAATTTTGGCGATACATTGTTTAATCCCATTTATAGTACTTATTCAGACCCCATTGATCCCTTAGACCTCTCAGCAGGAAGAGCCATTGAAATAATTAACGAATGTGGCAATTATCATGTATTTGCAACGGGTATTACCCGAAGAAAACTAAATCACTTATACTATGGAAACTCACTCCACAACACTTCGCCAGCCTATACAGTGGAAGGAACAAACCTCATTTCCCCTGTCGGATTCTCGAGTTCTGTTCGAGGAGGTAAAGTTCAGTTGTGGCTCAAACACAGCAGTTCGGGGTTTACCATGTATGAGTACCCGCTAACAATGGACAGCATTGTTTCTGAAACCTTATTCAGCAGTACGGCAGCCGATCTTACAGGCGAGGCATTTGACATTGTTAGCCAAGGAGGTGACCTCTTTGCAGTAACAGTTGCATCGATTGATAAAATCCCAAATATCATCAGCTTTGAAAGCTCATGCTTATCAAATACGGATTCGCTTGTGTGGACTGACAGTATTTCCACCACTTTTTCAGGTTCAGGTGTAAATTGGGGTAATGTTATCCTTGAAGACCACTACGGACATCGCAATTACATACCATTTCAGACACTAGTCAATGAATCTCCCAATGCTTTATTTAGCTTGCAAGGCAAGTGTTTAGGCGACTCATCTTATTTCACAGATCAGTCGAGTTCGAATATTGGAATTCAGAACTGGAATTGGAATTTTGGTGATTCAAATGCGAGTATTGAACAAAACCCAGCGCACCTATACCAAGACTCGGGTCATTTTTCTCCATCACTGCTTGTGACTGACTCCAATGGCTGTTCAAACACCGTTTCAGATTCGATCAATATCCGCACTAAACCTGCTCCAAACCTTACTATTGGCCTGTCCTGTCAGGGGAAAACAACAGTAGTGGAAGATGTCTCTCAGTATTTCGCAAACACATTTTATGAATCTTCGCTTTGGATAGTGAATGGATCGGACACCCTTGAAGGTCAGGAAATTGAACCTGTATTCTTGGATACAGGTGAGGTCGAGTTAAGTCTGATAACTACCTCTACAGAGGGTTGTAGCAGTAGACTTGACACATCGATTCAAGTGTTGTCTTCTCCGATTTTAGATATAGAAATAGTTTCGACATGCTTTAACGATACGGCATTCTTTGTAAATGAAACAACATCATACACACCGTTCGAAAGCTTTTGGTCATTTGGTGATGGAGATACAAGCACCGTCCTAAATCCTGAACACCATTACGTAGACACCGGTAATTATCAGGTCATATACGCAGCCACCACCACTGGGTTTTGCTCGGACACACTCACCCGCAGTATAAGGATATCAGCGGAGCCAATGGCGCAAATAGCTTTACCCGAACTTCAGATATGTTCGGGTGAAATCAATAGCTTCATTGACAACAGTGTATTATACAACGATACGATGCGGGAATCCATCTGGCAGCTTTATCAAGACACATTATATGGACAGACGGTGAATATTCATACACCTTTTCAAGATTCAAGTGAAACTTTGTTTCATGAAATAATCGTAGGAACCGACTGCAGGTCGTCAGTAAACGAAACGCTTACCATTATTGAGGGAATAACCCCTCAGTTTTCGATGTCTTCATTTTGTGCAGGAGACACCGTTTATTTCGCTAATAATTCAATGATTCCGGCAAATCAGAATTTGTTTCAGACCGTATGGAGTTTCGGCAACGGTGATAGTTCAAACCAGCACAACACGCAATGCTTATATTCTGACTCCGGTTCATATCAAATCAGCATGAAACAAATTACCGACTCAGGATGTGTGGGAATCAAGGACACCACCGTGAGCATACTATCGCCACCAGTTGTTGATTTTGAGATAAACGGACAAATTTGTACCAATAGCCCAATTGCCGTGGATTATAACATTGCTCTTGACTCTCAAGACAGTATGATCAATGCATTCTGGGTCATTGGCCACGATACAAGTTCTCTGGACAGCGTTTTTCGAACGAACATTGTAGATGAATATTTGAACATTAGCATGATTGTTCAGACTAAAAATGGGTGCATAGGCGAATATCAATTAGTTGCACAATCATTTCAAACGCCTATAGCTAGGGTTTCTTATGATACAGTTTGCGCTGGATTGCCTACTCAATTTTACGACTTGTACAGTGGTTCAAACTATGAATGGCAATGGGCAATTGACAGCCAATATTTCATCGAGCAAGACGATCCCTCTTTTGTGTTCATGGAGCCCGGTGCGCACCAAGCGGTACTCACAATCACTGATATCATTTCAGGATGCTTTAGCGATGACACTGCGATAGTTGCAGTTTCCGGCATCGACAATGTTCAAATCATGCATGACAGTTTGTGCAGTGACCAAATGGGGGTTTTCTTTTTGGATGCTCAATTGCAATTCGATGAGATTGAGAACGCTGTATGGAAATACAACGATTATCAAGTAATGAGCCCTATCGGTCCTTTTCAACTCGATGATGAAAGTGGGGTTGTATCGGTAGATGTAACCACAAAGCACGGATGTAAAACGACTGCATCACTTTCAATACAACCCAATTCATCACCAAAACCTCAGGTTGAGTGGGCGATGAGCGAATTAGATTCACTTACTCTAGATTTCAACGTGACGAATGGACAATACTTTACATCTCTTGGTTGGAGCATTAATTCTGTTGCTTTCGATACTGGGAATGCTGCATCCTTCGCATTTGACAGTGCAGGATTTTATCAATTGCTCGTTGAAGCCATGTCTAAAACCGGTTGTGTTTCAGAAGTTAAATTCGTCTTGAACATTGGCGGAAATGCAATTGATTTGAGGTTAATAAGCATTGAGAAGACGAAGGAAACTTCCGGTGACGTAACCATTTACGCATCACTGGTCAATAGTTCAGAAGTGACTATCGATTCTTTCGAATTAATCCTTAGAACAAACCAAAATGTAACAATCAAGGAAGCGTTTATTCTCAAGCTAGCTCCGGGAGAAATGGCACGCGTGAGATTCAGTAGTTCGATTGTCAGCGATGAAGCCGACATGCACTGCGTGGAGATTAGGTCGGTAAACAATCAACTCTCAGTATCTCCTGATAGAAAATGCCTTCTGGACATCACACAAGGTTTTGTTGGAGAGGTATTTCCTAATCCTGCCACCAATTCAATAGCTCTTCTATTGGGTGATGGGGCAAAATTGGATGTGTTAGTTGAAATCATCGAAGCCACGGGAAGAACAGCCTTAAGAAAAGTATTCACTTTTGAAAAAAACAATTCAAGCCACGAATTAGAGATAGATGTAAAAGGATTGAATCCCGGAATTTATTTTGTGGTTGTGAAAGATGAAGGCACATCAAAGAAGTACATCCGAAAATTCATAAAAATATAGTAGTCAATAGGAAACATGATTATTAAGCCACGCAGGTTTACCCAAATTTCAATCCAAGAACTGCTTGAATACCGAGAGCTTTTTTGGGCTCTGGCAAAACGTGATTATAAGATTAGGTATGCCCAAACCGGAGTGGGGATGGCGTGGGCTGTAATTCAGCCTTTAGCTACACTGCTCATAATGCATGTGGTGTTTGACAAGTTTGCAAAGGTGGAAACAAACGGAATTCACCACCTGCTCTTTACCACAAGCGGATTGTTTTGTTGGACTTACTTCTCCTATGTAATTACGAATAGTGGGAATTCAATAATCATGGCTCAAGCCATGATAAAAAAGATATATTTTCCGAGATTGATCGTTCCGGTTTCGAAGGCGATTGTAGGCCTTATAGACTTCGCCATAGTGCTTGCTATGTTGGCAGTATTGATGGTTATTTATGATCAACCCGTCTCGGTAAACGTTGTCTTTTTTCCGTTGTTCATTGCCTTGAATGTGATTAGCGCACTTGGCATCGGAATTTGGATCAGTGCTTTGAGCGTGAGATTTCGTGACTTTCAGTACGTAGTTCCTTTTTTGGTGCAAATCGGTCTATATGCCAGCCCTGTAGCCTTTCCCTCGTCACTGGCGTTGGAACATTTACCAAACTGGATGAACACCCTATATCACTTGAACCCTGTTGTTGGCGTTATTGACGGTTTTCGTATGTCACTATTTGGCACTGACAGTTTCGGCAGCTTAAGTCTGCTCAGCATTGCAAGTGGATTGTTCTTCTTTATTTCAGGTGTGTTGTACTTCCAGAAGGTGGAGAGTGAGATTGCGGATATAGTCTAGATTGTTTGGTTACACACAACGCTTAAGACCATACCAATGACCCGCATTCCATAAATTCACAAATCGACCTATAGTAGGCTTTCTACAAACTGCTTTTGCTTGGGAGTGCTCCAGGGTTCATCACTTTCGAGATATGCCATGAATAACGCTGTGCTGTTTCCCCGCCCGAAGGGTTGAACCGCAGGCCGATGTGATGTAGAATTCGCTTTTTCAATGGCTTTAAGAATAGCCTTTGAGTCGTATGAGGTGTTCAAAATTGAGTCGCCAAAATACCGGTTGTTTTGCCTTGTACCAATGTTTACGGTCGGAACGCCCGAATATGGAGCTTCTCTTATACCTGCGCTGCTGTTTCCAACAATAAATCGAGCGTTTTTTAAGAGAGTAAGAAAGTATTCGAACCGAAGCGAAGGAAGTATTCTGAACCGCGGATGGTCTTTGTAATCACTTAGCTTTTCAATAATGGTTTTTGAGCCTAAATCATTGTTGGGGTAAATGAGAACGTAATTCAACCCTGAATTTTCGAGTGCTTGCAAATATGCTTTCGCTTGCATAGCGATCTGCTCATTTTCTGTGGTTATCGGGTGAAAAATGCCAATTGCAAAATCAGAGAAAGAGATACCATAGTATGATTTAGCTACGTTTAAAGGTGGGAGGCTATCAGACATCAAAACATCTATGTCGGGTGACCCTATAACCCTGATCGAATTTGAAGTTTCGCCCATTTGAACAAGTCTTTTTTTTGCTTCCTCATTGGACACAAAATGAATATGGCTCATCTTGCTTGCCGCATGTCGCATCAATTCATCGATCGTGCCTGACAACTCACCACCTTCAATGTGGCTGACCAAAATATTATTCAAACTTCCAACAATAGCTCCGGCCAATGCCTCCACCCTATCGCCATGCACAACAACCATATCAGGCTTAATTTTTCTCACGTATTTTGAAAAGCCAACAATAGTCTGGGCAAGAGAAAGCTCCATTGTACTCTCTGAGGTATGATTCTCAAACGTTTCAATATGTTTCATTCCCGTGCGCTTTACTTCTAAAACCGTAAACCCATATTCTTCCATCATGTGCATGCCGGTGACAAAAAGGTAAACCTCAAAAGCCTTATGAGCTTCAAGCGCTAAAAGCAAAGATTTGATCTTCCCAAAATCTGCTCTGGTACCGGATAGGAAAACGATCTTTTTCACTTAACAACAAAACTTATCGCATGTGAATAAGGGAGTTTTTGAATTTCATACTTGCCTTCAAAATACGCGTCAATTGCTTTGTTTGCACCCGGAAATGCGCCATAATCGTCTAAGATTACAACACCTCCTTTCACAACGTGTGGAAACAAAAGCTCCAAGGAAACTTTGGTTGCCTCATAAATGTCAACGTCAATATGTAACAAGGAAATCTTCAATTCATCATTCTTTTGTAAATACATATGAAGCGTCTCAAGCAAATTGCCTTTAACTAATTGAATGTTTTGGTAGAGCTGCTGAGATTTTAAAATCTGTTCAATCTCATTTATCGAAATACCAACTCCCCCTCGCGTTTCTTTGATAAACTCATTTCGTTTTCTTTTATCCGGTTCATAGTCCGTTTCCGGAAACTCACCAAACATATCAAACGCGATGATCTTTCTTGACATTGCATTTTCAAACAGATCACGAAATTTTATCCATCGAAATAGCGAATTGCCTTTGAAAACCCCGCATTCAACAATTTCACCTCTTAGATGAGCGCTTTTTTGGAACAGCTCCAGGTGAGTTGCAAATTTGCTGATGCGTGCTGTTGACGAAGTGGCAAAGTAGCCGTTCTCGTAATCAAAACTCCGCGATTGATCAAAAAGATTATTCATAGTTCAAAATGTCAGTTTTTTTCAATTGCACATCTTTTTGGATATCTACCGCAGCTTTTTTGCCCAAAAGTTCATTAAACGCTTCCGCTTGTATTTCTCCTGTCCCCGGCCTTTTAACCCAAATATTTTTGGTGGTGAGTGCTTCGCCTTTTTGAATGGGTTTTATGGAACAAACGGTGGCAAATGCAAAGTCCATCGTCACTTGTTCCTCCGCAGCCGGCACTTTTGTGCCGCCCCGCATTTGCCATATCAATTTTGACCCTTCAATCAAGTCTTTACAGGCACTCTCATCCATGGAGCAAACAATGTCAGGTCCGTTTCTATCCATTCGGTCAGTGAAGTGCCTTTCGAGCAAGTTTGCACCAAGCGCCACCGCTGCAAAGCAGGCATGATTAGATGTAGTATGATCGGAAAGGCCGTATTGAAATTGTGAAAAATTAGTATGCATTTCTGTCATCGCACCCAAGCGAACCAAATGCGGTGGCGTAGGATAAAGATTGGTTGTGTGCATTATAGCCAAAGGGACATTGTGCTTTTCGAAAATATCAACTGCTTTTTTAATACTTCGTATGGTGTTCATCCCTGTGCTCAGAATGACAGGTTTATTGAATTGTGCGACATGCTCTAAAAGCGGATAGTTATTGCATTCTCCTGAACCAATCTTATAGGCCACAACATTCATTTTGTGAAGTCTGTTTGCCGCTGCACGAGAGAATGGTGTTGAAATGAAAATCATGCCTTTCTGCTCAACATACAACTTCAATGCAAACTCATCAGCTTCATTGAGGGCACAGCTTTTCATAATTTCATAAATGCTCAATTCAGAATTTCCCGGTTTCACTTTCTTTGCCGCTCCTGACATTTCATCGTCCGGCACATGAGTTTGGTGCTTAACAACCTCTACACCTGCCCGTTGCGCAGCATCCACCATTTCCATGGCCACCTCAAGCGAACCACCGTGGTTTATTCCAATTTCAGCAACAACCAACGGAGGAAACCCATCACCCACATGGCGGCCGCCTATTTCAAAAGGTTTACTCGTTCCCATATTTGTCCAATAAAAATGAGGCCCATTCCAAGTCGTGCGGAAAGTCAATGTCCACCGTACCAAACGGATGATCGACTACAAACGGAAGAGACTTCTGATTGATCAATTCACCTTTCTCAATTAATTTTATAGAGGAGATGTACATAAGTCCATTCTCATAGTATAGCTGTGTCAGGTCTTGACTGCGCTGACCGAATGAATAGTTAAAGGGCGAAAAGTTATTGTTTTCAATCGTGCCCAATTTGCGAGATGATTTTGAAATAGAAAATGCGGATTCACAGTGATTTACCATCATGCTCATCATCATTTCTCTTAGCAATGATTTAGGTCTGAGCGGATTAGTGGGCTGTAAGAGCACGAGGTAATCAAAAATATTGAGATTTTTAAGGCAATGTTGAATTGTATCAATGGTTGTTGTATTCGGCAAGCTTACAGAATCGGAACGCTTCAAACACTCAACGTTCATTGCCTTTGAAAGGTCTTCAACGGCTTGATCATTGGTGCAGATGTATATTGAATCATCCTGGTCACAATCCATCTTTGCATAGTCTATGGAATGTGCAATGAGCGGCTTTCCCCCTAATAACGCCAAACTCTTCTGCGGAAATCTTTCAGAGTTTGCACGTGCCGGAATAAAATAAGCGAGGCGGATTTTTTCACCGTTTATGATCATTGCTTTGATTAATTACTTCGAAAATGAAAGGACAAATCTAAGCACTAAATGGGTCATACTTGAGAAGTCTGTAGCACTGCAATAAAACAGAACACCACTTGAAACAAATGACACACCTATTTTCACATACACATTACCTACTTTCGTAGGCGGTTCATTGAGTTGAAATACAAACTGAGCCTTTGAAGAGAAAATGGTATAACGGAGGTATGGTAGAACCCATTATTTTGGCATCTCATGTTGGAAAGAAATTCAAGCTTGGTGCTATTAACTCAACCACGCTTCGTGAGCAATTAAGCACCCAATTTTCAAGAATACTCAACAAACACACAACCGAGAGTAACTCATTTTGGGCGTTACAAGACGTGTCTTTTAGCCTCAATCGGGGTGAAGTACTTGGGATTATTGGCAAGAATGGATCCGGGAAAAGTACTTTACTCAAAATTCTATCACGCATAACGGCTCCAACCTCGGGAATGGTTCATATCAATGGTCAATTAAGTTCTTTGCTTGAAGTGGGAACCGGCTTTCACCCTGAACTAACCGGGCGAGAGAATGTATTCCTGAACGGTTCCATTCTCGGAATGAAACGAAAGGAAATTGCGCAGAAGTACGATGAAATAGTAGATTTTGCAGGTATCAGAAAATTTATGGATACACCTGTAAAAAGATATTCCTCAGGAATGTATGTAAGATTGGCCTTTGCGGTTGCAGCTCACCTTCAGCCCGAAATCTTAATTGTTGATGAGGTGTTGGCTGTTGGAGACCATGAATTTCAAAAAAAGTGCTTGGGCAAAATGAACCAAGTTGCCTCTGAAGGTCGCTCAGTGATCTTTGTCAGCCATAACATGGGTGCAGTTTCTGAACTTTGCACGCGCGTTATTTTGCTCGATGCAGGTCATATAGTCTTTGATGGTGGCGTTTCTGAGGGGATTTCACGTTACATCTCAAGTAGAACGTCTCAAAGCAATGGCTTTGTTGCCGACCAAAATAACTTGTCCGATGAGGCGAGATCAACCTGCTTTATTGAAGAGGGGTGGTGTCAAAATGATAGTGGTGAGCGAACTGCTGATTTCATGCTAAACGAAAACATAAACATTCACCTTAACGTGCGTATGAATAGCAGGTCATCTAATATAAGAGCCTCTGTGGTGTTATTCAGAAATTCACTTCCCGTTTTCACTTCTTTTTCTGACGATCAGGAGATCACTTTGAATCAGGTGGGTTCTCAAAACATTCACCTTTCCATTGAGCCAAATTTTCTTAAAGCCGGTGACTATACAGCAGAGCTTTATGTTAGCCCTCCGGTATTTAAATCGCCTCATTCGCTGAAATTCACGGTTCATGAAGAAAGTGAAAACGTGTTTAATAAGGGTTATCGTAAAGACCGTTTGGGCGAAGTTATTGTGCAAGGTAAATGGGTTTTAGGTAAATCATGAAAGAAAAATTAAAGTATTACTTCCAAATATTTCGGGCTATTCTGAGAAAACCCGACTCACTTTATCGTGTACTGGATCATCCGATGGAAGACTCCAATTATAGCAGATCATTCCTACTTAAAGAATACGGAATCGAACGCCTACCGTCAGTCGAAATACTGGATATAGTCTCTGACCTGAACGAAGAATTGGGGTGCTACAGTTTTCTTCCCGGAACGAGTATGACAATTGATATTGCACTATTAATGGCGCTAGCTAGGGACAGAAAGTCGTGTCAGTACCTCGAAATTGGGTCATGGCGCGGTGAAAGCCTAGCAAATGTGGCCCAAGTGGCTAAACATTGTTATTCGATCACTTTAGGGGGTGATCAATTGTTGGCAGCGGGGTTTTCATCTCGTCAGGTTAATCTGCATGGATTCTATACAAAGTCATTGACAAATATTACAGAAATACAGGCTGACTCTCTTAGCTATGATTTCCGTCAATTGCCAACGAAGTTTGATCTGATCTTTATTGATGGAGATCATAAAACTTCAAGCATCGCCTCTGACACAAGAAACGCGTTTCGAATGCTCTCCGGTCAGGATTCGGTGATTGTTTGGCATGACTACGGATGGGACACGGAGCGTGTGAGACACAACACGTTAGCCGGTATTTTAGAGGGGTGCCCATCACATTTAAGAGGCGCATTATACCATGTAGGGCAAACAAAATGCGCCATATATTGGCCTAAAAATGTGAACGCTTATGTGAACGAACGTTTTTCATCACCCAGGCTAAACTTCAAGGTTGCAATAAAGGCAAACAAAAACTAAATGGCGCACATTTTTAAATATCCAGATTCGAACAATAAAGGGATAATTGTATTTACCCACAAAGAGGCGAAGTTCTTGTTCAGTGAACATGAATATTTTAGGGAAAAAACCAGTCGCAGAGAATTGCCCTTCCTCAAGGCAATTTTCAAGAAAGATCATTCAAAGGAAAAAAAGGATTTTATTGAGGAAATCTCAAAAAACTACTTCCTAGGTGTACATTTTGGTTGGAAATTTTCGGATTTCCCAGCCTTATCTCCCATAAGTTTTTACATGGGAAGTCCAAGCACAGTTGAGTTTTCAGAGCCGAATAGCGTTCGTTATATACCAATGGATGGTAGTAGTTTTATACCTGAATGTTTTTATCTTAACAAACCAAAGAAACATCCGAAAATATGGGATATAATCATGGTTTCTAGGGATGTTAAGTGGAAGAATCTCGACAAATTTCTCCTTTCAGTGCGACAACTTTATGATAGTGGAAAGTATTATAAAGTGATGCTTATAGTCCCTTCGAACAACGATATTAGTCACGATTCAAATGATAATATTACTTATACCAATTTATTATCAGACTATGAAAGAATGTTCAACTATCAGGAACGGGGATTTTTCACCATTCTAAAAACCCATCCTAACATGCCATTTTTGGGGTTAGCCCAACCCCAAATTGCGAAATTCTATCACCTGTCCAAAATATTCGCATTGTATTCCGAACAGGAGGGTGGCTCTCGGGTAATATCAGAAGCACTACTTTCCGGTCTGCCAGTTGTTGTAAAGTCTACCTTATCTGGTGGTGGAAAGGATTTTCTCAATGAAAAAAACGCGGTCATGTTCGATGACTTTGAAACTGCTCATGTAGCGCTAGAAAGGGCTGTCGAACAATGGGAAGTATTGAATAATGATGAACAACAGATTATAAACCTTGCATTAGAAGATAGATCCATAACACGGCTCAAAACTTATTTTACTGAAATATACGCAAGTGAAAATTATGAGTTTGATGGAAAGCTTATAAACACAGACTGGTTAAGCTTTCGTTTAAACGGTCACTGGCATGAAGGATTGCCATGGGCAGATAAAAAATTTGCGAGTCCTGATATTACGACTTTTGAGCAGCTAGAATTGTTTAAAGAGCGCTTACAGATATGATTCCAAAAAATAGACTTATTTACTCTAGTTGGTTTAAAACCTTCGCAACAGAGAACCCAATCGAAATTTGCGATGTTGGAGCACGAGAGGAGCTTTTCAAACCATTTGACTCCTTACCTAATAGCATAATACGCGTACATGGTTTCGAACCCGATTCGGAAGAGGCCGAGCGCTTACAGAAAAGGTATGAGGCTAATCAGCGAACTTATTATCCCTATGGATTGTGGAGTGAATCGACCTTAGTTGACCTTTCATTGGCTGAGCTTGCAGGTAATTCAAGCATCCACCCTCCAAATATTGAACACCTAAGCAAAGTGTTTCCACCTTTGCATTGGACTAATAGAAGACCAATCAAGACATTGAGTCTTCCGGTAAAATCTTTGGACGATGTAATTTCAGAACATAAATTTGGATGTGATCTTTTGAAAATTGATACACAAGGTTCTGAATTTGAAATATTGATTGGAGCAGAAAGGGCACTCAAAGAAGCTATTTCTTTTGTTCTCCTTGAAACATGGACTATGGAGGTTCACAAAGGTCAAGCGTTGAGTGGAAAAATTATGGAATGGATGCATTCTAAGGGGTTTGCATTAATAAGAACGCACAATGGAGCCGATTGGCATAGAAAAGAAGTTGATCAACTCAATCGGGTTGGCTTACGAACCCTTGTAGGGCTTGACTTGCTGTTCGTAAGAGTTGATTTCAAGTTTACCGATAATGAATTTGCCTACAAGAAGATAGTAAAATCAGCAGCCCTTGCCGAGCTATACGGTTTCCCTGATTTAGCGCTTCAAATAATTGATCAAAACAAAGGAAATCTACAGGAATTTTCTGCCGAACTAAACTCAGTCAAATCACTAATCGTTAAAAACTGGAGTAAAAGCCATGAGGCAATGACTTTCAGAGCAGTTAGAAAATTCTTTTCGCTTTTAGGCTATTCATTGGAAAAACACCACTCAGATCCGTATGCTCCGCTCCATTAGAACCAATAATCTGGATTTTGTAATTAATGAGTTTTGTAATATAAAGCACCTGTTAACTTACAAGAAGCGTTTTTATATCACCAAACGGGAACAAGAACATCTGGTTCAGTTAAAAGAAAGAGGCTGGACGTCAATGGACTGTTCAGAAATATTTGATACGAGCAAGGCTTGTAAAGAAGTTGATGAAACCTTCGAGCGTTTCATTGAGCATGTATGGAAAGACGATCAAGGCGCTGACAATAGACTTTTTGGATCGGAAAATCACATGAAATCAGCACGGGAGTTTCATCAATTTGTAGAACAAAACACAATCCTCAAGTCATATATGCGGATGCAACATTCCTTTTGCACTGTAATGGCGGGTAGAATCCAAGCGATTGGAAATAATATAGGGTCTGGCGGTGGTTGGCATCGTGACACAGCAGAGTATCGGCAAGTTAAGGCGATTATGTATTTGACAGATGTAGGCATCGAAAATGGGCCTTTTCAATTCTGGGAAAAGTCTCACCACCGTTCTAATTATTTAAAAATATCAAAATTACTTGGTAAAAATTGGAATGAACGAAGGTTTTCAGATGAAGAGATACAGAATAGCAAGATTTCAGATTTTTTTTCGTTAGCCTCAGTTTCGGCACCTGCAGGCACCATTATAATGGCCGACACCTCGGGTATTCACAGAGGGGCTGCAATTGTAAAGGGCACTCGTTATGCCTTTACGGAGTATATTTGGAACAACCGCCCTGTGCCTGAACATATGGCAAAATTGATATTACAACCCTAGTGTTCACCTCAGCTCAAAAACAACAGTATATTGATGCCTTGCAAAAAGAAATCCTGAGGTATTGTGATGCATTAACGAATGCTAATCCTGAGGTATTCAGATTTAATAAAACAGATTTAAGACCCGCGATCGAGAAAAAACTCTACTTCTCTCATGTCGATGATAATGAAACATTGACTCGATATATAAAAACCACGAAAATAGATCTAAACAAAAAGTCAACCCTCTTCTCAACTTACCTTCGCCATTTAGTGCGAAAAGTAAGGTTAACATTTTCTTCGCTCGACCAACCTGAGGTATACGGTAAAACTAGTGCGCCATTGGCTATTACATTTAGTCGAAAGCATGTTCAGTTCCTAGAAGGGTTAAAGTACGATGTAGAATTTTTGCCAGATGGCTTGATAACTAAACAGATGAAGGTGTCCATTCCGGAATTAAAAAACACCTCGAGATTTCTAATAACATTTCATTATGACTTACTGGTTTTTTTTGAAGCGATGTCTGCCTTGCTTAAGAAAAAATCACCCTCATTTATATTATTGGTTGAAGGTAATTCGCATTTTGACTGTATTGCTACCCTCTGCTCAAAATCTATCGGGCTGAAAAGTTTATGCATTCAATATGGATGGGCATTCACGGTGCATTTAGGATTTCAGCGTATGATGCACGATTATTTTCTAGGCTGGGGAACCCCGTTTAATCGCGTCTTAAGCCCCTATAACGAATGCACTAAATTCATAAACTTTGGTCATGCATATAGTGACACATATAAAGGGAATCCTATAGATAGAGACCCTCTCTGCATTTCAGTATTATTACAGGCGCCAGCACGATGGATTGGTGAGGATACATTTGATCAATTCATTGATACGTGTGTTTCACTTGCCCAAAAGGGATTTAAGCTACTCGTTCGCGAACACCCCTCTTGGAAGGTTAGCGAAAAACATAGCGCTTTGCTCATAAAAGAGCCAAACGTTAATTTAATAAATCCAACTCAGGTGTCTTTAGAATATCAAATGCATAAATCAACGTTTTCCATCACAATAATGAGCTCTGTGGGGTTTGAATCAATGCTATTTGGTGTCATTCCAATATTCTACCAACCTTACATGAAAATTGACATGGAGCCAAAGTTAGAAAATGAAGATTTTTGTTTTGTTTTTAAAGAAGAGATGGAGTTATCTACGCACATTGAACGATTAATCTCTGACGATAACGCATTGGAAACTTTACGGCTAAAGCTGAAATTAGCATCTCAAGTTTATTTTGAATATGGAGCACAAAACCAATTACTAAAATTCACAGAAATCGTACTCTCTCCTAGTAAATGATATGAAAAGGCGACCGATTGTACTTATGCTGCTTGACAATGCTTTTGAGTCTGACTCTCGTGTTTCAAAAGAAATTACGCAACTTCGTGAGCATGGGTTTGAGGTTGTCCTTATTTGCATTTCTGACGATGGACTGCCGTCTTCTGAGGTTCTGGTAGAGCTTAGAGTTTATAGATGGATTGAAAGTATCTACCTAAGGCCTTTCCATACTAGATTTAGAGGTAAAATAAAAAAACTTGCCAGCCAAATTTTAGGACTGAAGTTTGATATCCTTCATTGCCACGACATGTTTTTACTTCCAGTTGCAAAAGAAATACTGAAGACGCGAAAGGATGTCCATTTTATTTATGACTCGCATGAATATTTTCGAGGTTTAAACTACAATAAGTCGAGCACCTCAATTATCAATAGCATTAAAGGATTCTTGGTTTGGAAGTATTTTTTGAAAATAGAGAAGTCAATGGCCAGAAGGGCTGTTGCCGTTATTTGCACAAGCGAAGCTATATCAGCAAAGCTTCAACGAGATTTTGAGCTAAGGAGAGTGCCGATAACGGTTAGAAACATTCCTGCTAAAGATTTTTTTTCAAACTCATCCCATGAATCGATGGATATTTACATAAAATGTGATATTCCACGAAATCATATCGTTATGGTTCAAAGCGGAAATGTATACCAGTCTTGGGACGATTTGATAAGAACATTCAATGTTGTAACAAGCATTCCAAATCTGCACTTTGTCTTAATCAATAATAAAAAAATTGCGAAAAAGATTGAGGATTCTATTCAGCAGAATAATATTTGGAAGAATAGAATTCATGTGATTGATTACAACAGCGCCACCCTATATGACCTTCTTTCTTCTGCGGACTTTGGCCTTGTGCATGTTTTGGGAACTAGATGGCTTTCGCAATATCTAACGAGTCCTAACCGGACATTTGAATACACTCTTTCAGGGATTCCTTTTGTCAGTAATCCACAAGACACCTCTGAGTTTATGGGACGCGAATTCGGTCATGTGGTTATGTTCAAAGACTTAGACGATATGCGCATTGCACTTTCGGAAATTATGAAGTCATTAGTCCAATTCAAATCCAAAGCCAAGAAGGCCTCGAAGGCATTTCTATGGGAAAATGAATTTAAACCTATAGTTGATCTATATAAAGAAATTTCCAAGCAATCCATTATTCAGAACGATTCCAAATAGCCAACATTATCACGGGTTAAAATCCCGATTGCTTTTCACTAAACTTTTGACGCATACATTTGTCCTATTATTCATCAAATTCTGAACATGGCAGTTAAATCAGCATTACTCTCATCATCCCTCGCAAAGAAATACTGGATGTCTTTGACTGGACTGTTTCTTTGTCTTTTCCTCATCATTCATTTAGCAGGAAACCTAACCTTGCTCAAAGCACCAGCTGAAGCAGGCCCGGCCTTTAATGCATACACTGAATTCATGACGAGTTTCCCGCTCATCAAAATCTCCTCCTACCTTCTCTACTTTTCCATTTTATTTCATGCAATAGATGGTATTTTGATCTTAACCAGAGACAACAAAAAGGCGAGACCCGTAAAATATGCTTTTTCCAAACCAGAAAATAATTCCATCTGGGCCTCCAGAAATATGGGCGTACTTGGTACAGCCATTCTTGTCTTTATCGTTTTACACATGGCGAATTTTTGGTTTAAGTACAAGTTCACCACATTGCCTATCGGACCGGGAGACTTGCCAGACATGTATGGTGTTGTCGTTTCTTCGTTTAGCGAAGGATGGTACACCGCTATTTATGTGGTGAGTATGATCATACTTGGCTTTCATCTTTGGCACGGATTTGAAAGCGCTTTCCAAACATTGGGTATAAACCATAAAAAATACACCCCGATCATCAAAACGATCGGAAAGATTTATGCCGTAATTATTCCAGCCTTATTTGCCATCATTCCTATTTATATTTTTCTCAATTTATAATTGAAACGTATGACCAAGTTAGATTCTAAAATACCGGAAGGACCAATAGCAGAGAAATGGGAAAAACACAAAAGTAGCATCAATGTAGTGAGTCCTGCAAACAAGAGACTCATTGATATTATTGTTGTGGGTTCTGGATTGGCTGGCGGTGCCGCTTCAGCCTCTTTGGCTGAAATGGGCTACAATGTAAAAACATTTTGTTTTCAAGACTCTCCCAGAAGGGCACACTCCATAGCGGCTCAAGGCGGTATCAATGCAGCCAAAAATTATCAAAACGATGGCGATTCTGTTCACCGACTTTTCTATGACACCGTCAAAGGAGGTGATTACAGAGCACGAGAAGCGAATGTTTATCGCTTATCTGAGGTTTCAGCAAACATCATCGATCAATGCGTTGCTCAAGGTGTTCCTTTCGCAAGAGAATATGGTGGCTTGCTGGACAATCGATCTTTTGGAGGGGTTTTGGTCTCCCGAACATTCTATGCTAAAGGTCAAACGGGGCAGCAGCTTCTGCTTGGTGCATACTCAGCCATGTCACGTCAAATCAACAAGGGAAAAATCACCATGTATAATCGGCACGAAATGCTCGATTTGGTGATCGTTGATGGCAAGGCACGCGGTATTATTGCACGAAACCTGGTTACCGGGGCAATTGAAAGGCACGCTGCGCATGCCGTGGTGCTTGCCTCTGGCGGATATGGAAATGTGTTTTATCTATCCACCAATGCAATGGGGTCAAATGTCACCGCATCATGGCGGGCACATCGAAAAGGTGCGTTTTTTGCAAATCCATGCTTCACGCAGATTCACCCCACCTGTATTCCTCGTTCAGGAGATTACCAAGCAAAACTCACCTTGATGAGTGAGTCACTTCGAAATGATGGACGTATTTGGGTGCCAAAAGAAAAAGCTGATGCTGAAGCCATCCGACAAGGAAAACTAAAACCTACTGATTTACCTGAAGAAAAACGAGATTATTACCTGGAAAGACGGTATCCGGCATTTGGCAATTTAGTTCCCAGAGATGTTGCTTCGCGTGCTGCAAAAGAGCGTTGCGATGCCGGTTTTGGTGTAAACAAAACAGGGGAAGCGGTTTACCTTGATTTTAGTGCTGCAATTATGCGTTATGGTAAAGAGCGCGCAAACATTCTGCACATTTCCGACCCCAGCAAAGAACAGATCAAGGAACTTGGAGAAAAAGTGGTTGAATCAAAATATGGCAACCTCTTCGAAATGTATCAGAAAATTACAGCCGACAACCCTTACAAAACACCAATGATGATCTATCCAGCCGTGCATTACACCATGGGCGGGTTGTGGGTTGATTATAACTTGATGACAACCATACCCGGCTGTTATGCGGCCGGTGAAGCAAACTTTTCAGACCACGGTGCAAACCGTCTGGGCGCATCTGCGCTTATGCAAGGATTGGCTGACGGATATTTTGTTTTACCCTATACCATCGGTGATTATTTAGCTGACGACATAAGAACAGGTTCTATTTCAACCGAGGATAAAGCCTTTGAAGAAGCGGAAAATGAAGTGAAAAGTCGATTAGAGCGATTGATCAAATGCAAGGGTAGCAAGTCCGTTGACCATTTCCATAAAAGACTTGGAAAGGTAATGTGGAACAAAGTTGGGATGGCCAGAAATGCCGAAGGCCTGAAAGAAGCACTGGAAGAAATCCGTCAAATCAGAGATGAATTTTACAAAGACCTTTTAGTGCCCGGATCCATTGATGAGCTGAACCCAGAATTAGAAAAAGCTTCCCGTGTTGAAGATTTTCTGGAATTGGGTGAGTTGTTTGCTAAGGATGCCTTGGAGAGAACCGAATCTTGTGGTGGTCATTTTCGAGAAGAGTCACAAACCCCTGAAGGTGAAGCGCTGCGAGATGATTCAAACTTCACATTTGTTTCGGCATGGGAATGGACGGGAAACCCTGCTGAGGCAAAACTTCACAAAGAAGAGCTAACGTTTAAAGACATTGAATTAAAGCAACGTTCTTACAAATAAGACGCTAGGCTTTAAATACAAAAATTGATATTATGAAGTTGACACTAAAAATCTGGAGACAAAAAAACGCACAAGCCGAAGGCAAAATGGAATCATACAATGTTTCCGAAATCTCTGAACACATGTCGTTTTTAGAGATGCTTGATGTTGTCAATGAGCAATTGATCTCAGAAGGCAAAGAGCCTGTTGCTTTTGATCATGATTGCCGAGAAGGTATTTGCGGTAGTTGTTCGATGTATATCAATGGCCAACCGCATGGCCCTAGGCAAGCCACGACAACTTGCCAATTACACATGCGCGAATTCAAAGACGGAGACACAATTTACATCGAACCTTGGCGTGCAAAAGCGTTTCCAGTTATGAAAGATCTGGTCGTTGATCGCAGCTCTTTTGACAGAATAATGCAGTCTGGTGGATACGTTTCTGTGAACACCTCAGGCAATACCATTGATGCCAACGCTATCCCAATACCTAAAACGGATGCGGATGAAGCATTTAACGCTGCTACTTGCATCGGCTGTGGAGCTTGTGTTGCAGCGTGTAAAAACGCTTCAGCTATGCTGTTTGTATCTGCAAAGGTTTCTCAGCTTTCGCTATTGCCACAAGGACAAGTTGAGCGTAGAGAACGAGTGCTAAACATGGTAGATCAAATGGACAAGGAAGGATTTGGAAATTGCACCAACACAGGTGCATGCTCAATTGAGTGTCCAAAAGAGATTTCACTTGAAAACATTGCGCGGCTAAACCGTGAATATTTAGCTGCTTCGGTGGTAAAAGATTAGCTAAAAACCTTCTTTTCTGTTCAATAAGAACCCTTTCTTATTGTCATTTACCCTAACAAACAACCGATAGAAAGCTTGAGTTAACCGTCCTAATCTTTGATCTATGACCTAGCCCGTACTGGTCAACATTAAACAACATATGTCTTGCTCAAATAAATATCATTAATAAAACTCTACCGAATTGTGTCCTTTTTATTAAATTTGATCGAACTTAATTAAACATTTGTCGATATGAAAAAGCTTTTACTCTCATTTATTTTTATTGCGAGTTCTGTGACGCTGAGCGCACAGATCATTCTCTCTGGGGTATCACCCGCCAGTGTTCAAACCAATTATGAATTTTCGTGGGCAGATCCTCAAGGAGGAGACTGGTCAACCCCTGATTTCAACATTCCTGGCACATATGTTCAGGCTGAACTTATGATCGTTGATGACGGATCAACAGGAACCAACCCTCAAGGAAACCCCATTTCAGCAGAAGGCTGTAATCCTCTTATCAATGACCTGACAGGGAAAATTGCCGTTATTTATCGTAACACATGTGAGTTTGGAACTAAATCCTTAAACGCACAAAATGCCGGAGCGGTTGGCGTTATTATCATCAATCGCGAAGAAGAAGTGATTCAAATGGGTGGTGGTGTTGATGGATTAAGTGTTACCATTCCTGTTGGATTTATTAAAGCCAGTGATGGTCTTACATTGACTACTGCCATGGGTAATGGCCCTGTTGAAGTGTTTTTTGGAAATAGAGCAGGAATCTATGGTGATGACCTAAGTATTTCTTCTTCTGCTGCTATGATTCCAAAAGCAAAAGTGATGCCTTCACTTCTTGCTCAAGATTCTACGGAGTATTCCTTTGAGCTCGGCCTGACTATTGGAAATCTTGGATTCAATGACGCAGATAGTGTTATGGTTGAAGCCATGGTCATGGATCCAATGGGTGATACAATCTACAATGAGTCTGCCGGTAAATTCAGCATGACAGGTGTTTCCGGAACCAATATCGATAGCGTTGATGTGCTCAGCGGCATGCCTTTTACGTTGCCTGATTTCCAGCCAATGATGTGGATGGAAGGTAAATACACACTCGTCTATCGCGTTTCTAACGATACGATTACCGATGAGTTTCCTGATGATAATATGCTTGAAATTGATTTCTTTATCAAGGACGATCTATTTGCATATAGTCGCGTAAATGAAGATACCTTGCCCTGGGGTTCTGATTTCTATCAACCCGCTGGCGGTTTCACATTATATTCTGCATGTATTGCTTTCCAAAATGATAATGCCGCGCGATTGGCGCTTGAGGGTGTCTCCTTCTCTGCGTCTAACACAGACTTCTCACTTCAAGATGAAGTGTTTAATGTTTATGCCTACCGATGGTTAGACGAATTCGTTGATCTCAACGATCCAAATGTTGGGTTTAACGGATTAGCACAAGCAGCTTTCACAACTTACCAATATACTGAAGACGCTCAAAGAGAACCAGTTTATGCTGAATTAGAAGAGCCTCTTTACCTTAATGACGGTGAACGGTACTTAGTTTGCGTTCAGACTTCAAACACTAGTGTATTTATCGGATTCGATACCCGCAACCCATATATCTACAATCAAGGAACGTACCTTCAACCCATACAGGTAACCGAAACCGATGCTAATTATTTTGCTGTTGGATTTGGAGCAGATATCATTCCTGCAATCGGACTGCACGTGAGGGATACAGCCATGGTAGAAATCCCTATAGACACAACGGATACAGGTGTATTCGTTCCTGAGCACATGGCCGGTGGAGTTCAAATGTTCCCTAACCCAACAAATGGCAACCTGATTGTTGAAGCCTCAGAAGGGTTTGAATATGACATGGACGTTCAGGTTACTGACATGACGGGTCGTGTGGTTTATCAAGAGCCAAACGCCATTAAAGCTGGTGATGTAAGACTTACTATTGATTTGAATAACTTGACAAACGGTGTTTATATCGTTTCTCTGAAACATGATGGAAACTCATACATGGTGAAACAGGTTCTAAAGAACTAGATTGACCTAACATTTTCTCTAAAGGAGCTCTTTTACAGAGCTCCTTTTTTTTATCAAAATTTTGAAGAATAAACACAAAATAGCACGTTCAACCTAAAATACACCCCTACATTTGCCTTTGATTTTTTAAGGCAATGCTACACTATCCAAACACCATAAGCTCGAAACTTCCGAAGGTTGGAAATTCGATATTTTCCGTGATGAGCAAGCTCGCTTTGGAAGAGAATGCCATCAACCTGTCGCAAGGCTTTCCTGATTTTCCCGTTTCCCAAACGCTGATTGATCTCGTGTATAAGTACATGAATAGCGGGCATAATCAGTATCCGCCAATGGCAGGCATCATCTCTTTGAGGGAAATCATATGTAAAAAAATGGAAGCCCTTTACGATGCCACTTATGATCCTGAGTCGGAAATCACCATTACGGCAGGTGGAACACAAGCCATTTTTACCACCATTTTATCCCTGATAAACGAAGGCGATGAAGTTATTCTTTTCACGCCCGCTTACGACTGCTATGCCCCAACTGTTGAATTGGCAGGTGGCAAACCGGTGTATGTGCAATTAAAATCTTCGGATTATTCCATAGACTGGAAACAGGTGAAAAAAGTGGTTACCCGGCATACCAAAATGATTTTGATTAACTCTCCTCACAACCCGAGCGGTGCAGTGTTGGGAGACCAAGACATTCAGGAACTGATAAAAATAACCAAGGATAATGACATTGTGATTTTAAGCGATGAGGTATATGAGCACATCGTATTTGATGATGAGAAACATCGCAGCATGGCGCACTATCCTGAATTAGCAAATCGATCCATCATTGTTTATTCCTTTGGCAAAACATTTCACGTTACCGGCTGGAAAACGGGCTATGCACTAGCACCGGCAAATCTGATGACGGAATTTCGAAAAGTGCATCAATTCAACGTGTTTACCGCCAACGCCCCGATTCAATATGCCTTGGCTGAGTTTATGGGTAATGAGGAGAACTACATGCATGTCGGGCAGGTTTATCAGCAG
>JBBDRU010000233.1:0-4539 GCA_040905305.1 Salibacteraceae bacterium | reverse complement strand
TGGAAAACGAAGAAAGTAAGGTCATTGCTTTAAAAAACGCCATTCAAGAAGGGATTGATAGTGGGATTGCCAACGATTTCGACCCCCAAAGGAACCTTGCAAAATTAAAGACGAAAAAAAGACAGAATGGCTGAGTACCGTCTTTCCAACAAAGGCGTGGAAGACTTGAACGGAATATGGGCTATACCTTTGATAGATGGTCGGAAGATCAAGCTGATAAGTATTACAGTATGCTACTTTAAATTATACCACCTTAAAATGAAGTCCGCTTTATCAAGCGCTTCAACGGAACGGAAAACCGTTCGTAGGCAATCAGTTGAGTTGTGTCCGTTAACCACCACGCCGTTATGTTTTGTAACCATACTGGATCCAATGTCCTGGAACATTCTGAAATGGTCGTTGAATAGTTATGAAAGCGATTACGTACACAAAATCGTTGTGTAATTATGTATCTGAAAAATATTGGCTTTCACCGCCTGCACAATCAACAAATCAGCCAAAATCTATTTGAACAACCGGAGGCCAGCGCGGCTATCATATCCTGTTTCGATTGGCCCAGGAAGGCGTAATTTGCTGGGGACCCCGTCGTGGAAAACAACACACCCTGGTTTTATTGGATGAATGGATTCCCAACAGCAGAAATTTGGAAGGTGAGAAAGCGTTAGCAGAACTGGCTTCCCGATACATAAAGAGCCATGGCCCGGTTACGGAATACGATTTTGCAAGCTGGTCGGGTTTGACGGTGACCACTTCCCGGAAAGCACTCCGGATGGTTGAAGAGGGCTTCCATAAAACAAAAACTGACAAGCACACCTGGTGGTTTCCGGAACCAATACAAATCGGTCAGGAAAATTTACGCGGAACTTATCTTTTGCCTGGTTTTGATGAAATGATTTGTGGCTATAAGGACCGTTCATCTATCCTTACGGGGGAACATGAACAATCCATTATTCTGAGAAACGGGATCCTCCGCCCGGTGATTATCTCGGATGGAAAAGTAGTAGGAAGCTGGAAGCGAACCCTGAAAAAAGACCGGGTATTAATTGAAACGGCACCCTTTGGTACTTTGACGAAGAATCAGGAGAAAGAGATCACAGAAAAAGTCGAAGAATATGCCTCCTTTTTAGGGAGGGACGCAGATCTGCAAGGCTGAATAACATCTTCAATTACACCGGTTTCCTGAATGTCGTGTCGGCCACTGGAAAACTAACTTACCGGTTCTCTAAAACATGTTCCTTGCCCCACATTGCCATTTCCTTAAAGACAGGAGAAAGACTTTTACCCAATTCCGTAAGTGAATATTCTACGCGGGGTGGGATCTCTTTGTATTCTTTTCGTGTGATGAGCCCATCCTTTTATACAGAAAAAGAAATATTAGACCTTCACGGAATGGGTAAAGCCAGTATGCCAATTTTAAGGAAAGCATTAGAAGAAGAAGGGCTAACATTTAAAGATGAAAGTGAAACAACAAAACGCTGACAGTGGGATAAATTATAGGGCAGCCTACCAGGACTAATTTCGGTTTAAGCATCTTGGATATCCTTAGTGGCTATTTCGGAGTTTATTGTGCCACCCATTCACTTCGTGGGAATCGCTACGCTCGGAGCGCGGGATACTGTGCAAATTGCCAATTAGCTATGGTATAATGCATTCAGCATGGGCTGCGAGCCTTTTCCAGTTACTCGAATCTGTTCACCGTTCACATGGGTATTGGTGCCCGATCCAAGATACGCAACCAACGAAGCCACATCTTCAGGACGGGTAACCCGGTTTGTCGGGAAAGCTTTTTTTGCAGCTTCCTGAAAAGCTTCGGGGAATCGTTTTTTTGCCTCGTCGGTAAAGGTCAGGCTTGGAATTACCAGATTTGATAAGATATTATGTGCCGAGTATTCAGTCACAAGATTAGCTGTTAAACCGGATAATGCCGCTTTCATCATACCATACGGCCCGGAGCCCGGCATGCTGTCCAAAGCAATATCGCTGGATATATTTACAATGCGGCCGAAATTGTTCTTTTTCATGAATGGAATCACCGTTTGTATCATTTTAACCGTTCCCAAAAGATTAATCCTGAATATTTTCTCCCATTCTTCGATGGGGATATCTTCAAAGCCCATTCCCCGAAAGCCCGGACTACCCCAAAACACGGCATTGTTGACCAACGCATCTATGCTTCCGAATACATCGACAACCTTGTTGACGGCTTGGCCAATGCTTTCATGATCCTCCAAATCCATGGGCACAGCAACGACTGAAACGCCTTGCTGCTTAAGCTGAGTAGTGAGTATTGACGCAGCCTCTTCATTTGTGTGATAAGTAAAGGCAATCCGAATGCCCGGCTCTTCAGCATACATCTTTGTAATAGCTTTCCCGATCCCGGAACTTCCTCCGGTAATAAGTACAGTGTTTTGTGTAAGTTTTAAATTCATGGCTTTCATAGATTTTGGTTACAGGTATTCATCAATTTCTTCTTCAAACCGCTTGAAATGCGGCTGGTATCCTTTTGCCGACTGAAATAATTGGTCAATGGGCGGTTCCTGTGGCGCCTGTAATGAGTATTTTTGTCATTGGTATAACCATTTAAGTTAGACGGCTAAGTATTATGATAAATTTTTTACTGATTTAGTTTTTTTAGCAACTCTTGCAACTGCAACTGTTCATCATCTGAAAGAGGATCAAAAAACTCCTTATCCAGTCTCTCCCAGTAGAACTCAATTTTTTGAGTGACTTCTTTGCCCTTGGTATTTAGGCGAATAACCGAAACACGGTTGTCGGTCAAATCACTGGTTTTCTCAACCAGTCCTCTTTTTTCCAGTCGGGCCGCAATTTTGTGGATGGTAGGATATTCCACATTCAAGCGTTCCTTAAGTTCAGTTTGGGACATCTCGCCATTCCTAGCCAAAGTGAGCAGAAAGATATCCTGACCCACATATAAATCCATGGCACGCAGGTACGAGGCCATCCGGTCTTTGTGTTTTTTGGCTATGGTGATCAACAGTTTTGAAAGCACAGGATATTTACTTAGACGGCAAAGTAATTACTTTAAAAATAAATTTCAACTTTAAGGAATTTCTTATCCCAAAGATCGCTCAATAACATCAAGTGCTTAATCTTGGGACGCGGACGAGGTTTTGATTTACAGAGTTGTTTGTTTAACGTTTTCATGATTTTAATGTAAATCAATAATTCAGAGAATATGAAAAAATTCGGACATCTCACGATCCTGGTAAACGATTATGATGAAGCGCTCGATTTCTACACCGAAAAATTAGGCTTTGTCATAAAAAGCGACAACCAGTTCGGAGAAAGCAACAGGTGGCTGACCGTAGCACCGCCTGATCAGACAGATATTGAAATCATTTTTGTTTTAGCAGATACCCCTGAAAAACAGGAAATGGTTGGCAAGCAAGCTTCAACCCATGTGTTTTTAACCTTGCAAACAGACGACTGCTGGCGAGATTATGAAGCTATGAAAGAAATGGGCGTTCATTTTTTCGGTGAGCCAACCGAACAGTTTTATGGAACTGAAGTGGTTTTTGAAGATCTGTATGGCAACCGTTTCGACCTTATTGAGTTGGCTGAAGGTCCTCATATTGAGTAATATATTCGTATGCATCGCAAATTTTTATCATGACTTCCATCATTCAATCCGGCCATGTGGTTGAAAACGGGGAAGTAGTGGAGTGGAAAAATCTTGAATGAATTTATTAAGCCTTGAAATAATTCTTTTTATCATCTAATCATGAAAGTACAGAATAAAAAGATAGACATTGAATTCAACCATCACATCTTTTTGGCAAAGAACAAACAGGAAACAGCTGATTTTTTGACCAACATTCTTGATCTGCCTGATGCTATACCGGCCGATAGACGAGAACCTGATTTTTTCCTTTGTATTGAGTTTAAAAATGATGTAACAATTTTAATTGCAGAGGTGGAAGACTATAATATCGGTCACTATGCTTTTAAAAAAGGCTGTATTTCATAGAGCTTTCCCATCCATGAACACCGAATTGATCTTTCAAAATATCACGCAAATCGTTGAATTAACTCCGGATGAAAAAGCACTCTTTATCTCTTTCTTGAAACCAAAATCGATCAAACGGAAACACGTATTATTGCAATGGGGTGAAATAGCAGCCGACACCTATTTTGTAAACTATAGGGCTTTAAGAAATTACATCGATCTGTCGTAAATGCCCCCTAAATCTGTCGTACATCCACCTTATAAAGCACCCATCAAGGAATTAAATTTCTTCTGTAAATAAATATTGAAGCTAAAATAAAATTATGGCTAACCCTGTGATATTTATACATGGCGGAGGTGAGGGAGGTTATGAAGCTGACACTAAGTTAGCAGATTCCCTTCGAAAGGAATTAGGGGATGTTTATGAGGTATACAATCCTCAAATACATTTTAACGACACTCTTCCTGATTTTGGATGGCCCAAACAAATTGGCAAAGAGATTTTCGTGATTAAGGAAAAAATCATTTTGGTGGGACACTCTTTTGGCGCTTCAATGCTTTTGAAATATCTG
>JBBDRU010000232.1:0-26555 GCA_040905305.1 Salibacteraceae bacterium | reverse complement strand
AAAACCATTGTTATTGAACTTGCCGCGCATACAGATACGAGGGGTAGTGATAAAGCCAATGAGATTTTGTCTCAAAAACGTGCTGAAACGTGTGTAAATTATCTTATTGAAAGAGGTATAGATCCAGAGCGTATGGTTCCTGTAGGTTATGGTGAAAAGCGTCCGTTGGTAAGTGATGAAGATATTGCAGCGCTGCCTTCTGAAGAAGAAAGAGATGCTGCACACCAGAAAAACAGAAGAACTGTTTTCAGAGTTTTAAGTTTTGACTACGTTCCTAAAGAAGAGCCTGCCGAGGGCACTAATTAGATAAACAACATAGCTTCAGCCGTGTGCATGATTTTTTATGCATGCGGTTTTTTTATGGAATTAAGAATTGAATGGACATAAGCGATAAATATACCGCAAGAGGAGTTTCTGCTGGTAAAGCAGATGTGCACAATGCAATCAAGAATATTGATAAAGGCTTGGTGCCGGGTGCTTTTTGTAAAGTGATTCCTGATGTGCTTTCAGGAAATCAGGATCAATGCCTGATAATGCACGCAGATGGAGCTGGAACCAAGTCATCTCTTGCTTATGCTTATTGGAAAGAAACAGGAGATATTAGTGTGTGGAAGGGAATTGCTCAAGATGCCGTAGTCATGAATACAGATGACTTGCTGTGTGTTGGTGCGACTGGACCAATCGCTTTATCTTCAACCATAGGTCGCAACAAAAACCTAGTGCCGGGTGAGGTAATCAAGGCAATTATTGAAGGGACGGAAGAGTTATTGCAACAATTGCGAGACAATGGCTTTGATATCTATTCAACAGGAGGTGAAACTGCGGATGTAGGAGATTTGGTAAGAACGATTATTGTTGATAGCACTGTTTCGGCTGTTATGAAAACATCGGCTGTTATTGATAATCATAACATTCGGCCAGGAGACGTGATTGTAGCTTTGGCTTCAGGTGGTCAGGCTACTTATGAGACGCAATGGAATTCGGGTATGGGCTCAAATGGATTGACCTCTGCACGTCATGACCTCTTCAATAAACATGTGGCCAAAAAATACCCCGAAACATTTGATGGGGCTTTGAGCAAAGACTTGAGCTATGTTGGTCCTTATAATTTAACAGATAGAATCGAGGGAGTCCCGGTTGATGCAGGTAAAATGGTGCTTTCTCCAACTCGAACTTATGCACCAGTTATGATTCAGGTATTTAAGGAGCTTAAAAGCCAAATACATGGAATGATCCATTGCTCAGGTGGTGGGCAGAGTAAAATACTTCACTTCTTGAGTGAGAATAGGGTAGTGAAAGACAGTTTATTTCCAACTCCGATATTATTTGATTTAATAAAGAAACATTCGGGAACTGATTGGAAGGAGATGTATCAAGTTTTTAATATGGGGCACAGGATGGAAATATACATCGATGAAAAACATGCTCAATCAATCATAGACATTGCCCAATCATTTAATGTAGAAGCCAGGGTTGTAGGACGCGTTGAAGCATCATCTAATCCTGAGTTGATCATAAACCATAGCGGTGAACAGTTGAAATATGTTAAGCAATAATGAGTAAGTTAATTCAAAAACTGGAAGCTATTAAGGAGCGATGGGAAGCTGTTGAGCTTAAACTTTCTGATCCTGAAGTAACTGGTGATATGAATCGCTTTGTTAAGTTGAATAAGGAATACAGTGAGCTCGGTGAACTGGTGAAGTTGTATTATACATACAAAGACTTGTTGGGTAACCTTGAATCGACTAAAGAGCTGTTGAAGTCAGAAAAAGATGATGAAATGCGCGAAATGGCCAAGGAGGAATTATCTGCTTTAGAAGAGAAAATCCCCGATATGGAAGAGAAAATCCGGTATATGCTCATTCCGAAAGATCCGGAGGATGAAAAGAATGTAATCTTCGAGATCAGAGCAGGCACTGGAGGTGATGAGGCCAGTTTGTTTGTTGGAGACCTTTTTAGAATGTATTCAAGGTATTTTGAAAAAATGGGTTGGACCGTTGAAACCATAGATGCAACAGAAGGAACTGCTGGCGGTTTCAAAGAAGTTGTACTTAAAATTAGTGGCAATGACGTTTACGGCACATTAAAGTTTGAAGGTGGTGTTCATCGTGTGCAACGCGTGCCCGAAACCGAAACACAAGGCCGGGTGCATACTTCAGCGGTAAGTGTCGCTGTTTTACCGGAGGCTGAAGAAGTAGATATTGAAATCAACCCTGCTGACCTTGAGTTTCAAACAGCTCGTTCAAGTGGCGCTGGCGGTCAAAATGTAAACAAAGTGGAAACCAAGGTGCAGTTAACCCATAAACCAACGGGTATAATGATACAATGTCAGGCCACACGATCTCAATTAAAGAACCGAGAAATGGCCATGGAAATGCTACGTTCTCGCCTTTATGATATTGAGCTGAGCAAGCGCAATGCAGATCGCGCTTCACAACGAAAAACAATGGTTTCTTCCGGTGATCGAAGTGCTAAGATCAGAACCTTCAACTTTCCTCAAGGCCGCGTAACTGATCACAGAATTGGGCTGACACTTTACAATCTTGATGGCATTATGAACGGTGATATCCAAAAGGTCATCGATGAACTTAAAATCGCTGAAAATGCTGAAAAATTGAAAGAAGGCGAGCAAGCCTAAAGTATAAACTTAATTGTATGAACAGAGCAGCACTTTCAGGTTTAATCCAAAAAAAACAATCATTTCTTTGTGTTGGACTCGACTCTGATCTTGAAAAGATCCCTGGCCACCTGCCAAAAAACTCCGAGGGTATCGTTGCGTTCAATAAGGCAATAATTGATGCAACCTTGCCTTATGCCGTTGCATTTAAATTGAACATTGCTTTTTATGAAGCAATGGGCGCAGAAGGTTGGAATGCTCTGGAGCAAACCATAAAACTCATCCCAAAAAAGGAGGCATTGATCATTGCTGATGCCAAAAGAGGTGATATTGGTAATACGGCAAATCAATATGCTAAAGCATTTTTTGAGCAGCTGAATTGCGATGCCATTACTGTTAACCCATACATGGGTGTTGATTCCATCTCACCATTTTTGTTGTATAAAGAGAAATGGACTATTGTGCTTGGTCTTACATCAAATTCAGGTGCAAACGATGTTGAATTGCTTAAACTCCAAGATGGAAGACATGTTTTTGAATCAACCATCGAAACAATGGCTAAACATGGATCGGATGAAAACCTAATGTTTGTGGTTGGAGCAACAAAATCAGAATATTTTAAAAAAGTAAGGGCCGTTGCTCCACGAAATTTTTTATTAGTTCCGGGCGTTGGAGCGCAAGGGGGAAGCCTTGCTGATCTGAAAGAACTGTTCACAGACGATATCGGATTGTTGGTCAATTCGTCTAGAAAGATTATATATGCTTCATCAAATCAGGATTTTGCGCAAGCGGCTGCTCAACAAGCCAAAAACTTACAACAGTCCATGCGCGAGATGTTGTAATCGTTAATCTCATGAGGGAAGAATTTTTACATTTTGTCTGGAAACACAAATTGTTCAATGGTAGGTACCTCAGCACTTCGGGTAATAAACCGATCAGTATCATTAATTCAGGAACACATAATTTCAGTTCAGGCCCAGACTTTTCTGATGCCCGCATCAATATTGATCAAACTGAATGGGCTGGCTCTGTGGAAATCCACTTAAAGTCAAGTGACTGGTTATTACATGGACATCAGGACGATGAAGCGTATGATAATGTTGTGCTGCATGTGGTGTACGAGCATGATAGGGAAATACAGAATCGTTTTGGTGAACTGCTTCCAACCCTAGAGATGAAGGGTTTAATCCCTCTCCATTACCTTAATAACTATGAGCGATTAAAGCAGACAAAAAACTCTATTCCATGTTCTGAGCAGATTGAGCAAGTAAATAGAATCACCATGCGTTCTTGGTTTGATCGGGTGCTTATTGAACGCCTTGAACGCAAGGCCGGTGACGTCAGTTTAATTCATCAGCATTGTGATGGCAATTGGTTGGAAACCTATTTTGTATTGTTAGCCGCCTATTTAGGTCAAAACACGAATAAACTTCCCATGACCGAGTTGGCTCGGAAATGTTCACTCAAAATACTAGGAAAGCAAAATGAGTTCTTTCAAAGAGCTGCATTACTCTTAGGTGTCGGAGGTTTTCTCGCTTCCCCACAAAATGAAGAGGCAAGGCGGCTAAACAGTGAGTACCTTTTTAAAAAGGAAAAGCATCAACTCTCAGAAGTTACTCAAAGGCGGAAAACCGGGCGGGTGAGACCGCAAAATCAGCCTCAAAGAAGGGTAGTGCAATTAGCTGCAATGATTCCGGAAATTCCGAATGTGCTTGAAAAACTTTTTGCCGGACAATCTTCCGATTGGCATAATAGGAAGTTGATTACTGATGATTTTTGGTTGCATCATTACGGTTTGAATGTACCATCAGAAAAGCAGCTAAGTGTTCAGTTGAGCAAGCAAATGGCAACGTTACTGATCATCAACGTTGATGTGCCTTTTATCTTTTATTATGGTCAAATGACGGGAGATCAGGAGCTCAAAAATAGGGCGGTAGATATGTTAAGTCAGGTCGATTATGAAGGAAATAGTCTGGTAAAGGCTTGGAAAAAAGAATTGCCATGGCTTAATACAGCAGCTGATTCACAATCGGCTTTAGAGTTGCAAACCAGTTATTGTAATCATAAAAAATGCGTACTTTGCAATATTGGAAAGGCAATTATCACAAACTTATGAAAGATAACATTCAGTCGTTTTTAGAGAAAAAGGCCTTTGGCGTATGTGAATGGCTTGGTGAGAAATGGGGCATGAAGTCCTCTCGCATCAGACTCTATTTTATTTATATTTCATTTTTCACCTTTGGTTCTCCAATCATCATTTACTTCATCTTGCTATTCTGGATTGAGCACATTGATTTTTTTAAATCAAAAAGACCCACGATCTGGGATATATAAGTTTTGAGCCAAAAATGGTAATTGACTTGTTCTATGCTTAAATCTATGCGCGTTGCAATTACAGGTGCCACAGGACTAATCGGCAGCAACCTTGCCTCAAACCTTCAAAAGGAAAGCTTATTTCTCACCTCTCAATCTGGTGGAACATCAGATGCAGGTGTGGTCAAAGCCATGGATCTCACAAATTTTGAAAAGACCCTTTCCTGGCTTGATGAAACCAAACCAAACCTTGTTTTTCATACGGCTGCAATAAGTTCTGTGGATTTGGCAGAGCTTCACAAAACGCAAGCAGAAAAACTCAATGTTGATTGCACAAAGACCATTGGAAAGTGGTGCTCAAAAAATAATGCCCGATTGATTTATTTTTCTAGCGATTTTGTATTTGATGGTATAAGCCTAGACTATAATGAAAAGGACATGCCCAAGCCCTTGAGTTGGTATGGTGAAACGAAATGGAAAAGCGAAAATGAATTACAGTCCATACTCGAAGATTTAGTGATTATTCGTCCGATTTTGGTCTATGGATCAGATAAGATGCTATCACGTCAAAATTTCGTCACAATGGTGATAGATAGATTGTCAAATGGCACTCAAATGAACATCACTTCAGATCAGTTTAGAATGCCCACTTATGTTGAAGATTTGGCTGATGCGGCCATTAAAATCGCATACGGTGCTTATAAAGGAATAATTCACATTTCAGGAGATGAAAAAATTGGTGTTTTTGATTTTGCGCTTGCTGTGACAGATGTTTTCGATTTAGACCCCTGTCTTTTGAAACCGGTTACCACGAGCTCAATGAACCAAATCGGTCAAAGGCCTTTGAAGAGTGGTTTTGATTTGACGTTGGTGAAATCACTTATTAACTATGAGCCACATTCCGTTCGTGAAGGTTTGACCGCACTAAGAAATAATACAATGATGTAATGGATCTGATCAGATTTCTATATTTGGCGAAAACTGAATCAAAAGTCGTATGAAATACCTAAAACATTCGCTTGTCCTTCTTTTAATTTTAATAGTATTCGCTTTACAATCTGTTGCTCAGAATGACACACCTGATCATGTAGAAGAAGAAAGAGGAAAATCAGCAAGTGAAATGATTGATGCCGCTTTTGAGCCGGTTGTCAATTTTCTTGATGCTGTATTGTTTTGGGATCCATTTACTGCAATTGGAATTTATGACCCAGTAGTATATGATTCTAGTGGTGAGCCGGTTATTAATGACCTCGGTCAGCCCATGGAAAAAAAGATACCTATTGTGGTGGTTTGGCTCATGTTAGGTGCGCTTTTCTTCACATTAAGAATGGGCTTTGTAAATATTCGCGGAATAAAACATGCCATTCAACTCGTGAGAGGCAAGTACGATAATCCGAGCGATGAAGGCGAGGTAACTCATTTCCAAGCTTTGGCAACTGCGTTGTCAGGAACAGTGGGTTTGGGCAATATTGCTGGTGTGGCAGTGGCTATTGCGCTTGGAGGAGCAGGTGCCACATTTTGGATGATTGTTGCTGGCTTTTTCGGCATGTCTAGCAAATTTGTTGAATGCACATTAGGTGTTAAGTACCGTCAAATTGATGCTGAGGGACGAGTTTCGGGTGGTCCAATGTATTATTTAACAGATGCCATGGCTAAAAAGGGATACGCTAAATTAGGAAAAGTATTAGCGGCTCTTTTTGCAATACTTTGTATAGGTGGGTCGTTTGGAGGCGGAAACATGTTTCAGGCAAATCAAGCCCTCGAGCAGGTGACCACTAAGTTCCCAGAAGTTAGTTCATTCAGTTTGTTAGGTATTGATGGCCCGGTTTGGTTTGGAATCATATTAGCCGTTTTTGTTGGTTTGGTCATAATTGGAGGTATAAAATCCATAGCAAAGGTTACAGATAAGATTGTGCCACTTATGGTTGGAACTTATGTCCTTTTCGCCTTGATAATAATTGGATTACACATAGATAATATTGGAAATGCATTTGGAGAAATCTTTTACGGAGCGTTCGATGCAGATGCCTTGAAAGGTGGGTTTATCGGAGTGATGATCACTGGATTTCAACGGGCGGCTTTTTCCAATGAAGCGGGGGTAGGGTCAGCCTCTATAGCACACTCAGCCTCCAAAACAAAACGCCCGGTCAGTGAGGGGCTAGTGGCTTTGATGGAACCATTTATTGATACGGTAGTGGTTTGCACAATGACCGCGTTAGTGCTGATTTTTACCGGCTATGCGGATGACACGAGCGGATTAAAAGGCGCAGCCCTCACTTCTGCCGCGTTTAGTGATGTATTCTCTTGGTTTGATTGGGTTTTGCTGATCGCAATTATCTTGTTTGCTTTTTCAACCATGATTTCGTGGAGCTATTATGGTTTAAAAAGTTGGACTTTTTTGCTTGGCGAAAACAAGTACACGGTAACGTCTTACAAGATTGTTTTTCTCATCATTATCATTGTTGGATCAGCAAGCAGCTTGGGTAACGTTATAGCTTTTAGTGATATGATGATTTTAGGCATGGCGTTTCCAAACATATTAGGACTGTACTTTTTATCAAGTGAGGTTCGCAAGGACTTGAAAACATATTTTCATGACCTTAAAACCGGGGCATTTAAAGCTTATAAATAATCTTGACTTGCAATTATGTGGTGGAAACGAGTTGTTCGGAATTATTTCACCTTTAATACACGTGAGCGCAGAGGACTGCTGGTCTTGATGAGTTTTCTTTTTTTACTGATTTCTGTGCATCTCTATTTAAAATTTAGTCCAACAGAGCGATTTGAACTTTCAGTCGAAGAATCTGAACGCCTCGATTTTATCGCTTCTCGAATTTATGCTCCTGAAAAGGAAGATAAATCCACCCAACAGTTTGATGAAATAAAACACTCATCAACGGCAAAGGATCGTTCAAAGGTGAACTGGAAGTCCTTTGACCCCAATTCGGCCAATGTTGAGTTGTTCATGCATCTTGGGTTAGATAGCTTCATCGCCTCCCGAATTATAAACTATCGTGAAAAGGTTAAGCCCTTTTATGAGCCAGAGGATATGTTGGTTGTGTATGATATTGATTCTATTTGGGTGCAAACTGCTATCCCTTACATGGATATCAAACTCGAAAAACCTAAAGAAAAGTCTTTCTCAAATAAAAAGAAAGGGAAACAGGAGTTTGGGCCCAACCCCATGAAAAAACCAGTAATAATGGTTGATTTGAATATGGCAGACACGAATTCATTAATGAATATTCGTGGAATTGGAGGGTATTTCGCAGGGCAAATTGTTGAGCTGCGTGAAGCCTTGGGAGGCTTTTATCACTTGGAGCAGCTGATGGAAGTTTACAGAATGAATGAAACAGCAATGGATGCGTTGGCTCTGTATTCTTATATCGACTCAAGCAAAGTCAAAAAGATCGATTTAAATACATGTGGGGTAGAGCAGCTAGGTCAACACCCCTATCTTTCTTGGAGGCAAGCCAGAATTATTGTTAATTATCGCCAGCAACATGGCAATTATCAGGCATCAGAAGAAATCTTATCAACGGATGTGATACCCGATTCAGTTTACCGTAAAATTGCACCTTATTTAAGCGTTGAATGATCGATATAGATTTCTTGCGAAAAAACATAAGAACGATTCCTGATTTCCCGAGGGAAGGCATACAGTTTAAAGACATTACTCCTGTATTGTCTAGTTTTGAATTGTGCAGAGAAGTCGTTAAATCCCTCGCAGAGCCTTTTCGAAATGAAGGTATTGATTTCGTTGCTGGCATTGAAAGCAGGGGTTTTCTTTTTGGAGTTTTGTTGGCGCAAGAACTCAAATGTGGTTTTACCGTTATCAGGAAAAAAGGTAAGCTTCCTGCTCAGACCATTGAACAGAAGTATGATTTGGAATATGGGTCAGCCATAATAGAAATGCATGCTGATGCCATTCAGCCCGAACAGAAAGTTTTAATTCATGATGACCTCCTTGCAACGGGGGGGACTGCATGCGCTGCGGCCGAGCTCATTAAGGATTTGCAAGGAATATTGGCAGGGTTCAGTTTTGTAGTTGAACTAGATTTTTTGAATGGTCGTACACGTCTTCAACCTTATTGTACTAACATTGTTTCACTCGTAAATTATTAGCACATGGATTTCGCATCATATGAAAATAAAGAAATGATCACCCAGATGGTCAATGATTTTACCGATAAGGAGATCAGACCACACGTTATGAAATGGGATGAAGAACAATTTTTTCCGGTTGACCTGTTTAAGAAAATGGGCGAACTAGGCTTGATGGGTGTACTTGTGCCAACAGAATATGGAGGTGCAGGACTCGGTTATTTTGAGTATTACACAATTGTAAGCGAAATCTCTAGGGTCTGCGGATCTATTGGTTTAAGCGTAGCGGCTCATAACTCCCTATGCACCAATCATATCTTGAGTTTTGGCACCGAAGAGCAAAAGAAGAAATGGCTACCAAAGCTGGCTACGGCCGAATGGATAGGTGCGTGGGGATTGACAGAAACAGGCACAGGTTCTGATGCTGGTGGCATGAATACCACTGCTGTGAAAGACGGAGATCATTGGGTATTAAATGGAAGTAAGAATTTTATTACCCACGGCATAAGCGGTGATGTTGCTGTAGTTATTGTTCGCACAGGAGAAAAAGGTGACTCTCACGGTATGTCAACTTTTGTAGTTGAAAAAGGAACTCCCGGTTTTTCAGGCGGTAAAAAGGAAGATAAGCTTGGCATGAGAGCATCTGAAACAGCAGGCTTGTTTTTTGATAATTGTAAAATACCTGCCGAAAACATGCTTGGCTCAGAGGGAGATGGTTTTGTGCAAGCAATGAAAATTTTGGATGGGGGTCGTATATCTATTGCTGCATTGTCAGTCGGAATTGCCAAAGGCGCACTTGATGTTTCGATTAAATACTCCAAAGAGCGCGAACAATTCGGAAAGCCAATTTCAAAATTTCAGGCCATCGCTTTTAAGCTTGCAGATATGGCCACGGAGATTGAGGCGGCCGAACTATTAACGTTGCAAGCAGCCGACTTAAAAAACAGAGGTAAAAACGTGACCAAGGAGTCAGCTTTCGCAAAGTACTATTCATCGGAAGTTGCCGTAAGATGCGGAAATGAAGCCGTCCAGATTTTCGGAGGATATGGGTTTACAAAAGAGTTTCCAGCTGAGAAATTCTATAGGGATGCAAAGCTGTGTACCATAGGGGAGGGAACTTCCGAAATACAAAAGCTTGTTATTTCGCGAGAAGTGCTTAAATAGTTTGGATCGTAATTAATTATGATTAATTTCGCGCCCCCTAATAAGAAAAGAGTATGCTAATTATACCAGTAAAAGAAGGCGAGTCTATTGAAAAGGCTCTTAAAAAGTACAAAAAGAAATTTGAGCGAACAGGCACGATGAAGCAGTTGCGTAATCGTCAGAAGTTCACCAAGCCTTCTGTTGAAAATCGAGAACAAAAGTTGAAAGCTATTTATAAGAACACAAAATACGGTTCGGAAGAATAGGGTTCAATTAGATATAATTTTATTAAATCCACTCATAACCGGGGTGGATTTTTTATTTTACGGCATTCAATCTGACCTATGAAAAAACAGATCAATGCTTACCTCGATTTCCTTTTTAATCAGAAGCGCTATAGCAAGCATACGATTACAGCCTATCGGAATGACCTGATTGCTTTTGCCGACTATCTTGAAGTATTTTATGAGCACCAATCAGTGGATGGAGTCTCAAGAAGAATGATTAGTTCATTCATCGCTGATCTGGCTGAGGGGGGCATGGCTTCAAGGTCAATAAATCGAAAGTTGAGTGCGATTCAGTCTTTTTTTACACACATGGTTAAAGGTAAACTGATTGACACTAACCCCGCAAAGCAAATTCAACGACCAAAGGTGGCGCAACGCCTTCCGAGCGTTATGCGTAGTGAGCAGGTAAAAGACCTGCTTGATCCGAGTCATTTTTCAAAAGATTTTGAAGGCAACAGAGACTTGGCAATACTTAGTGTGTTTTATGCCTGCGGCCTCAGAAGAGATGAGTTGATAAATATTCGATTGGCTGATGTTAATGCAGCATCTAATCAAATCAAGGTATTGGGAAAACGAAATAAAGAGCGCATCATTCCGGTGTCGCCTGTGTTAATGCAAATACTAGAAGAGTATAAAACCTATAGAATCGGAGTTTCTAATGGCAACGACTATTTATTTTTGACCTCAAAAGGAGAAAAAATGTATGCCGGCCTTGTTTATAAGATTGTAAAAAATTACCTTTCGAACGTGACAAGTTTGGATAAGAAAAGTCCGCATGTGTTAAGGCACACTTTCGCTACTCACTTACTGAGTGAAGGAGCGAATTTGCAATCGATTAAAGAACTATTGGGGCATGAGAGCCTCGCCACAACGCAAGTATATACGCATACTTCGCTTGAGAAATTAAAAGATGTTTACAAAAACGCTCATCCACGGAGCAAAAAATGAAAATTCGAAATGGATATTAAAGTTCACTCAATTCACTTTGATGCAGATCAAAAACTCATTAATTTCATTGAAAATAAAGTTCAAAAGCTGGATCATTTTTATGACAATATTATTTCATCCGAAGTTTACCTTAGGTTGGATCGTAACAACATCGAAGGTAATAAAGTAGCCGAAATACGATTGAATACGCCAGGCAAGGAAATGTTTGCCAAAAAGCAGTGTAAAAGCTTTGAGGAAGCAGCTAATCAAGCTGCTGAGGCTCTTAGAAAACAAGTGAGACGTAAAAAAGGAAAGCTTCAACAAGTTTATTAGTCTGGTTATCAATACTTACAAGGGTTGATTTAAAAAAGTAAACCCATCCATTGTTTCAAATGAAACTATGTATAAATTTGCAGACCTTTTTCGAAGGGTCTGCATTTTTTATGTAGTTCATTGGAATATAAGTTTAGTGCCGGTGTAGCTCAGTTGGCCAGAGCAGCTGATTTGTAATCAGCGGGTCGGGGGTTCGAATCCCTCCACCGGCTCCAAGCTAATGTGGGTCAGATGGCTCAATGAAATTGAGGGGAGATACTCAAGCGGCCAACGAGGACAGACTGTAAATCTGTTGGTTTTTACCTTCGCAGGTTCGAATCCTGCTCTCCCCACGATGAAGTTGTTTGAAATAAAATTCGATCAATCGGATTAATATTATAAGCGGGAGTAGCTCAGTTGGTAGAGCATCAGCCTTCCAAGCTGAGGGTCGCGGGTTCGAGTCTCGTCTCCCGCTCATTAGGTAATATAAAATGCATTTTTGCTTTTATGTTAATTGTGAGAGTGGCCTTTTAAGTTCTACTCAAGGTTATCAAGCCGGCCAGCACCTAAAAAGTGCTGTCGTTTTTTTGCCGATGTAGCTCAGGGGTAGAGCGCTTCCTTGGTAAGGAAGAGGTCAGGGGTTCAATTCCCCTCATTGGCTCGCAATCGTTCTTTATATAAGGATGAGCATCGTAATGTTGTTCATCAGGTATTTTTAATAAGTAAATTCAATAATTAAACTAAATAGGTAAGTCATGGCTAAGGAAAATTTTGACCGTTCCAAACCACACTTAAACATCGGAACCATCGGTCACGTTGACCACGGAAAAACTACTCTTACTGCTGCAATTACAACAGTATTAGCAAAGAAGGGTTTTTCTGAACTGCGTTCATTCGATTCAATCGATAACGCTCCAGAAGAAAAAGAAAGAGGTATTACCATTAATACTTCGCATGTTGAGTATCAAACTGAGAACCGTCACTACGCTCACGTTGACTGTCCAGGTCACGCGGATTACGTAAAGAATATGGTTACCGGTGCGGCTCAGATGGATGGTGCCATTTTGGTTGTTGCGGCCACAGACGGACCTATGCCTCAAACACGTGAGCACATCTTGCTTGCCCGTCAGGTAGGTGTTCCACAGATCGTTGTGTTCATGAACAAGGTTGACCTTGTTGATGATGAAGAACTTTTAGAACTTGTTGAAATGGAAATCAGAGAATTGCTTTCATTCTATGATTATGATGGTGATAACGCTCCAGTGATTCAAGGGTCTGCTTTAGGTGGTCTTGAAGGAGACGCTAAATGGGAGGAAAAGATTATGGAATTGATGGAGGCTGTTGACAGCTATATTCCACTTCCTCCTCGTGATGTAGATAAGGATTTCTTGATGCCTGTTGAAGATGTGTTCTCTATTACAGGACGTGGAACAGTTGCTACAGGCCGTATCGAATCTGGTGTAACCAATACAGGTGATCAGGTTGAGATTATTGGCTTTGAAGAGAAATTAACTTCTACCATTACTGGTGTTGAGATGTTTAGAAAAATTCTTGACAGAGGTGAAGCTGGTGACAATGTAGGTCTTTTGTTGAGAGGAATTGAAAAAGGCGACATTAGAAGAGGTATGGTAATTTGCAAGCCAGGTTCCATCACCCCACACACTAAGTTTAAGGCTGAAGTGTATATTTTGAAAAAAGAAGAAGGTGGACGTCATACTCCATTCCATAATAAATACCGTCCGCAGTTCTACTTAAGAACTACTGACGTAACTGGTGAGATTATCCTGGGCGAAGGACGTGAAATGGTAATGCCTGGTGATAACCTTACGATCACGGTGCATCTTATTGCTCCTGTTGCTATCAACCAAGGTCTTAAGTTCGCTATCCGCGAAGGAGGACGAACAGTTGGTGCAGGTCAGGTTACTGAGATCATCGAGTAAGAATAGTTTAATTATTCAGAAGTGTGGGGCCTTATTTTGGGCCTCACACTTTCTGTTGTTTTATAAAAAGGGTTTGATTTAGCGCCTCAAACAATCACAGACGGGTGTAGCTCAATTGGTAGAGCACTGGTCTCCAAAACCAGGGGCTGTGGGTTCGATTCCTACCACCCGTGCAAAAATGAAAAATGGCAGGAGTTCGAGCATATATAGAAGAAGCGGTAGATGAGCTTTCAAATAAAGTTAGTTGGCCTACATGGTCTGAGCTTCAAAGTAGCGGAATCGTAGTATTGATTGCCGCATTTATAATCGCAGGTATAGTGTACCTGATGGATTTAGCATTTGGTCAGATCATGGATGTGATCTACCTGAAAATATTTGGTTAATGATGTCCGAAACAGCGACTAAGAATAAATGGTATGTGGTTCGCGCGATCAGCGGGAAGGAAAAAAAGGTGAAGGAGCACATCGAGATGGAAATTGACCGCCTCGGTATGAAAGACTTCATTACGCAGATTCTTTTGCCCATTGAGAAGGTGTATCAAATCAGAAATGGAAAAAAAGTTTCTAAGGAGCGTAACCTATTTCCAGGCTATGTTTTCGTTGAAGCAAATCTGGTTGGTGAAATTCCACATATCGTCAAGGCTATACCAAATGTGATTGGATTTCTTACCGACAAAAAGGGTGGAGATCCCACCCCGCTTCGTCAAACGGAAGTTAATCGTATGTTAGGTAAAGTTGATGAAATGGCAGACAACGAGGCAGAATTGAATATTCCATTCGTGGTTGGTGAAAATGTTAAGGTGATCGATGGTCCTTTTAATAGCTTCTCAGGAGTAATTGAAGAGATCAACGAAGACAAGAAAAAGCTCAAGGTAATGGTGAAAATTTTCGGAAGAAAAACTCCGTTGGAGTTGAGTTACATGCAAGTTGAAAAAGAATAAATAAACATTAGGAGTCATACCCATCGGGGAATATTATGACGCTTGAACTAAAATTTGAAAAATGGCAAAAGAGGTAAGTGCACTTATTAAGTTGCAAGTTAGAGGTGGAGCCGCAAATCCATCTCCTCCTGTTGGCCCGGCACTAGGTGCTAAAGGCGTCAATATAATGGAATTCTGCAAGCAGTTTAACGCTCGTACGCAGGACAAGGCAGGTAAGATACTTCCTGTTATTATAACAGTTTACGCTGATAAGTCTTTTGACTTTATTATCAAAACTCCACCAGTAGCAATACAAATCAAGGAGGCGATAAAATTAAAGTCTGGATCTCCTGAATCAAATCGATTAAAAGTTGGTGCGATCAGCAAAGCCCAAGTAAAAACAATTGCAGAGGATAAAATGGTTGATCTTAACTGTTTTACAGTTGAGTCTGCGATCCGAATGGTTGAAGGAACAGCCCGTAGTATGGGCGTAACTGTTAAATGATAAGGAAAGATGGCAAGATTATCAAAAAATAGAAAAGCAGTGCTTGAGAAAGTTGATAAGAATACGAGCTATTCTTTATCAGCCGCAAGTGCACTAATAAAAGATATTACAACTACTAAATTTGATGCTTCTGTTGATGTGAGCGTTCGTTTAGGTGTGGATCCAAGAAAATCTAATCAAATGGTTAGAGGCGTTGTTACTTTGCCACATGGCACAGGTAAGGAGGTCAGAGTTTTGGTGTTATGCACGCCTGACAAGGAACAGGAAGCAAAAGATGCAGGTGCTGACTATGTTGGTCTTGACGAGTACATCGAAAAGATCAAGAGCGGTTGGACTGATGTAGATGTAATAGTTACCACCCCAAGCGTGATGGGTAAGGTTGGACCATTAGGACGAGTTCTCGGGCCGCGTGGTTTAATGCCTAATCCAAAAACAGGAACAGTTACCATGGAAGTCGGTAAGGCAGTTTCTGATGTTAAGGGCGGTAAGATTGACTTCCGTGTAGATAAATTTGGTATTGTGCATGCTTCCATTGGAAAGGTTTCTTTCGATGCACAAAAAATCGCGGAGAACGCGAGTGAGCTGTTACAAACAATTATTAAGCTTAAGCCTGCTTCATCAAAAGGCACTTATGTTAGAAGTATTTATATGTCTAGCACGATGAGCCCTAGCATTCAGGTTGACACAAAGTCAGTAAGCTTATAATCAACTTAATCAAAAAGTAAGATGACACGTCAAGAAAAAGATAATCTAATTAGTGATCTTGCTGATAGATTGAGTAATAGTGAGGTAATTTACCTTGCCGATATTGCTGGTCTTAATGCCGAAGATTCTAGTAAATTGCGCAGACTGTGCTTCCAGCGTCAGGTGCAATTACAAGTAGTCAAAAACACGCTTCTTTTTAAAGCAATGGAGCGTGTGGAAGGCAAGAATTTTGCCGATCTTTCAACAGTGTTGAAAGGCAATACCGGTATTATGATTTCTGACACAGGAAATATTCCTGCTAAGTTGATCCAAGAATTCAGAAAGAAATCGGCTAGGCCGGTTTTGAAAGGTGCCTACATTCAAGAGGATATTTATTTGGGAGACCAAAGCCTCGAAATGTTAGCAACGATGAAGTCGAAGGATGAACTTGTCGCAGATATCATTGCTTTACTTCAATCTCCTGCTAAAAATGTTGTTTCCGGTCTTAAATCGAGCGGTGGCAAATTGGCAGGTATTGTCAAGACTCTTCAAGAAAGAGAATCTTAATTATCAATTTTTAGAACTTAGGTTAAACATTTAATAAATAAACAAAATGGCTGATTTAAAAGCTTTTGCAGAGCAACTCGTAAACCTTACCGTTAAGGAGGTAAATGAACTTGCTGATATTTTAAAGGACGAATACGGTATTGAACCAGCTGCAGCAGCAGTTGCAGTTGCCGGTCCAGCCGCTGCCGGTGATGGTGGTGGTGCTGAGGAGAAAACAGAGTTTGATGTAATCCTTAAAGGCGCAGGTGCTTCAAAACTTGCGATCGTTAAATTAGTGAAAGAAATGACAGGTCTTGGCTTGAAAGAAGCTAAGGAACTTGTTGATAGTGCTCCAAAACCGTTGAAGGAAGGAGTAGCTAAAGACGAAGCAGAAGCACTTAAAAAGCAGCTTGAAGAAGCTGGCGCTGAGGTTGAGGTCAAGTAGGCCTCACAAATAATTTCTTTATAAAGGTTTAGCCCTTCCGTTTGCGCGGAATGGGTTAAACCCTTTGTCGTTTGTAGTTGTTGGTTTAATATATTCTTATCATTCATGACCAAATCGAATATTCTGGAAAGAATTAATTTTTCCCGTACGCATAATCAACTTGAATACCCGGATTTCTTAGATATCCAAATCAAGTCGTTTCAAGATTTTTTCCAATTGGAAACCTCACCAGAGGATCGAGAAAATGAAGGCTTGTTTAACGTGTTCAGTGAGAATTTCCCGATCACAGATTCCAGAAACAATTTTGTTTTAGAATTTCTGGATTATTTTGTTGATCCACCATGGTATTCCATTGATGAGTGCATCGAGCGTGGGCTCACTTACAGCGTGCCCCTAAAGGCTAAGCTAAAACTTTACTGTACCGATCCCGAACACGAAGATTTTGAGACCATTGTCCAGGATGTGTATCTAGGTACAATACCATACATGTCTCCTCGAGGTTCTTTCGTAATCAATGGCGCTGAAAGGGTTGTCGTTTCTCAATTACACCGCTCTCCAGGTGTTTTCTTTGGTCAGAGTTTCCATGCCAATGGAACGAAGCTCTATTCTGCCCGGATCATTCCTTTTAAAGGTTCGTGGATTGAGTTTGCTACCGATATTAACAGCGTTATGTATGCGTACATCGATCGGAAGAAGAAACTTCCTGTAACTACATTATTTCGAGCCATCGGATATGAAAGTGATAAAGAGATCCTTGAAATTTTTGATCTGGCTGATGAGGTAAAGGTCAGTAAAACGGGTTTGAAGAAGGTGCTTGGACGCAGATTAGCTGCCAGGGTGCTTAAAACATGGTTTGAAGATTTTGTTGATGAAGATACAGGTGAAGTGGTTTCCATAGAACGAAATGAAGTTGTATTGGATCGTGAAACGCTTATCGAGGATGACCATATTGAGGTGATTCTGGATGCGGAAGTGAAAACTATTCTTCTTCATAAAGAGAATATTAATGCTGCAGATCACGCGATCATTTATAATACTCTTCAGAAGGATCCTTCAAACTCAGAAATTGAAGCTGTTGAGCACATTTATCGTATTCTTCGTAATGCTGAACCGCCAGATGAAGAAACGGCCAGAGGAATTATTGATAAACTTTTCTTCTCTGATAAGAGGTACGATCTCGGTGAGGTTGGTCGTTATAGAATCAATAAGAAATTGGGGTTGGATATCGATATGGAGAACCGCGTTCTCACTAAAGTTGATATCATCGAAATCATCAAGTACCTTATCGAATTGATCAATTCTAAAACGGATGTTGACGATATTGATCACTTGAGCAATAGAAGGGTAAGAACAGTTGGTGAACAACTCTATAATCAGTTTGGAGTTGGCTTGGCTCGGATGGCTAGAACAATTCGTGAAAGAATGAATGTTCGCGATAATGAAGTATTTACACCAATTGATTTGATCAATGCAAAGACGCTTTCTTCTGTAATCAACTCATTCTTTGGTACAAACCAGCTTTCTCAGTTTATGGATCAAACAAATCCACTCTCTGAGATTACGCATAAAAGAAGATTGTCTGCACTCGGGCCTGGTGGATTATCCAGAGAACGTGCCGGTTTTGAAGTTCGCGATGTGCACTACACTCATTATGGTCGTTTATGTACCATTGAAACTCCCGAAGGACCAAACATCGGTTTGATATCTTCCTTATGTGTCTATGCCAAAGTGAATAAACTTGGCTTTATCGAAACACCTTATCGAAAGGTTGCTGAAGGTAAAGTGAAGCTTGACGATATCATTTATTTAAGTGCGGAGGAAGAAGATGAGCAAATGATAGCACAGGCGAATGCCAAGGTAAATGAAAAAGGAACTTTTGAAACTGAACGAGTAAAGGCGAGGTTTGAAGGCGATTTTCCTGTGGTGAATCCAAGTCAGCTCACGTTGATGGATGTTGCTCCAAATCAAATTGCATCTATTGCAGCTTCATTGATTCCCTTTTTGGAGCATGATGATGCCAACCGTGCTTTGATGGGGTCAAACATGAGTAGGCAGGCTGTTCCGTTGATGCGTCCCGAGTCTCCTATTGTTGGAACAGGACTCGAAAGACTTGTGGCAAGAGATTCACGTGTATTGATTCATGCGGAAGCCGATGGAGTGATCCATGAGGTTGACGCTAACTCAATTACTGTGAAGTATATTCTTACCGAAGATGACGTTTTAGTGAGTTTTGATAATGAATACAAAACATATAAACTGACGAAGTTCTCAAAGACCAATCAGGGCACAACCATGAACATCAAGCCCATCGTTCTTCAAGGCGATAAAGTCAAGAAGGGCGATGTGCTTTGCGAAGGATATGCTACAGAAAAAGGTGAACTAGCCCTTGGTAGAAACCTAAGAGTGGCTTTCATGCCTTGGAAAGGTTACAACTTTGAAGATGCAATCGTAATTTCAGAAAGAGTTGTAAGAGATGATATCTTCACGAGTATTCACGTGGATGAATATACATTAGAGGTAAGAGACACGAAACGTGGACTTGAAGAGCTTACTGCTGATATACCCAACGTTAGTGAAGAAGCGACTAAAAACCTGGATGAAAACGGTTTGATCAGAATCGGAACGGAGGTTAAGGAGGGCGATATTCTCATCGGTAAGATCACTCCAAAAGGAGAAACCGATCCTACACCCGAAGAGAAATTGCTCCGTGCCATCTTTGGTGACAAAGCAGGCGATGTAAAAGATGCATCACTTAAGGTACCACCAAGCGGAACAGGTGTTGTTATCGATAAAAAGTTGTTTTCCCGAGCTATTAAGGATAGAAAAGCTAAAGCTCAGGAAAAACACATCATCGAGGAAATAGATAAGGAATACGAAAAGCAAATTGATGAACTACAATCACGATTGGTTGAAAAGCTTTTCTCCATCGTTAATGGAAAAACATCTCAAGGGGTGTTCAATAACTTTAACGAAGAACTCATCAAGAAGGGTACAAAGTTCACTCAAAAGAGTATTACTGGACTGGACTATGCCAATGTTAACCCAAGTGGATGGACTACTGATGATGAGAAAAACTCGTTGATTAAGCGCACGCTTAATAACTACAACATCAAGGCAAACGATGCGCTCGGTATCATGAAACGCAAGAAGTTTGCGATCACCGTTGGCGATGAACTACCATCTGGTATTATTCAGTTGGCAAAAGTTTACCTTGCTAACAAGCGAAAGCTTAAAGTTGGTGATAAAATGGCCGGTCGTCACGGTAATAAAGGAATCGTTGCTAAAATCGTGCGTCAGGAAGATATGCCGTTCTTGGAAGATGGAACTCCAGTTGACATTGTTCTCAATCCATTGGGCGTACCTTCGCGAATGAACTTAGGACAGATTTATGAAACAGTGCTAGGTTGGGCAGGGAAGAACTTGGGAGTTAAGTTTTCAACTCCTATTTTCGATGGAGCCCGCATGGACGAAGTGGAAGAGTGGTCACGAAAAGGAAATGTTCCGTTGAATGGTAGTGTTCACCTATATGATGGTGGAACAGGAGATCGTTTTGATCAGCCGGCAACAGTTGGTGTTATTTACATGCTTAAATTACATCACTTGATCGATAATAAAATGCACGCTCGATCTATCGGTCCATACTCACTTATTACGCAGCAACCTCTTGGAGGTAAAGCTCAATTCGGAGGTCAGCGATTTGGAGAAATGGAAGTGTGGGCACTGGAAGCATTTGGTGCTGCCAACATTTTGCGTGAAATTTTGACCGTTAAATCAGATGATGTAGTCGGTAGAGCGAAAGCCTACGAGGCCATAGTAAAAGGTGAGCCAATGCCTGAGCCAGGAATTCCTGAGTCATTCAACGTATTGCTCCACGAAATGCGTGGTCTGGGACTTAACATTACATTAGAATAATCAGCTTATTATTAACCATTCTATATAATTGAAATGGCATTAAGAAAAGATACGAAGCCAACAAGTAGCTTCACCAGTATAACAATCAGTCTTGCTTCTCCTGAGATGATCTTAGAAAGATCTCATGGCGAGGTGCTAAAGCCTGAAACCATTAACTATCGTACTTATAAACCCGAGCGGGATGGCTTGTTCTGCGAACGCATTTTCGGGCCGGTAAAAGATTACGAATGCCACTGCGGAAAATATAAGCGTATTCGATACAAAGGAATCGTTTGTGATAGATGTGGTGTTGAAGTTACCGAGAAAAAGGTGAGACGTGAGAGAATGGGGCACATTTCATTGGTGGTTCCCGTAGCTCATATTTGGTACTTCAAATCATTGCCTAATAAAATTGGTTACTTGCTTGGATTGCCAAGTAAGAAGTTGGATACCATCATTTATTACGAACGTTATGTGGTCATCAATCCTGGTGACGCCAAGAATAAGGAAGGTGAGCCTTTGCAGTATTTAGACTTCCTTACTGAAGAAGAATACTTGGATATTCTCGATACAATGCCTCGCGAGAATCAATATTTGGATGATGAAGATCCAAATAAGTTTATCGCAATGATGGGTGCAGAGGCGCTTTATTCTTTACTTAAGCGTCTGGATCTGGATGAGTTGTCTTATGACCTTCGTCACAAAGCCAACACGGAAACATCACAACAACGTAAAAACGAAGCGTTGAAACGGTTGCAGGTTGTTGAAGCTTTTCGGTCGGCAAATGAACACATTGTCAACCGTCCTGAATGGATGATTGTTAAAGTGGTTCCTGTTATTCCACCGGAATTGCGTCCGTTGGTTCCATTAGATGGCGGTCGATTTGCTACTTCAGACTTAAATGATCTTTACCGCAGGGTAATCATTCGAAACAATAGATTGAAAAGGCTACTCGAAATCAAGGCTCCGGAAGTGATTTTGAGAAACGAGAAACGAATGCTTCAAGAAGCAGTAGACTCATTGTTTGATAACTCTAGAAAGTCTTCGGCTGTTAAAACGGAGTCAAATAGAGCGCTAAAATCTCTTTCTGATAGTTTGAAAGGCAAGCAAGGACGTTTCCGTCAAAACCTATTGGGTAAGCGCGTTGATTATTCTGCACGTTCGGTTATTGTCGTTGGTCCTGATTTGAAACTGCACGAGTGCGGATTACCCAAGGACATGGCAGCTGAGCTGTTTAAGCCATTTATTATTCGAAAATTAATCGAGAGAGGAATCGTCAAAACAGTTAAGTCAGCCAAGAAGATTGTAGATAAGAAAGAGCCGGTTGTTTGGGATATTTTAGAGAATGTCCTTAAAGGTCATCCTGTATTACTTAACCGTGCTCCAACACTTCACCGTTTAGGTATTCAGGCTTTTCAACCAAAATTGATTGAAGGAAAAGCTATCCAGCTTCATCCATTGGTATGTACAGCATTTAACGCAGATTTTGATGGTGACCAAATGGCGGTGCACGTTCCACTTGGACATGCCGCTATTTTGGAAGCACAGCTTTTGATGCTTGCTTCACATAACGTATTGAACCCCGCAAATGGTGCTCCTATTGCGGTTCCATCACAGGATATGGTGCTCGGGCTTTATTATATCACAAAGTCTCGTGTTGGCACTAAAGAATTACCGATGAAAGGTGAGGGCAAGGTGTTCTATTCTCCAGAAGAGGTGATTATTGCCTACAATGAAGGTAAATTAAACCTTCATGCTACCATCAAGGTGCGCATTTCTGACCGTGGTGAAAAGAAAATAGTTGACACCACTTGTGGTCGAGTTCTTTTCAATCAGGTAGTACCGGAAGATGCAGGCTACATAAATGACATCCTAACCAAGAAATCTCTTAGAGATATTATAGGCAGGGTGATGAAGCAATGTGGAACTGCGGCTACAGCCAAGTTTTTGGATGAAATTAAAGCACTTGGTTTTTACATGGCCTTTAAAGGTGGGTTGTCATTTAACTTGTCCGATGTTCTTATTCCCGATGAGAAAGTTGTGCTACTTGAAAAAGCTCAGCAAGAAGTGGATGAAGTAATGATGAACTATAACATGGGACTCATTACAAACAATGAGCGTTACAATCAGATCATCGATATTTGGACACACACCAATTCAAAACTGACGCATGTTTTGATGGACAGGTTGAAAAATGATAATCAAGGTTTCAACTCTATTTATATGATGTTTGATTCTGGTGCAAGAGGTTCTAAAGAACAAATCCGTCAGCTTTCAGGAATGAGGGGTTTGATGGCAAAACCACGTAAATCTGGATCTCAGGGAGGTGAAATTATTGAAAATCCAATTCTTTCGAATTTCCGTGAAGGCTTATCGATCTTAGAGTACTTTATTTCTACTCACGGTGCACGTAAAGGTCTTGCGGATACAGCTCTTAAAACGGCTGATGCCGGTTACCTTACAAGACGTTTGGTGGATGTTGCTCAAGACGTAATTATCACTGGCGAAGATTGTGGGACATTAAGAGGGTTAACAGCAACAGCGCTTAGGAAAAACGAAGAAATCGTTGAATCTTTAAGTGAGCGCATTGAAGGTAGAACTTCGGTTCACGATATCATCCATCCAGAAACCGATGAAATCATTGTTGAAGCAAACGGTTTTATAACCGAAGAGGTTGCTCAATTGATAGAAGAGGTTGGTATTGATGAAGTAGAAATCAGATCAGCGCTGACTTGCGAAATGACAAGAGGCATTTGTTCCAAGTGCTATGGTAAAAACCTGGCAAACGGAAGAGATACCAAGGAAGGAGAGGCTGTTGGCGTTATTGCAGCTCAGTCCATTGGCGAGCCGGGAACTCAGCTGACCTTGAGAACATTCCACGTTGGTGGAACTGCATCCAGTATCGCATCTGAATCAAAGATTACCGCTAAGCAGACCGGGATTTTAGAAATAGATGAATTAAGAACGGTAGATAAGAAAGCCAAAGATGGTAGCAATAAAACAGTTGTGATCGGACGCTCCGCAGAGATGAGACTGGTTGACAAAAAGAGTGGATTGACCATAGCAACGAACAATATTCCTTACGGTTCACAGATATTCAAAAAATCTGGTCAAGCTGTAGAGAAAGGAGATTTGATTTGTTCATGGGATCCATACAACGCTGTTATTCTTTCTGAGTTTGGGGGTAAACTTGAATTTGAGAGCATCGAAGAAGGCGTCACTTATAAGGAGGAGTCTGATGAACAAACTGGATTCCGTGAAAAGGTCATCATCGATAACCGTGATAAAACGAAGAACCCTTCTATTCATGTTTTGGATAACAAAGGCGAGCGAGTGCGTACATACAGTATTCCTGTGGGTGCACACATTATGGTGGATGCTGATGCTAAGGTTGGTTCCGGTGAAATTCTCGTGAAAATACCTCGAACAGGAGGTAAATCATCAGGTGATATTACAGGAGGTTTACCACGTGTAACTGAGCTTTTTGAAGCGCGTAACCCATCTAATCCAGCCATTGTTTCTGAAATAGACGGAATTGTTTCATTTGGAAAGATCAAGCGTGGAAACCGCGAAATAATTGTTGAATCCAGATTGGGTGATAAATCTAAATACTTGGTTCCGCTTTCGCGTCATATTCTTGTTCAGGAAAACGATTTTGTGAAAGCAGGTCAGCCACTGTCTGATGGAGCAATTACCCCATCGGATATTTTGGCAATTAAAGGTCCAACCGCTGTGCAGGAGTACTTGGTGAATGAAGTTCAGGAAGTATATCGTTTGCAAGGGGTGAAGATCAATGACAAGCACTTTGAAGTATTGGTTCGTCAGATGATGCGTAAAGTGACCATTCTTGATCCGGGTGATACTCGATTCCTCGAAAATCAAATCGTTAATAAGATTGAATTTATCGAAGAAAACGACAGCATTTTCGGAATGCAGGTTGTTTCGGATCCAGGAGAATCTGAACATATGAAGGCAGGACAAATCGTCTCTGCTCGTAAACTTCGGGACGAAAATTCTGTGTTGAAGCGAAAAGACAAGAAACTTGTTGAATTCAGAGATGCGATTCCAGCAACTGGAAGACCTATTTTACAAGGTATTACAAGAGCTTCTCTTCAAACCGATAGCTTTATTTCTGCAGCATCCTTCCAGGAAACTACGAAGGTGCTGAATGAGGCGGCTGTTAACGGTAAGAAAGACACGCTTAGGGGCTTGAAAGAGAATGTGATTGTAGGCCACTTGATCCCAGCAGGAACCGGACTGAAGAAGTATCGTCCGACAATCGTTGGAAGTCAGGAGGAATACGATCAGATGATTGGTGCTGAATCAGATCAAGTAATTGAAGAATTAGAAAACTAAGAAAAGCGATATGGCAGACGAGAAAGATAGTGCTCAGCAAAGTAAAATCAATATTGAATTGAGTGAAGAAGTGGCTCAGGGCGATTATGCCAATCTGGCGATTATCACTCATTCAACCGCTGAATTTATAGTTGACTTTATCAGTATGATGCCAAATACACCCAAAGCAAAGGTGAAGTCCAGAATTATCATGACTCCTCAGCATGCAAAACGATTGCTCAAGGCACTCAATGAGAACGTGCGAAAGTTCGAGTCTCAGCATGGTGAAATTCCTGATATGGATCAAAATCCGGGGGCGGTTCCTTTTCCAATGAACTTTGGAGGCCCAACCGGAGAAGCCTAGCATTTGTTTTCTGAAATATTACCAGAACCCGATTGTTTGCGCAGTCGGGTTTTTTTATACCCTTTTTATTCGAGCACTTTCAGGCAATAGCAGTTCCTTGGTTGAGAATGACGCTCAAGCCCCTACGATCCATTATCATTTCCGAAAGAAGCTCATTTGATGGGGGTATCTGAATCCTGATGAATAACCTAGCTTAGGCATTAAGGCTCGGCCTTTAACCAGGCACCGGGAATCATGATCATCAATGGCAACGGAGATTGGGCTATCCCCATAAAAAATCGTGCGATGATGTAAGTTTGAGAAATGGTATCACTGAGGTATCCGATAAGCATTGCAACTCCGGCTCCTAAAAATAAAACAGCATACAAAACACCAAGAATTTTCCAAAAGTGACGCTGAAATATTAAAAACAAAACCCCGTTTGTTGCCGCGTAAAACAGTACAGAAAAAAGCACCGTCAAAAACCACTTTGAAACATATAGTGTTTGATAATCAAGCCGCTTAAGCCATGGAATGTAATCACTGGCTCTGGAGGTTTCGTTATACCACAGAGCGAATAATTGTTCATTAATATGAATAAATAAAAACTCACGGAAGGATCCCAAAGCGATCACACCGACTATACTTAAGCCAATTATGAATTTACGCCTGATCGTCATTCACCGCTTGTTGGAGATTGCTTTTTTAAAGACTTTATACCTGAAAATTTATCTGCCCATAAATACCAAAGGAAAAACACAAAACTGTACACCAAAATGGTGAAGGTGTAATTGTGATTGAAGTCAAGCACATCGGGATCTGGGAAATAGTAAATAATGATAGATAAGGCTACAATCCTTAAAACGTTAACTAGGTGAATGGCGATGATTCCGGCAGGAATAAACCATGCCTTTTTTTTCAACTTCCCGGGATATGCTAACACAAACCCTGTAAATAGTGCAAACAAAGTAAGTCCATTGCAAGGATCACCTATCCAAAGCCCGTGCGTGCCGTCAATGCCTATGGTTCTTATGTTCTCAACATGGCTTTCCGATAGCGTGGTATAGCCCAAACCATCGAGCACTAAATAACTTAAACGTTCTAATGATTTAATAACCCATAGATCTAAAGTGCCCTCTGGATGTAGCCACAATTCATAGATGAGATACCATCCTATAAAAAGGAAAAGTCCTTTGATAAGAAACCGGTTTAAAGGATCGCTAAAAATGGATTTTAAATTCACA
>JBBDRU010000231.1:0-4552 GCA_040905305.1 Salibacteraceae bacterium | reverse complement strand
ATCTGCACAAAGCAATGCAAAGTCTTTAATGAAAGCGGTTGACTCAGTTAGCCCAACAGTAGTTTCTTGTCCTTTTGAGCCCAGGTATTTATGACCATTTGAAGCAGGTTCATCAATTGCCGAAACCTCGATGGTATATGAAGTGTTCTCGAGGATATAACGTTCTTCGTTCTCTCTGGTCTCAAATTCGTAATGACCAGTAGGATCCGTTTTAACCTCACCAACCGAACCATCGGTTCCGATCAAGGAAACTTTCACATCACCCAGGGGTTCTTTGGTATCAACATCGGTAACAGTTCCCTCAAGCTTAAAAATAAGGGGAGGCATGCTGAAGCTGTAAATATCATCTCCGCCCTTACCTCCTGATCTATCTGAGCTAAAGTACCCTCTATTCTTATCTTCTTCCCAAATAATCGCATAATCATTGGCTGATGAATTGATGGGTGGACCAATATTTTCAGGAGTTCCCCAATTTAATGATTCGGGATCATCTCCTTTGAGTTTTGATTTAAAGATGTCCAACCCTCCCATTCCGATGTGTCCATCAGAGGCAAAGTACAAATCCCCATTTTCATGGATGTATGGAAACATTTCGTCTCCTGGGGTATTAATTTCTGGACCGAGGTTTTCTGCAGGTCCCCAAAGTTTTGACTTCTTGTCGTAGCGAATAGACCAAAGGTCTTTTCCACCATGACCACCATAAAGATCTGAGGCGAAAATAATCAGTTCATCATCGATGACTGCCGGGTGACCAGCAACTGTAGTATCGTCAATGCCAAAGTCCAATTTCTCTGGTTCTGCCCAATCTCTGCCCTGCGATCGTGCTGTCCATATTTGACAACCATAAGGCGTGTTTTTTTCAAAATTGCAACGTGTGAAATACAATTGGCTGTACTTGCTATCCAGCGTTGCAGAACCTTCATTTGCAGGAGAGTTAATAGTTTCAGCAAGCGGCACAGGAGTTGACCACTTTCCTTTATTATCAATTTCAGAAAAGTAAATATCACTAAAGCTTTCACCATATATTTCATCCACTTCATTCCCGGCTGCTCCAGGACGTGATGATGTAAATAAAATTGATTCTAGCTTCTTGTCTGCATAAACAAGAGAAAAGTCATAAAACTTTGAGTTGAGTTGAACCTCATTTTTAATCAAATACCTAGCGGGGCTTTTTTGCCACTTTACTGCTTTCTCGCACGCAACAATGCCAAGTTCAGCAAGCGTTTGAGATTCACCACTAGCATTCTCCATAGCCATTCGGTACTTCTCCATGGCATCATCATAGCGTCCTTGCTGTCGAAAGATGTCTCCCAGTCTAACATTCAACATAGGATCATTATAACTTGCTGCTTCAGCTTTTTGGTACCAAATCTCAGCTTGTTGTTGCTCTTGTATCAATCGGTAGCTTTCTCCAATCTTAAATAGAATCCTCGCTTTCTCTTCCTGGCTCCTTTCCTTTGCATAAGCCTTTTTATAGGCATCAACAGCTCCGTAATACGAGCCGGCTTGATAAATCAAATCAGCTTCTTTTGTCAAGTCTTTTTGTCCAATTGCGATGGTTGATACAATCACAAAACAAAGAGTGCCAAGCGCTCCCTTCCAGAATGTCATACGCTTCAAATTTCGTTCTTAGTTTCGAGTCGAGACGATGTGTTCATCTCCTTACAAGAATGGCAAATCTAATGAAATTAGAAATTGAGTGTCAATCAAAAAAAAACAGCCTTGCAAAAAGGTTATTTATAATTGATTATCAACACATTACTATTTAGTGAAAAGTAGTTCCCTATACTTAGGTAGTGGCCAAAGGTCGTCTTCAACCACTAATTCAAGCTTATCAACCTCATATCTTATCTTGTTCAAATAGGGTAAAACATTTTCACAATAGACACGAGCAGCTTGATGCGCAGATTCAATCCTATTCGCTTTTTTCCGTTCATCCACCATTTGCTGCACCAAAGAATGAATGGTAGAAACACGTTGCGAAAGCTCACGAACAATTCGGTCATGAGGAGCCGCTAATTCTTTAAAATCTTTTTCATTATAAATTTCTTTCAAGCGTTGCAGAGTTTGGGTGACCTTATTTTGATAGTTAAGGGCCGCTGGAATAATATGATTCAACGCCATGTCTCCGGCTACCCGAGATTCGATTTGAATCTTCATCTGATAGTTTTCCATATAAATTTCTGTGCGGGCTTCAAGTTCTTCAGCGGTAAGTACGTCTAACTCCTTAAATAATTCCACCACCGGTTTTGAGGTAAAGACATCTAAGGAATGAGGTGTGGTACGGATATTTGACAAACCTCTCTTTTCCGCCTCTTTAACCCATTCATCGCTATATCCATTACCTTCAAACAATATGTTTTTCGAGGAAATGATATATTTTCTCAAGATGTTTAAAATCGCTTCATCTTTCTTTTTTCCTTTAGCGATAAGAGCATCCACATCCTTTTTAAATTGACGAAGCTGTCTTGCCATGATCGAATTCATCACAACCATTGGCGATGCACAATTTGCGCTGGAGCCGACCGCTCTCAATTCAAATTTATTTCCTGTAAAGGCAAAAGGTGACGTTCTGTTGCGGTCTGTGTTATCCAACAAAATTTCCGGGATTTTACCAATATTCAACTTCAAATCTGTCTTTTCATCAGGCGACATGTCCTTGTCCTTTACGCGTTTTTCCAGATCATTGAGCACCCTAGTAAGCTGACTGCCAATGAATATGGAAATGATTGCTGGTGGAGCCTCATTTGCACCTAGTCGGTGGTCATTTCCTGCAGACGCAATCGAAGCCCGCAGTAAATCAGCATAGTCATGAACCGCCTTGATTGTATTGACGAAGAAGGTCAAAAAGCGAATGTTAGTTTTCGGTGTATTCCCCGGACTCAAAAGATTAACTCCGGTATCGGTAGAAAGCGACCAATTGTTATGCTTTCCACTTCCATTTATTCCGGCATATGGCTTTTCATGAAGCAACACTCTTAATCCGTGTCTGTGAGCGACCTTTTCCATAACATCCATAAGCAACTGATTGTGATCAACCGCAAGATTTGCTTCTTCAAATATCGGTGCACATTCAAATTGATTTGGCGCTACTTCATTATGTCTGGTTTTAATCGGAATACCCAATTTATGTGACTCTATCTCAAACTCACGCATAAATGCACTTGCACGCTCAGGAATAGACCCAAAATAATGATCATCTAATTGTTGTCCTTTTGAAGATGAATGCCCGAATAGCGTTCTTCCTGTTAGGTTTAAATCAGGACGAGCACGATACAATGCATCGTCAACCAAAAAATACTCTTGCTCCCAACCTAATGTAGCTTGTATTCGATTCACATTCCGATCAAAATATTGAGCAACAGGAACTGCGGCCTCGTTCAAAGCCGCAAGAGCCTTAAGCAATGGCGCTTTATAGTCAAGCGCTTCACCAGTATAAGCAACAAAAACAGTTGGAATACAAAGCGTATCGCCCATAATGAACGCGGGCGAACTCGGATCCCATGCAGTGTAGCCACGAGCTTCAAAAGTGTTTCTTAGGCCTCCATTTGGAAAACTGGATGCATCGGGTTCCTGCTGTACCAATTGTGCGCCTCCAAACTCCTCAAACGACCGTCCTCCACCGGAAGGCGTGAAAAACGCATCGTGTTTTTCAGCTGTTCTACCTGTTAAAGGCTGAAACCAATGTGTGTAATGCGTAACACCCTGACTCATCGCCCAGGCTTTCATTCCCGAAGCTACTTCATCAGCGAGTCCTCGCTCTAGATGAGAACCATGCTGCATACAAGCCTGCAAGCGCTTATAAACCTCACGTGACAAAAACTGCTGCATGGCACGATCATCAAACACCTTGGATGCATAATAGTCTGAGATTTTAGTAAATTTTTCCTTTGGTAATTCATACAACTCTTTGCGGTTGAATAACGACCTTAGTGCCTCGAATCTTAATTGAGCCATTTTTTATTAAATTTTAATCAAAGGTATATCCATTTAGAGGGGGTAGCTAAACATTTTTTATGATTTTTTATCCACACCCCCCAACAAAACCCACCCGAATCGAATAAATGATTAAAATATCAACCACATGTACATCAAATAACAAGCAAACAATAAAGCACCCTCAACCCTGCTCAGTATCATGCGAGTGATAATAAATGGGAAAAGCAACAATGGTATTCCGACCATCCAATAATAATCAAATTCAAGAACGCTGGCATTGATAGCAGTTGGCTCGACCATAGCTGTTACCCCTAAAATCCCAAGAATATTGAAAATGTTCGATCCGATTAGATTCCCAATACTGATACTGGCCTCTTTTTTGAATACAGCCATTAATGAGGTTGCTAATTCGGGTGCACTAGTACCGAATGCTATAATAGACAAAGCAATAACACGTTCCTCAATACCCCATGATGTGGCAATAACAACTGCACCGTTCACCAATAATTCAGCACCTAAAATCAGTGCACCAATACTCAATATTAGCAGTACTAAAGACCTGATCAAGTCAGCGCTTGACTTCTTAAAATCTGTATTAAACTCATCCAGCGCT
>JBBDRU010000230.1:0-4652 GCA_040905305.1 Salibacteraceae bacterium | reverse complement strand
GTTGATGTTTCTGCTCGCTTAGGTAAATTCAAATAAGCATAGAGCTTAGTCAATAAAATTAAAGGGCTTCACTCGAAGCCCTTTTTTTATGCCTATATTTTCAATCTGAAAAATATAGAACTATGAATTTAGAACGTTTTATTATCCATACCCTTCTTACTTCTGTTGCGGTGGTGCTTTGTGCGTATTTGTTGCCAGGGGTTCATGTTTCGGGCTTTGGAAGTGCTTTGCTTGTTGCATTGGCGCTGGCACTATTGAATCAGTTTGTTAAACCGATACTGATTTTATTTACCATTCCGGCTACCATTCTTACGTTGGGGCTTTTTTTACTTGTGATTAATGCTCTGCTCATTCTTTTGGCAGATTGGATGGTTATGTCTTTTACGGTTGATGGGTTTTGGTGGGCTCTTCTGTTCAGTATATTGCTTACTTTAGTAAAATCTGTGCTCTTAATATTTACAGGAGAAAATAATCGAAACAGGTTAAGAAACCCAGAAGACTAAATATACTTTTGTCACAACCAAATAGTAAAAAGCCATGAAGAAAAAAATCTTTTCAATATTCTTAATTCCAATGATGCTATTTATTGGAATTATACAAACAAGCTGCTTTGGCTCGTTTGGCCTTGTAAAAACCGTATATGAGTTTAATGACAGCGTTGTCGAGAATGAGTTCATCAAATCATTCGTATTTTGGATATTCTGCATAATACCCGTTTATGAATTCGCGGGATTTGTAGATGTTTTCTTTCTTAACGTGCTTGAGTTCTGGACAGGCTCAAATCCAGTTGCGATGAGCGAAGGAGACCGCGAGTCTCAGGTTATTGCATATCAAAACAAAACGTATGAAGTCATTGCCACTAAGAATCAATTCGAGATAAAGGAGTTGGGAGAAGAAGGACAAGTATTGCAGGGTTCTAAACTTGAGTTTTGCGAAGCGGATAAAAGTTGGACATACATCAACGGCTCAACAATCAAGATGATCTCCAAGTTCAAGGGGTTTGATGAGGATAATAGAGCGGTTATTGAATATTATGCAGATCAAGGCGTAAAAGAAGTTCGTTTTTCCAGAGAGGCTATTTATCAAGGCATTTAGCAGGTGCTTGTTAGCATTGAAATTAGCCGGGCGATGCTTTTCACCGGCTTTTTTTTATCCTAGTATTCCTCTAAGGTTAGCCATACTTTCAAACAAAGGTTTCCGCAATTCTAAAGCGCAATCGTTTCGAACTTCCAGCACAAATCCATGGTAATTTGCAGGAAAGCACTTGCCTAGAAAGGTTGTGAGACCGTCAAGCCTTCCGTGGTAAGGGTAGTTGAATCGTACGCTCAGCGTAGGGTCGATTGCCTTGATGGAGTTTTTCCACACAGTCGCAAGTTCACGCTCATTTGTTTTGTTGCTGTTGAAGTTGATTCCAATCACGCTAGACCTGTCTTCGTTTCCCTGAATCGGGTGGAAGGTGTGCAAGGAAATATGCATAACTCCCTGATCTATGTAATCGGTAATGAATGACTGTACTTTTTTCCGATAGGGTTGGTAGAGGTCATGGATCAACTTGGTTTTAACCTGACTTGACAAGGCCGCAGTGAATGGTGAAAATAAAAACTTGTCGTCCAATGACCTATTTGGCTCAATAAGTAGGCGCGTGTATCGGTAGAAAATGGACTCATCAAACAAAGGCTCAAACCTCAGAAACAGTGGTGCCGCTTTGATGTCATACCCTCGGTGGCTTTCTAATACATCGATTGCGTTGATGAATACATCGGCATATTCAAGTGGAATTCCGTTGCTATAATGTTCGCAAGTCAGCAGCCAAACCATCACTAATTAATTTGTTGTAAAAGCTGCTTTGCTCTTGAGAGGTTAGGGTCAACGGCCAATGCATTTTTTAAACTTTCCCGAGCACTATCAATTCGGTTTGAATTTAAATAGACCAGCGCTAAATTCATATGCATTTCCGGGTTGTTAGGGTTGACCTTAACACCAGTTTTGAAAAACTGCTCAGCTTTTGCCTCATCACCGGTTATCGCATAAGCCATTCCAAGTTTTAAATAGCCCCGATCTTGATTTGGTTCATGTTTTATCAGCTCGTTTAAGTGAAGAATAGCCTCATCAAACTTATTTTGATGTCCTTCACACTCTGCGATCAAGTATAGCACTTCATTAGTTGGGTTGATGTTATAATATGCCTCAAACAGATGCTCAGCTTCTTTATAACGCTCCATTTTATAGCAAGTGTATGCCAGACTTAACTTGCCTTTGCTGTAGTTTGGAAACCTTTTGACCATCGTTTTTAGCGCACTATAAGCATTCTCAAGTTCATTTGCGTCAAGGTAATTTACGCCTAAGTTGTTATACGCATCTTGATAATCAGGCCATATTTCGATGGCTTTTAATAGGTGTTTACTGGCGTAAATTCGCAATTCTCTGGCCTTTTCGGGACTGCTCTTTGCCTCCTCATTTGCCGCAGTTCCCGCATTGTATTGCGCTCGAGCACTGTTAGGAACGCGCTCAACATCGGTGGTGAAGAGTGTGTAGTTGTTTTTCCAGTCTGGAATTCGGTTTAAACTAAGTCCCAAATAAATCAATGCTACCGTCCCGAAAATTAAGTTGCTATACTTTTTCAATATGGATAATGACCCGATCAAACTTACTATGGCGATGATATAGCCCAGAGACGGGGTAAACACAAAACGATCCGCAGCTAACGCACCGATAAGAATAAAGACATTGGCTACTACAGAAATAGTGACGAAGTAAAATAACAGTCCAAAACCTAATATTTCACGTTTTAATAAGGCTTTAACTCCAATGACGATGAGCACAATGAGTACCGAACCCCAGATCAAAGCAGATGGGTTACTCAGATCGACAAGTGGGATTGCGTTGTAGGAGTAATCATGAGAAAGGTTGAATGGCATAACCAACTTCTCAAGATAAAGCGCTTGAATGTGAGCTGCGGTGGCTATCCTTTCAGTGAAACTATCACTGGTGGTTAAGACGTTTTGAAGTATTCCCGTTACGCCTGAGTCAACCGGACCCATTTGATGAAGTACATATTGTCTAATCCCAAGAAACATAACTACAGGTAGGGCGATTATTGAAGTCCACTTCCATTTATGCTGTTCCAGGGGCACTTTATACCAATAAATCATCGGAAAAACAGCGATGAAGGTTACTGCGCTTTCCTTGCTAAATAATGCAAGAAAATAGAGGAGAAGAGTGTTTCGAAAGGAGCTTGGGTTGTGACTGGAACACCATTTAACAAATTGCCACGCGGCAAACACAAAAAACAATAATGCCAATAATTCATCCCTGCCTTTTAAGTTGGCAACCACTTCAGTATGAATGGGGTGAAGCGCAAAAAGCACGCTGATCCAGAATGCCCAGGATCTTTTATCTTCAAAAAAAGCATTAAGCCAAAGCATTAACCCTATCAATAACAATCCATAGAGCAAAGCCTGAATGAAGTGTGACACGGAGGGGTTTAAACCAAAAACACTTTTTTCAATGGCGAAAGTAACAAGGGATAGTGGTCGATACAATCCATCGTTAAACCCATCTTCTTTATGGCCGTTGGCATAGTTAGTAGTGAACAAATCAGGAATGGATGATATGCCTTCTTGAACAAATTTGTTGTTGGTGAGCACCAGCTTATCGTCTAGCACAAAATCGTGGTTAACAGAAGTCAGGTAAAGTAAAAAGCCCATTATCCCTGGAATGAATATAAAAAGTTTGTGGTTGGTGATTTTATTCATAGCCATATACCTTTTCACCACGATCAAGCCAAATGCCCCAAATCAAATCATAGGCGTGCACTTTATTGGTGTTTGTTTCCTGTGAGTCAACAATGGGTTGCGATTGATTTACCCATTCAAAGATGCCGCCATAAAGGTTGTAAACCTCACTAAATCCAAGTGATAAAAGTTTTTTGGCAATTTTTTCACTTCGATACCCGACAGAGCAATACACGATAATTGGTTGAGTCTTCTCAAGCGATTCAATCCGATTATCATCAAAGTGTTCATATCCAATCCATAGGGCGCTTGGAAGGTGAGAAACGTTATACTCTTCTTCACTGCGCGCATCAAGAAAGTAGTAGTCGGATAAATGTTCAGAAACTTCATTCACAGATAATTGAGCTACGCTGTCATCGAGCAGAGTCGAAAGCATCAAATCGAAAGCGCTGCTTTGCACTTCTTGCCCGTTGCTCATGAATGCGCAGCATTCTAAGAGGATAATTATGATCAAAACGCGAGGCATGGTATCAAACTTACATTTTACCGTTATAAAGTGGGTGATGCTCTAGTATGGTTTTTCTTAAAAACTTCCGATCGAGGTGCGTATATACCTCGGTTGTGGTAATGGATGAATGACCCAGCATTTCTTGCACAGCTCTGAGGTCTGCTCCGTTTTCCACCAATTCTGTAGCAAAACTGTGACGAAGTGTATGCGGGCTAATGGATTTTCGAACTCCAGCCATTGCTGCTAAATCTCGAATGATGTAAAAAATCATTACCCGGCTTAATTTGCTCCCTCGTCTGTTAAGAAAAACGATATCGTCATTACCCGGATTTGGCTTACAATCCACCCTTATTTAATCGATATAAAGTTGAATGCTCTTGGCGGAAGTAGCATGAATTGGAAACAGTCGC
>JBBDRU010000229.1:0-27371 GCA_040905305.1 Salibacteraceae bacterium | reverse complement strand
GTTTAAAGGTCTTCTTTGCCTCATATCCGGATGGAGAGAAAAAACTAACCGCAATTTGAACCGTTTGCTTTACAGCCAACGCGTCAATCACCGGACGGGCTTGCTCAAACTCACCAACGCTTGCACAATGAAACCAAACGAGCGGCACGTCCGTCTTTCTCTCAAAATGCTTCAAATCAACCTTCCATTGATTTCTAACCGAGAGCCATTTTGCAAACTTCTTGCTTGTCCATCTGAAGGCTGGTGCCAACCATGAAAACACATATAGCAACCCGGTGTATAAATGTCTCATCAATAGAAATAAAATTCTTTCGGTTTTCGCTTGTATATTGGGAAATACCAACGTATCACCAATGAACCAACAACATCAAGCCGCTGCCGATCATCGCGCAATCCGGTGTCAAAATTCAAGCTTCTTCTGTTTTGGGTAAACCCCTCATAAAACTCTGCACCAATGTAGAAGTTAAAAAAACGATAGTCGCTAAAATGTTGATATCCTATTGATTGAGAAAGTGTGAACCCATTGGTAAGACGATCATAGCCCTTTTTGTATTCACCGGCTATTTGAGGAATATTTTCAAAGGCATCTTGAATCTGAATCTTGTGTTGCATAACCCCTGCCCCAAGAGCCAGGTGAATTCCTGAGTTTGGATTTGGGCCGATGACAGGAAAAATCTTACCCACACGAACCGTGGCCACAAAACCTCTTTGATAAAGCAATACGTCAGCAGGATTTCCATCTCGGCCAATGATAAAATTCTGTTCGGTAATCAACGGTTTTAGGATCGTGTCTTCGTTGATGTTTTGGCCGAAAAGAAAACCAAAATTTCCCTCAAAAGTCCAATTTTCTTTTGATTTATACATGATCGATCCCCCGGCTATTCCACCCGCTCCAAATCGATCGGCCATATCACCAAAGGGGACTTGAAGACCCAATTCAGCAGAAATAGCAAAAAAGTTGATCGCTGAATCGGCAATGGTTTTTTGACCCCAGGACAGGTGCGTTGAAGCCAATAAAAAAAGTGCTAAAAACCACTTTGTCATACCGCGAAAATAAGATGAAACAGCCGATGCCGCGATTGTAAATAGAAAATCAGGCGTGTGATAGAGAAAACGGCTAAAACATGAAGGTTAAAAGAATATCTTTGCGCCTCATTTTTAGTACGGAATGAATCAAATTCAACTCGTAGATCTGCACTCGCAGTATCTTAAAATCAAGAAAGAGATCGATGCGGCTGTTTTAAAAGTCATTGACAGTACGCAGTTTATCGGTGGATCAGAAGTAACGGCCTTCAGTGAAGAACTGGCGACTTATTTAGATGTAAAACATGTAATTCCTTGCGCCAATGGAACTGATGCTTTGCAAATAGCGCTGATGGCAATCGACACCCAGCCTGGCGATGAAATTCTCACCCCAAGCTTTACCTACATTGCTACCGCAGAAGTGATTGCATTATTGCAGTTAAAACCGGTTTTTGTAGAGGTGGATCCCGAAACATTTACCATCGATGTGGAAGATGCTCGACAAAAAATCACCTCTAAAACCAAGGCGATCATCCCGGTTCACCTTTATGGGCAATGCGCCAATATGGAGGAAGTTATGAGCCTCGCCAAAGACGCGAATATTCGTGTGATCGAAGACACCGCACAAGCTCTTGGCAGTAATTACCGCTTTAAAAATGGTGAACGCAAAAAAGCGGGTTGCGTTGGTGATATCGGCACAACCTCTTTCTTTCCATCTAAAAACCTTGGTTGCTATGGAGACGGTGGTGCCATGATGACAAATGATGATGACCTGGCAACAAGGTTAAAGCAAATAGCAAATCATGGGCAAACCAAAAAGTATTATCATGATTCTGTTGGTTGCAATTCCCGGTTGGATGCTATTCAAGCCGCTGTGTTGCGTATTAAATTGAAACATCTTCCGGAGTACATTGATGCACGCTTAAAAGCTGCTTCCTATTATGATGAGCAGTTCAGGCCATTGGAAGCACTCACCATTCCAGTGAGAGCAAGCTATTCTGACCATGGTTTCCATCAATATACACTGAAGGTTGATGAAGTGATAGATCGTGATGCGTTATTGGAATACCTTCAGAAACAAAATATTCCTGCAAACATCTATTATCCGGTTCCAGTTCACCTTCAAAAGGGATACACACAGTATGGAATGAAGAATGGAGATATGCCGATAACAGAAGGTCTCACCAAAAGGGTTTTTTCATTGCCGATGCACACCGAATTGACTGATGAACAGTTAAAATATATTACACAACACTTAATCAAGTATTTAAAAGGATGAATATTGCCGTAGTAGGAACAGGATATGTCGGGCTAGTGACAGGCACATGTCTCGCAGAAACAGGAAATCATGTTGTATGTGTGGATATTGATACTGAGAAAGTTCATAAAATGCAAAATGGGATTATCCCGATTTATGAGCCACATCTCGATAATTTGTTTGAGCGAAACATCAAGCAAAATCGCTTGGAATTCACAACCGATTTACAAAGAGCTGTAGATCATGCTTCGGTTATTTTCCTTGCCTTACCAACCCCTCCTGGTGAAGATGGTTCAGCAGATTTGCAATACATATTAAAGGTGGCAAGCGATTTAGGCAAAATCATCAAAGGCTACACGATTATCATCGACAAAAGCACTGTTCCTGTAGGCACCGCTGATAAAGTAAGGTTAGCAGTAGAGGAGCATTATAAAGGCGACTTTGATGTAGTTTCTAACCCTGAGTTCCTTAGAGAAGGATTTGCCGTGGATGACTTCATGAAGCCAGACCGAGTGGTGATTGGAACTGAATCAATGCGTGCTCAAGAAACTTTGGAGGAGCTTTTTAAGCCTTTTGTGCGTCAAGGCAATCCAATTCTGTTTATGGATGAAAAATCTGCCGAAATGACCAAGTATGCTGCAAATGCATTTTTGGCCACCAAGATCTCCTTTATGAATGAAATTGCCAATTTATGCGAAAAATTAGGCGCGGATGTGGATAAAGTGCGCATCGGTATAGGGTCTGATTCACGCATCGGCAATCGTTTTTTATTTCCGGGTATTGGATATGGTGGGAGTTGCTTCCCTAAGGATGTTCAGGCCATCGTGAAAACCGCAAAAGACAATGCTTACGACCTTCAGATACTGGATGCTGTAATGCGCGTTAACGAAGAGCAAAAAACAATATTGATGCCCTCTATTTTAGATCATTATGACAATGATATAAAAGGAAAAACATTCGCGCTATGGGGATTAGCTTTTAAACCTGATACAGATGACATTAGAGAGGCGCCCTCGCTTTACATCATTGAAAAACTTCTTGCAAAAGGGGCGAATGTAAAGGCCTATGATCCTGAAGCGATGAATAATGTTCAGAAGCAAATTGGGGACGCGATCGAGTATGCCGCAGACCCTTATGAAGCACTAGATCATGCAGACGCATTAATCATTTGCACAGAGTGGTCTGTTTTCAGAACACCCGAATTTACAGAAATGGCTAAACGATTGAAAACAAAGACCATATTTGATGGCAGAAACTTATATTCACCCGGTAAAATGAAAGAACGCGGTTATTTCTACAAAAGTATCGGTAGACAAACCGTAAATAATTAATAATTAATCCATAGTGAAATCGGTATTAATAACAGGAGCAGCAGGTTTTTTAGGTTCACACCTTTGTGATCGCTTTATTGCAGAAGGCTACAAGGTGATTGGAATGGACAACCTTATCACTGGAGACCTGAAAAACATAGAGCACCTTTTTGCCCACGAACATTTTACATTTTACAATCATGATGTAAGCTCCTTTGTGCATGTTCCCGGAAAGTTGGATTATATTTTACACTTCGCCTCACCAGCCAGCCCGATTGACTATTTAAAAATACCGATTCAAACCCTGAAGGTGGGATCATTAGGAACGCATAATTTGCTAGGATTAGCCCGTGCCAAGAATGCCCGCATTTTAGTAGCCTCAACTTCTGAAGTATATGGCAATCCATTGGTTCACCCGCAAACAGAAGAGTATTGGGGCAATGTAAATCCAGTTGGGCCTCGCGGAGTATATGATGAGGCAAAGCGTTTTCAGGAAGCCATAACCATGGCCTATCAGCGGATTCACAATTTAGAAACACGAATCGTTCGAATTTTTAATACCTACGGTCCTCGAATGCGACTAAACGATGGTCGGGTATTACCTGCATTTATAGGTCAGGCATTGCGCGGTGAAGATTTAACGGTTTTCGGGGACGGTAGCCAAACAAGGTCATTCTGTTATGTTGACGACCTGATTGAGGGTGTTTTCAGACTTCTGCACAGCGACTATGGCATGCCTGTAAATATTGGCAACCCAGATGAAATCACGATCAGCGATTTTGCCGAGGAAATCATAAAACTTACTGGGACTACCCAGAAGGTAATTTACAGAGATTTGCCGGAGGGTGATCCTGAAAAGCGCCAACCAGACATAACAAAAGCCAGAGAAATATTAGGTTGGGAACCAAAAGTATCAAGGGTAGAGGGATTAAAAATCACTTATGAATACTTCAAAGGCTTGACCAAGGACGACCTCTATAAGAAAGAACACAAATCATTTGACGCTTTTTTCAGATAACGAATGGATTATTTCGCACACGAAACAGCAGTAATTGATGATGGATGTAAAATAGGTGATGGCACCAAAATTTGGCATTTCACACACATCATGCCTAATTGCCATATTGGAAACGACTGCAACATAGGACAGAATTGTGTTATTTCTCCGGAAGTAATTTTAGGCAACAATGTTAAAATACAAAACAACGTATCAGTCTATTCTGGAGTGATTTGCGAAGATGATGTATTCCTTGGCCCAAGCATGGTTTTTACCAATGTAATGAATCCAAGAAGTGCTGTAAACCGCAGAGGGCAGTACACCAAGACTACGGTAAAAAAAGGAGCATCTATCGGTGCGAATGCCACCATTATTTGTGGTCATGACATCGGTAGATATGCCTTCGTTGGTGCAGGAGCTGTGATCACAAAAGAGGTTCCTGATTATGCCTTGGTAGTTGGAAACCCCGCAAAACAAATCGGATGGATGAGCGAGTTTGGTCATCGTCTTACCTTTGACGCAAACGGAATCGCTGTTTGTCCTGAATCCAAAGAAAAATATGAACTCACGCCTTCAAATCGCGTGCACAAACTATCTTGATAAAACATGAGCAATTTATACAACCAAATTCGTGAGAAAAACGCCAAAATCGGAGTCATAGGACTGGGATATGTTGGACTGCCAATAGCACTTGCTTTTGCTAAGAAAGTATCGGTAATAGGGCTCGACATCAACGTTGAGCGTGTAAACATGATGAAGCAAGGCATTGACCCCAGTGATGAATTGGAGGCTTCTGATTTTGAAAACAGCGACATCGAGTTTACCGCTGATATGAATGACCTAAAGGATGTGAAATTCTTCATAATCGCTGTTCCGACTCCTATTGATGACTACAACAAACCAGATCTTAGTCCATTGATCGGTGCATCAAGAGGTGTGGGCAGTGTTTTGAAAAAGGGAGATTATGTAGTTTATGAAAGCACGGTTTATCCAGGATGCACGGAAGACGACTGTGTTCCTGTGCTGGAAGAAGTGTCAGGGTTGAGCTACATCAAAGATTTTAAAGTGGGTTATTCGCCTGAGCGCATCAATCCGGGAGATACAGAACACACCATCACCAAAATTCTTAAAGTTGTTTCAGGCTGTGATGAAGAGTCCCTTGAGGTCATTTCTGATGTTTACAGAATCATTGTTGAGCCAGGAGTTCACAAAGCTTCCTCCATCAAAGTAGCAGAAGCTGCAAAAATCATTGAAAACACTCAAAGGGATGTGAATATTGCCTTGATGAATGAATTGTCTATTATTTTTAACCGCCTAAATATCAATACCTACGAAGTGCTTGAAGCGGCAGGAACAAAATGGAACTTTCTTAAGTTCTCTCCCGGAATGGTTGGTGGTCATTGTATTGGTGTTGACCCATATTACCTTACTTATAAAGCTGAAAAGCTCGGCTATCATGCTAGAATCATTAACTCGGGACGCTATGTCAATGATAGCATGGGATTCTATGTTGCAAAAACAACGGTGAAGAAAATTCTAGCTCAAGGCAAAAATGTTTCAGGCGCAAATGTTTTGGTCATGGGCGCAACATTCAAAGAAAATGTAAGTGATATTCGAAATTCAAAAGTAGCCGATGTCGTGAAGGAGCTTCGTTCGTTCATGGTAGATGTGGATGTTGCAGACCCGCACGCTGAGAGCGAAGAATTGATGGAAGAATACGGGTTTGAACTTACGAATATTAAACCCAAAGGCTATGATGCCGTGATCGTTGCTGTGAACCATGATGAATATGTGAAGATGACAGAAGATGATTTTAAAGGTTTGATGAAAGACGATCAGGGAATACTCGTAGATGTGAAAGGCATCTTTAGAAAAGACATTAAAAACCTCAATTACTGGAGTCTTTAGTGGAGTTTCAAAAACATATAATGATAACAGGTGGAGCTGGATTTATCGGGTCTCACCTTGTTAGAAGATTTGTAATCCATTATCCCCAGTATCTTGTCGTCAATGTTGATTTACTGACCTATGCCGGAAATCTGGAGAACCTCAAAGACATTGAATCATCGGCAAACTATCGTTTCGAGAAGGTTGATATTTGCGATTCAGACGCTATTGCCGAACTTTTTAAAAAGCATAACATTACAGACGTTATTCATTTGGCAGCCGAATCTCACGTAGATCGTTCCATCATGGATCCGCTGGCATTCATCAATACAAATGTTGTTGGCACTGCTAACCTGTTGAATTGCGCCAAATCTCATTGGGATAATGAATTTGAATCAAATAGGTTTTACCATGTTTCGACCGATGAGGTATATGGCTCACTTGGTGATGAAGGTTTTTTTGTAGAAGACACACCCTACGACCCGAAGAGTCCATACTCAGCATCGAAAGCGAGCTCAGATCACTTGGTAAGAGCTTTTGGACACACCTATGGTCTTCCGATTGTTATTTCAAATTGCAGCAACAATTATGGGCCGAACCAATTTCCAGAAAAGCTGATCCCTCTATTTATAAGCAATATAATCGATAAAAGACCGCTGCCGGTTTATGGCAAAGGTGAGAATATAAGAGATTGGCTCTATGTTGAGGATCATGCCGAAGCTATTGATGTGATATTTCACAATGGAAATAATCAAGAAACTTACAACATCGGTGGTGAAAACGAGTGGACTAATATCGCGTTGATCAAATTGCTTTGTGAGCTAATGGACGAAAAACTTGGTCGAAAAAAAGGTGAAAGCGAAGCGCTGATTACTTATGTTACTGATCGAGCCGGTCATGATTTTCGTTATGCCATTGACTGCTCAAAAGTAAAAAATGAACTGGGTTGGTCTCCCGCAGCCACATTCGAAAAAGGCCTTTCATTAACAATTGATTGGTACCTAAACAATCAGGAATGGATCAAGAACATCAAGTCTGGTGATTATCAAGCCTATTATGAACGTCAATACGTTGATCTGAAATATTTATTTAGGGTAAGTTATTTATTCATAAAAAAAGTTAACCGATCGGTTCCCTTTCTTCAGTCTACTTCTATTAAAAACTTAGTAACTCCAAAGGTCATGCTCCATATTGGTAATTTCCTGCTTGATATTTTCCGCTTCAATTAGAGCCTCAAGACCTGTTTCATATTCCGAAATGGATCTGTTATAGACATTCGATTCTTTGGTAATAAAACTACCAAACTGACGCTTCCAAAAAATATCCTCATAGGTTCTTCTTTCAACATCATTCGATCGATTGAAAACCTCTGACTTTACAAATACGTATCGAGCCTCTGGATAATAAACCCAAAACAGCTGTTTTAACCCCCGAAATTCACCAGTTAATTCATCTGTTTTTGCGATCATCGGGCAAATTCCAATGGTACGAACATCCATCACAGAACGCTGGCGGTCAAAAAACCACTCTTCTTTTATTTCATACCATTTGACCTCAGTCGATTTGGTCTCCATGTTCACAATAACTTCCTTCATTTCACCAGTAATCAAATCTTCGGTCAGGCTGGTGTCTTTTCGAAACAATAAGTTCCGTACTTCATCGGTGGTCATGCGTTTTGTAAACATATCGTCATCTCCAAGCGGACCCGGATCATAAGCTGTCAGGGTGCCATCATTTAAAATCGCATCCTTCATCACGTCAAACAACGATTTTCGACCTTGTGCCGGCTTTTCAGGGAAATACATGGGGTGATTGATTTTTTCACGAAGATCTATTCGTCTCCAAACTCTTTTGAGCCACATAATATCGGCCTCACGAAGCGGAGCATATGGAATAACTCTTCGCTCAAGTGTGTGTTCAGGACGGTAAATTCCATCCAACACGTCTTGTGCGTTAGAAACAGATGGTGATACAGCAAAAGCTGAAAACACCATTAAAGTAAGCATCAATCTTTTCATGACTTCTCAAATTAAATTTTAGATAACCTTAAGTGCAATCGTACCAAGGTCGCGAACTGTCCCATCCGGACCTTTCGCTTTAATCTTTTCAAAATATATCTTCTGACCTGATTTCATCTCAGCACGAATCTTTTTCGCATTTTGAGATAACTCAGGACCTCTACAAGCCTCTTCAACGACCTTACCTCGAATGGTCGCAGAAACCACATAACTTACGATATCAAATCGCAGGTCAAACTCGAAGTTCTCCATTTTGGCGATAATACCACCAGCAGCCAACAAATCCCGCTGAGGGATATTATCAGACCCTGACTTGCCACCAAAATATGGTTTTGGATCAGGAACGTTTTTTACTCGAAACTCTTTTTTACCAAAGTTTTGTTTCTTACCGTTGATCTCTGCGCTTACGGTAACCACACATTGCTGACCGCTTCCAGGTCTAACCTTAAAGTCACCGTTGCTACCTGATTTGGACGCATTAGAAATAGCTATTTCTAACTTATCTGTAGGAATACCTGCGACAGAAACTTCAACCGGATTGTCAAGACCTCTATAAAACACATTCATTGCAGTTGGTGAAACTACCAGAGCGGGTTTTGCAACCGTATAACTTTGACGCGGCACTTTAAAAGAACGGTAAGAACCATCCGGACCTTTGATTTGAATAACTCCTCCCCATTCTTTGATTCCCTCCGTGGTTGCCGGGATAGCATAGCGCGCAGCCCCATCTACCACACGGACGTGCGTGCTATCCAAATCCTCAAACTTGTCATAGACCGGCATGTCGTTGGTATCGTTAAACTCAGTAGCCAACCTCATTCGGGGTGGTTGAGTCGTGCTAAAAGCAGCAACAATTACATCAGCCACAAAGCTGTCACCCTGAACAACATAAGTTGAACGTGGAATCACCTTCGCAGCAAGTGTATCAAACTTAAAGTCATCTGCGCTGATATTACGATAAATCGCCTTAATAATATCCGCTTCTGCGTTTCTAACATCAGCTTGAATCTTCGAAAGGTTCGTAACTACTGCAGCCAAGGGTAGGTGATAAAAATTAGCAGTAATCCAATCCTCCATCACTCCACTGGCATTCTTTTGGGAATAATCGGTTGATAAACCAAGTTGAAGCGCATCACGTTCCGTCTCATCTTCGAACAAATAGAGCAATTCTTGCCTGAAATTATCAATTTTACCTTTAAGTTCCATTGCAGACCATTCAGCCTCAATTGGATTTGTAGGGTCTCCACCAATTAAATGAAGTGTAGGGATATCATAATTGTCTTTTGAATCAACGTTCTTCAACTCAAAAAGAGAATCTGCTTCAACCTCTTCAATAGATCCTTTACCGCTCGTGCGTGCTATTAAGTACTTTTTAAGCTCCTCAATATGAAGATATAATTCATCTGAGAGATCTTTAGCCTTCATAGCATCATTAAAAAACTCAATCACCTTTTCAGGATCGTTAGCTTTAGCTTTCTCAAACTGAGTATATGTAAACTCATTCTTCGCCATGAAGTTCTTATTGGTTGTTTCCAGCCCTTCGTTGATCACCACAAAGGCGTCAAGAATATCTTTCGAAACATTCATTGCGAGAAGTGCGGTCAGTACGAGATACATCATACCGATCATTTTTTGTCGCGGGGTTTCCTTGCCTCCTGCCATTTTATATTCTGATTTTTTGGATTAAACTACGGATTAGTTGGGATTAAGCATTAGTATTTGCTCCGCCAACATTCATGGCAGCCAACATATTTCCGTAAACTCTATTTAGGGCAGTTAGATTGTTAGATAATTCTGATATGCTATCCTTATATCGCTTTGTATCTTCAACAGAAGCTTGAAGGTTTGACATCAATTCAGAAATTCCGGCATAAAACTGATTGGTTGTCTCCATTTGCTCTTTGCTTCCCTGGAGTTGAGTATCATATATACTGCTTAATTCCTGTAGTTTACCAGAGACTGATCTCAAATTTTCTGCATAAGTATTTCCATCTTCCGAGGTCATACTAATGCTTGCCAAGCTCTCAGAAGCCTTGGAATAAGTCTCACTTAGTTGATTCACGTTTGTTGCAGCCCCTCTAACACTTTCTACGTACTCGTTGGTAGCAACTGACGCATCAGAAATATTGCTCAATTTGCCAGCGTGATCAGATAATGAGCGTAATCCAGTACCAAGGCTCTCGATCAATTCAGGGCCAATTTTCGCTTCTTCCAACATATTATCCAATTGCTCGGTGATTGGAATATCTTGATTACTGTGATCATCTGTACTCTCATCAAGCTCTTCAGAGTCTTCAACTTCATCATGTTGTGCCAATTCTGGGTAAACCAATTCCCACTTTGGTTCATCATGCATTGGTTCGAAAGCCGAAAAGAAAAAGATCACAGCCTCTGTAGAAAGCCCCACTACCAAAAGCGGGCCAGAAAACGGCCAGTGCATAATTTTAAACAAAGCTCCTACAATAACAACGGCCGCTCCAATACCATAAAGCTTCGCCATAAAATTTTTCCAACTCTTGCTTCCTGGTCTGAATCCTGTGATTTCCTGTGACATAACTGACTTTTTTAGGGTTTTTGATTAAGTTAATTTGGGTTATTTTGGTTATTAAGATCTTTAAATATCATCGCCTTTTGCTCTGCCCAAAAAGGACATTACATTTCTAAAACCGATGTAACTTTTAGCTGTATCCTGGTATTCATAGGTTCTGGTGCCGGTTTGAAGATAATATCCAATGTCTTTCCAACTACCTCCGCGAATTACCTTTCGTTTTAAAACGGGAGGATCATCATCCTTAGCTTCATAAACATAATCCATGTTAAGATCGTGAGCAAACGCATATGCAGACTCATCAAAAGCGTTACTCGTCCATTCCGAAACGTTTCCAGACATACAATACAATCCGTAATCGTTGGGCGAGTAAGAATTGACAGGGACCGTGTGGAAACCACCATCGTCCACATAATTACCTCTCATCGGTTTAAAGTTAGCCAAGAAGCAACCACGTGTATTTCTGATATACGGACCGCCCCAGGGGTAAGGTGCTAAGTCTAGACCGCCACGAGCGGCATACTCCCATTCTGACTCAGTAGGAAGCCTAAAATCTTGCACAACTCCACCTCCGATCATTTTCAAATAAGAGTTAAGCAGTTCTGTTCTCCAAATACCAAATGCTCTCGCTTGCTTCCAAGTAACACCAACAACTGGATATTCATCATAGGCGGGATGGCTAAAATACATTTTGGTCATCGGCTCATTAAAAGAATAAGTAAAGTCGTGCACCCAACACAATGTATCAGGGTAAACATTGATCACATCTCTTTTAATAAAAATTGATCTGTCAGTCATGCCCCGTTGACGAAGAGGAGCACCTGGACCACCTTTTCTGGCAGCATCTTTATAATCTATCCAGAAATACTCATAATCTAATTTACGACTGTCAATTTCTCTTCTTCCTCGAAATCTTTCAAATTCTGGATAATACATTACTTCCAGCGCTTCACGCTGATCAGGATCTAGCCAGTCAATTCGAGAATCCCAATTGATATGAGGTGGATCAATATCCTCATCATACTGATTGATCGTAATTAGAAATTCTTCCTCATCAACCTCTTCTCCTAAAATTCTTCGAGCAATGCTATCGCGAACCCAATGAACAAATTGACGGTATTCATTATTGGTGATTTCAGTTTCATCCATATAAAATGCCTGAACCGAAACCGTTTTTGACTTGGCTGTGGTGGCATAAGGAACATCCTGATCGCTTGGCCCCATATTAAATGAGCCCATCGGCAAGTAAAGCATTCCATAAGGGTCAGGTTGGTACCATGCAATTCTGTTTTGCACGCCAATTAACTGGCCATTGCCGGAGTTTCCGCAACTGCTCAGCAGTAGTGGCAACATGGCTATCACTGCTAATGAGTATTTGAGCAAGTTTTTCATAATTTCTCCTTTTAGATTTATATCGTTCAAAGACGTTGTTCTATTCAAAAGTTACAAAAGTAAGCCATTCTCTATTACAAGAAACGCACACTCTTATGTCTAGTAACGGGGGATTTTTGTTTCAACTTCAGGCAATACTGAAGAAAGATTTCATGAGAGCCATTACTACCTTGAGTAATTCGGCTGGTGGTAACATCATACGCATATCCGGCTCTTAGGGTTCCGGGGACAGTTCCTGGCGCCCAATTGACACCTGCCATTGCAACAACAGCATCGATCCATCTATAGGTTAACCCGCCCCAGATAAAATTATTGTATTCAACTAAAGTATTTAAGTCGATTTGTGTTGAAACCAGATCTGATTTCACAAAAACCGATGGCTTCAAAACGAATAATGGGTTTGAAAGAGGGAAATCATACCCTGCCGTTACAAATAAGTGAGACTTCATCTTAAAAGATGCTGCCCAATTGTAGTCTTCAACATCCTGATAACTACCATCAACCAACCCAAATCCTTCGGACTCAAAATTAGCCTGATTTAAATGCGTCATCGACACACCGAAGTATAACTTGCTGGTTTGATACCAAAGGCCAAAATCCATATCGAATGAACTGGCCTGATAACCACCATTCGGAATGGATGGATCCTCATAATGAGGATTAGTGCTTCGCCAGTTATTACCTATGCCAAATTGAATAAGACCAACGGAGGCTCCAATTCCTAAATGACCCGGGTCGTTGCCAATCAAATTAAGCGGTATATGTGCACTATACATGCCTTTCAGGGTAGTAAAGTGTGATTGTCCCAGTGCATCACCTAAGACCACTAGACCTCCACCACTTCTCAAATTAATATAAGGAATAGTAAACGTTCCATGTCCTCCAAAAAGATAAGATTCAGGTCTTCCTTCAAACCCAACCCACTGTTGTCTGCCCAGTGTATAAGCACAAATTCCGTCATTCATTCCAGCAAAGGCAGGATTAAAAAACAGCTTGTTATGCATGTTTTGACTGAACTGTGGATCTTGCTGCGCCCATGCAGATGAGCCCACTGCCGTGAGGAATGCGATAAGGACTATTACAGTTTTATTTTTCATAAATCAAATATGCAGGTATAGATTTTTGAGACTTGCTAAATTACAGAAAAAACAATCCCTGTCAAGAATTTTCCACGAACATGCGGTTTTTTCAACACAAACAGGTTGACTTTTTCGATAAAAAATTTCAAAGCATCTTTTTATAGGCCTTCCACCATCGCTCAGGAAGGTCATCTGAAGTAGCAATGAGGTAATCTTGATAGTCGCATGGCACCATATGATGCTTGCGATATTTGTTTGCGTATTGAGGTGGAACAGGAATTTCCATCCACCAGCGATCGGTATTCACACTTTTATAAAACACCATTTGAAATTCATCATCCCTTAGCGGAACACGATATTTCAAAAATCCTTCCTTGCGTTTAGAAGGTAATTCAGGCCTACGATGATAGAACCCATCAATAAAGCACCACAGCATTTCAGCGACTAATCGCAAATCACTGATAGATTGAATAAGTTTCTCAAGATTCAGATCGGTAATTAAAACAACCTGATTCTTATCTGTAAGTCCGGCATATCGCATCAACTGGCAGGCTTCTTCTGCAAAGATGCCATTAGGTTGCGGATTGCTGCTAGCTCGAAAATCTGATGATCTAACGGCATCCATTGAGCAAGAAAGAATTTCCGCTCCGCGAATTACTGGTTCCGCACTGTAAATATCGCCACGCAATAACCCAAGCCGGTAAGCTTCAAAATATAACTCTTCGGAAAGCTCCAGTTCGTTTTGAGAAACCAAATAAGTTTGATAGGCTAGATTAGCGTAGTTAAATAAATAGTTTGGTTGATTCTTAATAATACGACCGATATATCCATGACCATCTGCATCTTCTATATTTAGGTAAGGGTCAACTGATGCAACATTAACTACCTGTTCCTGCAATTCGAATGCTTTGTAAGCAGCGTAGGTTAATTCTTTTGACCCACCTATAAGCAGAGGAACAACTTTGAATTTTATTAACTCCCCAATCACTTCAATAAGACCCGACTCCGTGTCAGCAATAGAATTACCAAGAACAAACTCACCCATATACAGCAAGTTGGCCTCCGTGTTGTGAAGGTGAAATTTGCTAAGCTCATCAATTACAGCATCCGCAATCGGAGCGTTAATATGATCTCCCGTTTGCCATCGGTATTCTGGAACAAATAATATTGCAGCATCAAAAGCCTCCAGATCCAAGCCATCGTTAAACAATGTGATCGATGCAGCCACCCCATCGGTTTTTGGAGCTTCCCAATTTGAAGTTTTGAAAAAAGCCTGAATATCCATTTACCTACTTTTTAGCTGTCTTTTTTGCCGTTTTCTTCGATGCTTTCTTTTTGGCCGGTGCTTTTTTTGTCGCTGCCTTCTTTTTACCTTTATTGGTGGGCGATGTGCTTTCGATTATCTCCAGACATTTCTCAAGGGTGAGCTCTTCGGGATCATTGGTTTTTGGTATTTTATAGTTGTCCTTTCCATGAGTCATGTAGGGTCCAAACCTTCCTTTGAGCACACGAATTGTTGGATCGTTATCAAATTCATGGATAATGGCTTTTTTAGCTTCTTCCCTTTTGATTTTGATGACTTCGATGGCTTCATCCAATGTGATCTCAAGCGGATCTCTGTCCCCAAGATTATAAAACTTACCATCGTAGCGAACAAAGGGCCCAAACCTCCCGGTTGACGCAATAACTTCGTTGCCGTCCCATTCGCCTAAAGTTCTGGGCAACTTAAACAACTCAAGGGCATCATCCAGCTCTATGGTTTGAATGCTCTGTCCATCTCTCAGTTTGGCAAACTGAGGTTTTTCCTCATCACTTACATCACCAATTTGAACCATAGGCCCATACCTACCTAATCGGGCAATAACAGGTTTTCCGGTTTTAGGATCGTCACCAAGACGTCTCTCGCCAGTTGCCCGATCTGAGTTTTCTAAAGTATCCTCAACGGTAAGGTGAAATGGTTTATAAAACTTAGAAAGCATGGAAGTCCAGTTCAATTCTCCTCTGGAAATATGATCGAACTCTTCTTCTACATTAGCGGTGAAATGATAATCCATGATTTCCTTGAAATGCTCTTCCAAAAAGTCATTTACCACCACTCCAATATCGGTTGGGAATAACTTATTTCTTTCGGCTCCGGTATTTTCTTCTTTGGATTCCTTTGAAATATCGTTATCCATTAATTTGATCACTTGAAAAGACCGCTTGTGTCCTTCCCGGTCTTCCTTCACCACATAACCCCGCTTCAACACCGTGCTTATAGTTGGCGCATAAGTTGAAGGTCGGCCGATACCCAACTCTTCCAATTTTTTAACCAAACTCGCTTCGGTATATCTTGGCGGGTGATTTGTAAACCGCTGGGTAGCCTCAAAGCCTAATTTAGTTAGTTCATCGCCTTCTGAGACATTGGGAAGGTTAGTGTTGCTTTCATCCTGACTTTCGTCATCAGTGCCTTCCAGATAGACTTTTAGAAATCCTTCAAACGTGATGATTTCACCTTTCACCTCGAACAGTTCATCGATGTTTACAGCACTAATTTTTATGGTTGTTCGAAGCAATTTTGCATCACTCATTTGTGAGGCGATAGCCCTTTTCCAAATCAATTCATACAACTTTTGTTCTTGACGATCTGAAGCTACTTCCTGTCTGTTGAAATAGGTTGGTCTGATGGCCTCGTGAGCTTCTTGGGCATTAGCTGTTTTAGTTGAATATTTTCTCGGGTTCACAAAATCATCACCGTATTGAGCGGCAATCTCCGCTTTTGCGCCCTCAATGGCCGTATTGCTTAAATTCAATGAATCGGTTCTCATGTAAGTGATCTTACCTGCTTCATAAAGACGCTGAGCAAGGCGCATCGTTTGAGCAACAGAATATCCCAGTTTTCGGGAAGCCTCTTGCTGAAGTGTTGAGGTTGTAAAAGGTGGAGCCGGAGATTTTTTACCCGGCCGTTTATCAACTGCCTCAACTGAAAATGATGCTGATTTACATTTTTCCAAAAAAGCATCGACCTCTTCTTCCGTTTTCAAACGTTTATTTAAATCTGCTGTAAAAGACTTTCCATTAGACTCAAAAACCGACTTGACACGATAATAATCTTCTGACTTAAAATTGTCAATTTCTTTTTCACGTTCAACAATCAAGCGCACTGTCACACTCTGCACACGACCGGCAGAAAGGGATGGCTTAACCTTTTTCCAAAGCACAGGGCTCAACTCAAATCCCACAATTCGATCCAACACCCTTCTCGCTTGTTGTGCATCGACCAAATTCTTGTCGATTTGCCGTGGGTTCTCGATGGCATTCATTATTGCAGGCTTGGTGATCTCATGAAACACGATGCGTTTGGTTTTACCTTTGTTTAGGCCTAATGCCTCAAAAAGATGCCAACTTATGGCTTCTCCTTCTCGGTCTTCATCCGTTGCCAACCAAACCATCTCTGCATCCTTACTCAATTTTTTGAGCTCACTTATTACCTTCTTTTTATCAGCAAGCACCTGATAATCCGGCAGGAAATTATTTTCTAAATCAACCGAAAGGCCTTTCGTTGGTAAATCTCTTACGTGACCGTAACTCGATTTAACAATGTAATCTTTACCAAGATAACCTTCTATTGTTTTCGCCTTTGCAGGAGACTCTACTATCACCAAATTCATATAACCGCACTTTTCAATAAGTGCAAATAAAACGTAAAATAAAATGGGAAGTTGAACAGACTTTATAATCTTACTGTTAACAGACCTCAAATTTCCCGCCTGACATTTTTGCAGACCAAGCTATTCTGTACCTTTGCAGACCTTTTTAAAGACTAAAAAAATGGCAGAAGAATTATTGAGTGAAGAAAGACAAGGTGAAGCCACTTTGGTAAGTCAGCAAGCAGATCTATTGCACGGAAAAAAACTTTACGTTGAAAGCTACGGTTGCCAAATGAATTTTTCGGATAGTGAAATTGTCGCTTCCATCATGTCTAAGGCTGGATACGAAACCACCAGAAATTCCGAGGATGCAGATGTGGTATTAATCAACACCTGCTCCATTAGAGATAACGCTGAGCAGCGCGTAAGAAAACGACTTACTCAATTTCAAAAAGACAAGAAAAAAAACCCAGACAAGGTTATTGGCATATTAGGATGCATGGCGGAGCGCCTAAAATCTCAATTACTTGAAGAAGAACAGTTGGTCGATTTAATTGCCGGACCCGATGCATATAGGGAGCTACCTGGCCTGGTTTCTGAAGTTGAATCAGGACAAAAGGCTGTCAACGTTCTGCTTTCCAGAGAAGAAACCTATGCAGAGATCAGCCCTGTGAGGTTAGACTCGAATGGCGTAAGTGCATTCATTTCAATCATGCGCGGTTGTGACAATATGTGCAGCTTTTGCGTAGTACCGTTTACACGCGGAAGAGAGCGCAGCCGCAGCCCCGAAACAATAGTAACTGAAGCAAAAGAGTTATTTGAGAAAGGCTACCGCGAAGTAACACTTCTTGGGCAAAACGTGGATAGTTATCGTTGGAATATGAGTAAGAAAGGGGAAATCATAGAACCCGATAAAGAAACGGTAAACTTTGCTCAGTTGCTCATAAAAGTAGCCCAGGTAAATCCGGATTTGCGCGTGCGTTTTTCTACTTCTCACCCAAAAGACATGACGGATGAAGTGTTGCACGCAATGGCCAATTACAGCAATATATGTGAATACATTCACCTTCCCGTACAATCAGGAAATTCCGATGTATTGAAACGGATGAATCGCGGTTACTCTAGAGAATGGTACATGAATCGCATTGAAGCCATCAAACGTATCATGCCGGAATGCGGAATATCAACGGATATTATTGCCGGTTTTTGTGGTGAAACCGAAGAACAACATCAAGACACTTTAAGTTTGATGAAAGAAGTGAAGTATGATTTTGCATACATGTTCTATTATTCAGAGCGCCCCAAAACACTCGCAGAACGCAAATATGAAGACAATGTTAGTCTTGAAATCAAAAAGAGAAGACTAAATGAAATCATCGACTTGCAATTGCAGCATAGCTTAGAAAGCAATCAAAAAGCGATTGGCAAAACCTTCCGTGTATTGATCGAAGGTTTTTCAAAACGAAGCGATGAACAGTTTTGCGGGAGGAACGACCAAAATGTAATGTGCGTTTTTCCGAAAACAGAACATAAACCTGGTGATTATGTAAGTGTAACCATCACAGAGTGTACTTCGGCAACATTAATTGGAAACGTTCAGTGATGAGTATGACCATTCAACAAGCCAAACAACGATTTGGCATCATTGGAGTAAATCCCGCATTGGATAGGGCAATTGAAACAGCATTGCGTGTTGCACCAACCGATCTTTCTGTACTGATCACTGGTGAGAGTGGTGCAGGAAAAGAGCGAATGCCGCAAATCATTCACCACAACAGCACTCGCAAACACAATGGTTATATAGCTGTGAATTGCGGTGCCATTCCTGAAGGTACAATTGACTCTGAGCTTTTTGGTCACGAGAAAGGATCTTTTACCGGAGCCCACGAATCACGAAAAGGTTATTTTGAGGTTGCTGATGGAGGAACCATTTTTCTAGATGAGGTAGCTGAACTGCCAGTTTCAACTCAAGTTAGATTGTTACGCGTTTTAGAGACAGGAGAGTTTTTGAAAGTTGGATCCAGTAAGGTTCAAAAAACGGACGTTCGCATAGTAACCGCTACGAATGTCAACATTCCAGAAGCCATCCAGAAAAGCAAGTTTAGAGAGGATCTTTACTATAGATTGAATACCGTTCCCATTCACATGCCTCCGTTACGTGAAAGAAAAAACGATATCCACCTGTTGTTTCGAAAATTTGCATCGGATTTTGGGGAGAAATATCGCATGCCAGTAATCAAACTTTCACCTGAAGCAGTTAAACTACTTGAAAGTTATCGCTGGCCGGGCAACATCAGGCAATTAAAAAACATTACAGAACAAATTTCAGTGATTGAAAACAATCGTGAAATTGACGTGAGCACTTTAAGCAGGTATCTTCCTGACGCGCACACGAGCAGGTTGCCAATGGTATTACAAAAAGACTCTGACCCAAATATGTCAGAACGAGAGATATTATATAAGGTATTGTTTGACCTAAAAAACGACATGAACGATCTTAAAAAATTGGTCATGGACATTATTAAGAATGGCGGTTCAAGCGATGTAGATGTGGCCGCACTAAAAAGGCTCTATCCAGCAATAGGTTCGGGATCAAGCAAAAAAGAATCTGAAAGTAGCTATGAATTTGAAATTCAACACGTGGAAAACGACTTTTCCCCAGATGATAATATTTACGACCCAGAAGTAGTGGAAGAGTCTTTAAGTATTGAAGACAAAGAACGTGAGTTGATTAAAAAAGCGCTCGAAAAACATCGAGGAAGAAGGAAAAGTGCTGCCTCGGAGCTAGGAATATCCGAACGCACCCTGTACAGAAAAATTAAGGAATATGACCTTAAATAGATTAGCCATATCGGTTGGCGCATTGCTGATTTTAATCGCAAGCTGTAAGGTCAACTATTCATTTACAGGGGCAAGTGTTTCGCCAGGTACGAAAACAATTTCCATAGCTACATTCCCTTCTTATCAAGCACCTCTAGCTCCACCTTCACTTAGCCAAAGTTTTACAGAATCGCTAAAAGATATTTTTCTTAGACAAACCAACTTAAGCTTAGTGAAGTCAAATGGAGACATCATTATTGAAGGAGAAATCACCGGGTATCAAACGAGAGACGAAGCCGTTTCTGGCGCCAATGTTTCCACTATAAGTAGGCTAACAATCACCGTAAAACTAAGTTATATCGATACAAAAAACGAGGAAAACAGTTATGAACAAGTTTTTAGCAACTTTGCTCAGTTTGACGGAACACAAACATTATCAGATGTGGAAACCCAGGTGATCGAAGAAATAAATGAAAAATTAGCACAGGATATTTTCAATAAATCGCTTGGAAATTGGTGATGCAGGATTTAGTTAATAATATATTACTTCATGGTGTAAATGAAACCACTCAGATAAATCTTTTAGAGCAAGCATATAAGGAGCATCCATATTCCTCTACTCTGGCAGTTTTGCTTACAAAAGTCTATTCTGACAAAAGCAATATCGAATATGATAAAATGCTCAGAAGAGCTGCATTACTCGCTAATGACCGGAAACGATTGCATTCGTTTATCCACCAATCATTGATTCAAAAACCAGAAGCAGCGGAAGGGGAAATAAAAACGGATGAACATGAAATTCAAGATCCTGTGGATATTGAAAACCCTCCACTTGAAGCCAATGACAATGTCACTGGGCATAAAGAGCATGAGACCGATATAAGATCGAAGGAGCAAAAAGAAACAGACATTGACCCGCTGGCTAGACAATACATTTCTGAAGCCCTCTTATCTGGTGGAGCCATTGACCTTATTGACAATAAAGACAAGCCAGCATCAGAGAAGGAAGAAGAGACATTCAACAAAAAGCCTTCTGATTCAATACCTGATAAGGGTTTTTCAGAAACTACAAGCCTGGAATCAACGCCTATCAAACCAAAACCTGAAAAACAAAGCTTTAGTGCATGGATGGGATATTTGACCAATGAGAAAGAGAAATCAACTAATATATCCAATGTTTCATCTGAAAGCACAAGACCTCAGCCATCTATAGCAGAAACAGCTCAAATCATTTCAAGCTTTATTGAGAAGGAAGATAGTATTGTGCCGAAACGCGCAGAATTCTTCTCTCCAACAAAAGCAGCAAAAAGCAGTTTACAAGATAAAGACGATATTGTAAGTGAAACACTTGCCAGCATTTACGCGGCTCAAGGCAACATTTCGAAAGCGATTTCGACCTATGAAAAATTGAGCTTGCTGCGTCCTGAAAAAAGCAGTTATTTTGCCGACCTTATTGAAAACTTGAAGAAAGATAAATTTAAATAGACATGGTTTTTATTTCAATACTCATATTACTGATCAGTTTGTTGCTCATGGGCATCGTATTGATTCAAAATTCGAAAGGTGGTGGCCTTGCTACAGGGTTCTCATCTTCAAACCAAATAGCGGGTGTGCAGCGTACGACTGACTTTTTAGAAAAGGGCACATGGGCACTTGCCATATCGCTGTTAGTATTATGCTTGATATCTACCGCAATGATTGGCAGTGGAACCAAAGTTGTTGAAGAAGGAAGTAAGCTTGAAGGTGTTATCGAACAACAAGCGATCACTCCGGTTCAGGGCTTAAATGAAAATGCGGTTCCTGTTCCTGAATAATAAAACGTCAGTATAGAAGACCTTAAAAATGTCAGCTTGTCACGCATAAGCTGACATTTTTTTTTGCTAAGCGGTTAAAAGCTGACAAATTCACAACTGGCACAAATTCTGACTATCAATGGTCAGAATTGTAAATCTTCTTTAAAAATGGCAGAAGTGAAATTTAAACCAAACGAAGACCGCGTGCTTGTTGAAGCAGCACAGGCAGAAGAAAAAACAGCTGGTGGAATTATCATTCCAGATACAGCAAAGGAAAAACCGCAAAAAGGAACCATCAAAGCTGTTGGTTCAGGAAAAAAAGATGAACCAATAACTCTAAAAGTTGGTGACAGCGTGTTCTATGGTAAATATTCCGGTACAGAGATTCAGATCGATGGAAAAGAATATTTAATCATGCGCGCCTCAGACATCTTGGGTAGCATCTAAAACATATTAGTTTAACGAATAAAAGATTAAGGAAAATGGCAAAAGACATTTATTTTGACGTAGAGGCTCGTGATGGCCTAAAGAAAGGTGTTGACGCACTCGCAAACGCAGTGAAAGTCACTCTAGGACCTAAAGGTCGCAACGTTGTGATCGACAGGAAATTTGGTTCACCAACCATCACAAAAGATGGGGTGACAGTAGCAAAGGAAGTGGAGCTTAAGGATGCCCTTGAAAACATGGGTGCACAAATGGTAAAAGAAGTTGCATCCAAAACTGCTGACTTAGCAGGAGATGGAACCACAACAGCTACCGTTTTAGCTCAAGCAATTGTAACCGCTGGATTAAAAAACGTAACTGCTGGAGCAAGCCCAATGGATTTAAAAAGAGGGATTGATAAAGCTGTAGCAAATGTGGTGAAATACATGGGCGACATCGCCATTCCTGTTGGAGATGATTTCAGCAAGATTGAGCAGGTAGGAACCATTTCGGCTAACAGTGATGCTACAATCGGCAAACTCATTGCTGAGGCGATGAAGAAAGTTGGAAAGGAAGGTGTGATAACTGTTGAAGAAGCGAAAGGAACTGAAACCACTGTTGAAGTGGTAGAAGGAATGCAGTTTGATCGCGGTTATTTATCGCCCTATTTCGTTACTGACAGCGAAAAGATGATTGCAGAATTAGAAAATCCTTACATCCTGATCCATGACAAGAAAATCTCCAACATTCAGGACATCGTTCCCATTTTAGAAAAAGTCGCTCAATCGGGATCACCATTAGTGATAATCGCTGAGGACGTTGAAGGTACAGCTTTGGCTGGCCTTGTGGTGAACAAACTACGTGGAGGTCTCAAGGTAGCAGCTGTTAAGGCTCCTGGTTTTGGCGATCGAAGAAAAGCAATGCTTGAAGATCTCGCAATTCTTACAGGTGGAGCAGTAATCAGCGAAGAGCGAGGATACAAACTCGATCAGGCTGACATGTCATTTTTAGGCAGAGCAGAGAAAATCGATATTGACAAAGACAACACAACCATTATCAATGGTTCAGGAAAACCTGAAGACATCAAAGCTCGCGTTGGTCAGATAAAGGCACAAATCGATTCAACCACAAGTGATTACGATCGTGAAAAGCTTCAGGAACGATTAGCTAAATTGAGTGGTGGCGTTGCTGTGCTTTACGTAGGTGCAAGCACTGAAACTGAAATGAAAGAAAAGAAAGACCGCGTTGATGATGCTTTGCATGCTACGCGTGCCGCTGTAGAGGAAGGAATTGTTCCTGGCGGTGGTGTTGCTTTCATCAGAGCAATCGAAAGCTTATCAAAACTTAAAGGCGACAATGAAGATCAAACAACGGGTATTGCCATCGTTCTTAGAGCGCTTGAAGAACCGTTGCGTCAGATTGTTGCAAATGCAGGTGGTGAAGGCTCGATAGTTGTTCAAAAAGTTCTAGAAGGAAAGGATGATTTTGGATACAATGCCGGAACGGGTGTATTTGAAAACTTATATGCTGCAGGAGTTATTGATCCGAAGAAAGTTTCCAGAGTTTCTCTTGAAAACGCTGGCTCAATTGCCGGATTGCTTCTAACTACTGAGTGCGTACTGGCAGATGAACCTGAAGAGGAAGCTCCTGCAATGCCTGGAGGTGGTGGTATGGGCGGTATGGGTGGTATGATGTAATCACCTACCGTTTCAAAATAATTGGAGCCCCCAATGATGTTTTATCATTGGGGGCTTTCTGTTTTGATTGATGACACTCTCTATTTACCTGGTATTCAGAGCTTTCCTAACTCGTCCTTTACGATTTGTGAAATTAGTTTGCCATCTGCTTTTCCCTTTAGCTTACTGGTCAATGGCCCCATTACTTTACCCATATCCTGAGGACCACTTGCCCCAGACGTCTTGATTTGATCCAAAACCATTGTTCTGATTTCGGACTCGTCCATCATCGCAGGTAAATACTCTTCTATCACTCCAGCCTGATACTGTTCGTCTTGCGCCATATCGCTTCTCCCCTGCTCAGTATAAATGCCAGCTGCATCTTTACGTTGTTTCACCAACTTGTGCATGGCCATTATGGCGTCTTCATCAGAAACCTCGCTACCCGCTTTCGCACTAGCAATAAGCAGAATCGCACTTTTGATCGCACGCAGCGCTTCGAGGCGTTTTTTGTCTTTTGCCAACATGGCTTTTTTAATGTCTTGGTTTATTTGTGCAGCTACACTCATTAGAAATTGTATTTTTTAGGCTTACAAAAATATAGTTATGAAAATCAATTACAGCTTTACCAAGTTATCTCTGGTGGTTCTAGCTTCAATCATGTCGCTCACCGCTTGCAGTTTCTTATACTTTTACCGATCTATAAATGAGCTTCCAGGCATGCAATGGGAGAAAAAATCTGTACAAACTTTCGAAGTAATCATAGAGAAAGATATTGTGCTTGATGGAATTTTTGTCATACGTCATGTTTATGGTTTTTCCTATCCTGAAATCAAGGTCAGTTATAAACTTTCTAAAGATGGCGAAGATTTAGAGAATCGCACGATGACCGTACCCATAAAAGACCAACATGGTGATTACGTTGGGGAAGGGTCAGTCGATCTATGGGATGTGAATTATCCTTTTTTTGAGAACGTTCAGTTCGAACCGGGAACCTACGTTTTCCAATTTAGTCACGAGATGCAACGCGACCCTCTTCCTTTAATCATGGATGTTGGATTAATTTTAGAGAAAGAATAAAATCAAGATTTGATGAAACTGACTATTGAATGATCAGTCGTCCATCATATCTATAATTTTCGCCTTGAATAATAATCATATAAACTCCTCTTGAGGTCGAGGTCATATCAATTTCAGACTTAACATCAAGTCGGTTTTCCACGTTGAATTCTACAAATTCAACCTGCTGCCCCATACTGTTGATGATGCGTAAATCGTATTCACCATCTTCCAAACCACTGGCGGTATAGGTAAATCGCCCTCTATTTGGGTTTGGATAAACTGAGATTCTTGGCGCGGTTGGCAACTCAAGTCGTGGTGCAGATACATTAACACATGTATCAAATACTACTATTATTTGATCACTTCCTTCACAGCCTTCGAGCTCACCTGCACTTACCGAATAAAGTCCACTCTCTGAAACCTCAATAGAATTCGTTGTGTCTCCGGTTGACCACGAGTAAATGTTAAAACCAATTCCCGCATCCAAAACAATGGACGTTATACTATCTTCTAAACAAACCAACGTGTCCTTGCCCAAATCAAATACTGGGATCTCATAAAATTGAACCGCCACAGAATCGCTTCCAGTGCAACCATTACTATCTACAACATTCACCTGATAAAGCTGCGAACTACTCACATCAAGGGAGATAGTAATATCTCCCGTACTCCACAAATAGCTAGTAAAACCACTACCCGGAGTAAGAATGACCTCTTCGCCATCGCAGGCTTCAATATCATCTCCCAAATCTATAATAGGTGCATTAAAATCAGAGTTTACCTCCACTGACGCCACTGCCAAACAGCCATTGCTGTCGGTCACGCTTACCACATAATTACCGTTGTGTAAATTGAAGGCAGTATCCGTTGACTGAGCTTGTGGGTCATCCCACAAATAATTTAGAGGCTCCACTCCGGTGGCTTCTACATAAGCTATTGCGGTATTCTCATTTGAACATGCATTGTTTGTTGATGTGACATTTAAAATAGCAGAATTTGTATCACTTAAAGCTAAGCCTGACATTGCACTGCAACCAACAGAATCTGTAAGGATTACACTATAATATCCAGCTGATAATGAATCAACTATAGCACTTGTGGAAGCATTACTATCGCTCCAAAGCAAGGTATATGACCCTTGCGTGTTAGCCACCGAATCCACTTGAATCCAACCATTACTTCCTCCACATGATGGGTCGCTAGATGATAATGCTATCATAATTTCATCTGGTTGATTGATTTGAACAGAATCCATTGCAAGGCAACCATTTGCATCGGTAACTGTAAGAGCTACCGAGCCTGCACTTAAGTTATTCAGGTTTGAGGCATTTGAACCAGTACTCCAAACATAACTGTAAGGTGATATACCTCCACTCACCAAAGCAGATGCTTCACCGTCACTCAAATCGAAACAGCTTGCGTCCATTCCTTCAACTAACAATTCGAGATCGCTTTGTTGATAGATTTCAAAGTTTTCTGAGGTTGAACAGCCGTTGCTGTCTGATACAGTTACGCCATACATACCAGGCAAAAGGCTATCCAACGTATCGTTCCCGATTTGACCTGTACTCCATAAGAATTCATAACCACCACCTCCTGAGTTAATCGTTATGAAAGCACTTCCAGTAGGTGATCCACATGCACTGGAGTCAGTGGTAATGTTAAAGTTAATCGAAGGGAAAAACATAACGTTTATGGTATCGGCAGAAGTACAGCCATTGCTATCCGCAATTGTTACGCTGTATACACCGTTTGCAGACACTGTATCTAACTGACCATTTCCACCGCTGCTCCATAAATAACCTGACGCTGACCCAGCATCAAGGATAAAAGTATTTCCGCAAAGCGATGTATCATTTCCAAGATTGATTTCGGGACTTGGATTGATCGCATTTATGGTAAAGCATAGAGTATCAAAACATCCAACAGCATCAGTAATGGTAACACAATGATTTCCAATAGGAAGTGTTGAATTAGAAGAAGATGTACCGCCAACAGGCCAGCTGTACGCATACGGACTAACTCCACCGCCTGCAGTCACTTGAGCAAAACCATCACTACTTTCAACACAATTAGCTCCAGCTATTGAGTCCAAGGATATACTCAAATTTGTGTTTTGCTGAATTAGAGCGGTTGATGTATCTGAGCAACCGTTGGCATCAGTAACTGTTACTGTATAAAGTCCCGCTGGCAGCCCTGAGAGTGTGTCATTCGCGGCTAAAAAGCCGGATGGCCAAGCGTAAGAGTATGGAGTGGCTCCACCAAGTGCAGTAGCAACTGCCATGCCCGTAGAATCACCCGCACAGTTAACATCAACTTCAAAGATAATTGAGGCGACCAATAAGCCTGGCTCAGTGATGCTTACTGTTTCTGTATCGGTGCACCCATTGTCATCAGTGATCGTTACTGTGTAACTGCCGGCTGAAAGACCAGTCGCTGTGGCCGTTGAAGCGCTG
>JBBDRU010000228.1:0-4722 GCA_040905305.1 Salibacteraceae bacterium | reverse complement strand
TAGGTGTTTTAGCCGTTTTGGTTCCCCGATATTTGAGCTGACCTTTTTCTTTTTTTAAGTTGGTAAGCCGGGTTAAGTCGAGCTGCTCTTTTCCAACCTTAAAGAAGAGTTCTTGAGCCGAAGTAACCTTATAGAACCGTTGGATCTTTTTGAGGTTCGTATCGTTTTCATTGATTTTTAGGTTGCGTAATTTTCTCGAGAGCACCTGTTTTCCTTCACCTGCAACGCGTTTACGCTCTTCTTTGAGTAAGCTTTTGATATTTGACTTGGCCTTTGCAGTCACAACATATCGGAGCCAATCTTCTTTCGGTTTTTGCTTGTTGCTGGTTAGTATCTCCACCTGATCACCGCTGCGTAATTCTGTGCTCAATGGAACCAGTTTGTGATTGACCTTGGCTCCGATACATTTTGCACCAACCTCGGTATGAATTTCAAAGGCAAAATCCAAAGCTGTCGCAGTTTGAGGCAGGTTTTTTAACTCTCCCTTTGGAGTGAAAACAAAGATTTCTTTTGAAAAAAGGTTTAGCTTAAAATCATCGATAAAATCCAGCGCGCTCGGATCTGGGTTTTGAAGGGTTCCTCTTATTTTTTTAATCCATTCATCTAAGGCGTTTTCGCTTGCAGACTCTTTATATTTCCAGTGAGCCGCATAACCCATTTCAGCGATATCGTCCATCCGTTGTGTGCGAATTTGCACTTCAACCCACTTGCCGGTAGGGCTCATCACAGTGGTGTGTAAAGACTCATACCCGTTGCTTTTTGGGGTGCTGATCCAGTCGCGCAAACGATCAGGATTGGGTTTGTAGTAATCGGTAACAACACTGTAGGCTTTCCAGCAATCCGCCTTTTCGTGTTCGGGTGTTGATTCGAGTATGATTCGAATAGCAAAAACATCATAGATCTGTTCTAGCGCTATGTTTTTGGTCAACATTTTATTGTAGATGCTGAAAATTGATTTTGTACGCGATTTGATCTCAGCTTTGAGTCCTTGTTCCTCAAGCCCACGTTTTATGGGAATGATCAATTGATTGATAAAACGTGTTCTTACCGCTTTACTTTTGGTGAGCGCTTTTTCTATCTCGGTGTAAACATCAGGCTCTTTGTATTTGAGGCATAGGTCTTCGAGTTCATTTTTGATGTTGTATAGCCCTAGCCGATGCGAAAGGGGTGCGTATAAAAAAAGCGTTTCAGATGCTATTTTTTGTTGCTTGTCCGGGCGCATGGACTCAAGGGTTCGCATGTTGTGCAGACGATCAGCCAGCTTGATCAGTATCACCCGCACATCATCGGAAAGAGTGAGCAACATTTTGCGAAAATTTTCTGCCTGCATCGAGACGTTTTCGCTGAATTGCGCACCGCGCATTTTGGTGAGCCCATCGATGATTTGCTTTACTTTTTTCCCAAACAACCCTTCGATGTCATCGAGGTTGATCTCGGTGTCTTCCACCACATCGTGAAGCAAGGCGCAAACAATGGAAGTGGTGCCAAGCCCTATTTCTTCCGATACAATGCGCGCAACAGCTATCGGGTGAAAAATATATGCCTCGCCAGACTTTCTGCGCGTTTCCTGATGCGCATCAACTGCCAGGTCAAACGCCTTGCGAATCAAAACTTTGTCTGCATCATTTACAACACGCCTCGAATTTTTAAGGATCGCCCGGTATTCTCTGGCAATGGCTTTTTTCTCTTCGATTAACTGTTGTTCGGTGGGGTTCATCTTAGGCAATATGATCAACAATTATTTTGCTGGAAGCACTTTGGAAGACACCTCACCAAATCCAATGCGAACATTGTCTTTTTTGCAGAACCCTTTCATAATAACCGTGTCGTTGTCATTGATGAATTTGCGCTCGCTTCCATCAGAAAGTGTGATGGGCTTTGAACCTCTCCAGCTCAGTTCAAGCATGGATCCGAAACTACTTGGATCTGAGCCGCTGATAGTTCCCGAGGCCATCATGTCTCCCGCATTTATATTGCAGCCGTTCACCGTATGATGTGCCAGTTGCTGCGCCATATTCCAATACATGTGTTTGTAATTTGAGTGGCATACCAAAGAGGGTTCTCCTTTCTCTGGTTTGATCAACACTTGAAGGTCTATGTCATAATGATGATCGCCTTTAAACTTTAAATATGGAAGCACTTCAGGCTCTTGGTTGGGCCCTTTGGTCTTAAATGGTTCAAGCGCATCCATCGTCACGACCCAGCCAGAAATGGAGGAAGCGAAGTTCTTTGCAAGAAAAGGCCCTAATGGCACGTATTCCCAAGCTTGAATATCTCGGGCGCTCCAGTCGTTAAACAGCACCATTCCGAAAATATAATCTTCAGCTTCTGAAGTGCTGATGGAATTGCCCATCGGTTTTCCGGGAAAGGTGATAAACGCCATTTCAAGTTCAAAATCTAAGAGTTTGGACGGACCAAAGACTGGTGCATCGGCATCTGCCGGTTTGGTTTGTCCTTTTGGTCGGTGAATGGATTGGCCGGATAAAACAATGGAGGAAGAACGCCCGTGATAGCCTACCGGTATGTGTTTCCAGTTTGGAAGCAACGCATTATCAGGATCACGAAACATGGTGCCCACGTTTCGAGCATGGTCTTCACTGGAATAAAAATCCGTGTAATCACCAATAGTTACAGGCATGTGCATGTCCAGTTTTTCGGTTTTCACCAAAAACACATCTCTTTTAGTGTTGTTTTTTAATTCGTCTGTTTCTGTGCTCAAGAGATGAGAAATTCGTTCTCTAAGCGCACGGACTTTTTCTTTACCTAGGCCGAGCAATGGGTTTAGACTGTCGGTTTCAAAGTGATCATGGGTATAGGTTTGCAGATCGAGATACCCATAATCAAATAAAGCTGAAACGTCTAATGCGTAATTTCCAATAGCAACACCGACCTTCTTGGGGCCGCCATCTTTCGATAGAATGCCAAAGGGTAAGTTTTGAATCGGAAAATCACTTCCTTCAGGTACCTCAACCCAGCTTTCTCTTCTTGGATTATTTGATGCTAACATAGTTGTTGATTTTTATTGAGCAAACAAAGGAAACTTGCTCATTTCGTTATTTATTTCGGTTTTCACAGACTGAATAACGCCTTCATTTCCTTTGCTGGCAATTACCCTGTCGATGAGATCCACAATCCAGGGAATGTTTTTTTCTGTAAGCCCTCGCGTTGTGATTGCAGCCGTTCCTACTCTGATTCCTGAAGTAACAAATGGCGACTTGTCATCAAAAGGAACCATGTTTTTGTTTACGGTAATGTCGGCAGCCACCAATGCGGCTTCGGCTTCCTTACCCGTGATGCTCTTGTTTCTTAAATCGATAAGCATAAGGTGGTTGTCAGTTCCTCCTGAAATTACTTTATAATCTCTGCTCACCAATTCTTCGGCCATAACTTTGGCATTTTTTACCACTTGCAAGCAGTAATGCATGTATTCATCTGTTAAGGCTTCACCAAAAGCTACTGCTTTGGAAGCGATAACATGCTCTAGCGGCCCTCCCTGCGTGCCCGGAAAAACTCCGCTGTCTAAAATGGCGCTCATTTTTCTGATCATGCCTTTTGGGGTTTTTAATCCCCATGGGTTATCAAAATCTTTTCCCATCATAATGAGTCCACCGCGCGGACCGCGTAAAGTTTTGTGCGTTGTTGTCGTCACAATGTGACAATGAGGAAGCGGATCTGCTAATATGCCTTTGGCAATTAGTCCTGAAGGATGAGAAATATCTGCAAGTAAAAGCGCTCCAACGGAATCGGCAATCAAGCGCAATCGCTCATAATCCCAATCTCGACTGTAAGCAGATGCTCCGCAAATGATCATTTTTGGCTTTACTTCTTTGGCCTTGGATGCTACTTTGTCATAGTCTATAACGCCTGTTGACTCTTCCACACCGTAGAAATGACTTTTGTATAGTTTCCCGCTAAAATTTACCGGACTGCCATGAGTTAAGTGACCGCCATGCGAGAGGTCGAAGCCTAAAATGGAATCGCCAGCATTGAGGCAAGCCAGAAATACGGCTGCATTTGCCTGAGCTCCGCTGTGGGGTTGAACATTGGCATACTCTGCTCCAAACAAGGTCTTTGCACGATCAATAGCTATCTGCTCCGTTTGATCTACAATCTCACAGCCGCCATAATAGCGTTTCCCCGGATAGCCTTCAGCATATTTGTTGGTCAACACTGAGCCCATGGCTTCTAATACTTGGTCACTCACAAAATTTTCTGATGCAATAAGCTCAATGCCATGTTCTTGTCGTTGACGCTCTTGTGCAATTAAATCAAATACCTGTTCATCGCGCTTCATAAAGTGTAATTTTATGCGTTGTATTTTGCTTATTTATGGAAGAAACAAATGTAGTCATTGCCCTTGCAAAAACGTAAGATACACATACTTCCTGCGTGGTTTTCTGCGCTCATCGCCTTGCTGTTTATATTGCATTTTGGCTTGGTACTGGTGCATCAATTTGGAAAAGAACGCTTGCCGCAGAAATTGGTGGTGATGGCAGACCGGTACATCGTTCCGTGGTTTTATCAGAATTACCTCATGTTTGCCCCTGATCCGGCAAATAGCATCAATTCATTTTTATATCGTGTTGAAACTGAACAGGGGTGGAGCTCCTGGAAAAACCCTGTCTTTCCATACCAACAAATGCATTGGGCGAATCGGTTGGGTTATGGATCTGATGTTTATGACCTTTATAACGGCATGGCAGATGAACTCTATAACGGAGC
>JBBDRU010000227.1:0-4738 GCA_040905305.1 Salibacteraceae bacterium | reverse complement strand
CATTTGCAACCGTAAAAATAAAAACCGACAAAAAAATCCTGACATTGTTGCCTAACTCAGTTCCAAAAGAGAAAAATGAAGCAGCGGCCACTGTAAATGAATTTAACCTGGATATGGGTGGAGGCAGTGTTACCGTAAAAGAATTCAAGGCAGAAGGAGGCGATGGAATAAACCTAACCGAAGCCGATCTTGTTGTATCTGCTGGTCGCGGACTTAAAGGCCCTGAAAACTGGGGTATGGTTGAAGAATTAGCCAATCTACTAGGTGCAGCTACTGCCTGCTCAAGACCCGTTGCTGATGTGGGCTGGAGACCTCATCATGAGCATGTTGGTCAAACGGGAATTGCCATTCGCCCCAACCTTTATATCGCCATTGGAATCTCAGGCGCTATTCAACATTTAGCTGGTGTGAATGGAAGCAAAATAATCGTAGTAATTAATACCGATAAGGAAGCGCCTTTCTTTAAGGCCGCAGATTATGGTGTGGTAGGAGACGCTTTTGAAGTGGTTCCTCGCTTGCTTGACGCAGTTAAAAATTTCAAGGCGAGTCAAGCCTAGAAATTAAAAGTTTATGGATCAACCAAAAATCAAGCTTGATATTCTTGGTCTTTCTTACAGCCAAACCCAAACTGGCGCATATGCTTTGGTTTTAGGAGAAACTGAAGGAAAGCGGAGGCTACCTATCATCATTGGTAATTTTGAAGCGCAAGCCATCGCCATTGAGTTAGAAAACATGAAGCCAAGCCGCCCTTTAACGCATGATATCTTTAAAACGTTTGCCGACAGCTTTTCAATTACCGTGAAGGAAGTGGTGGTTTACAACTTATTGGAAGGAATCTTTTTTGCTAAACTCATCTGCCAAAAAGGAGATGACGATCCTATTGAAATCGACACACGCACGAGCGATGCCATTGCCTTGGCTGTACGTTTTAAATGTCCTATTTACACCTTTGAAACTATACTAGCTTCAGCCGGCATTATTCTGGATGACGATGAAATTGAAAGTTTAGGTGATCCAAATGTCGATGAAGGTGTGAAAGAGTCGAAAACCAAGCGTACATCTTCCTTTTCCAGAATGTCGATGCAGGAGTTGGAAACAGAGCTGGATAAGGCCATTGCTGAAGAAAATTACGAGAAAGCCTCAGACCTGAGGGATGAAATGAATAAAAGAAAGTAGTTTTCTTAACTTCCGCCCCTTAAATTACTCAACTTGATCATCGCAATACTTAAAGGGTTAATTGGACTGGCTACGCTTGTTTCATTGGGTTGGTTACTCAGCCAAAATCGAAAATCCATCGACTGGTCTTTGATTATTAAAGGAATTGGGTTACAAATCATCTTTGCAATACTTGTCTTAAAAGTCGCTTTTGTAGCCGACATGTTTGAATGGCTGAGCCGCGCCTTTGTAAAAGTGATTTCATTCACGCAGTTTGGCAGTGAATTTTTATTCAAATCGTTTGTCACCAATAAATTAGAGGACGCAGTAATCAGTTTTGCTTTCAATGTGCTTCCCACTATTGTTTTCTTTTCTGCGCTTAGCAGCATCCTTTATTACCTGGGGATTCTTCAGCGTCTGGTCTTTTTATTTGCATGGGTAATGAAGCGATTGATGAATCTTAGTGGAGCAGAGAGCCTGGCAGCAGCTGGAAACATATTTATGGGTCAAACAGAGTCGCCACTTCTGGTAAAACCATTTCTAGGTAAAATGACCAAATCAGAAATCATGTGCTTGATGACCGGTGGCATGGCAACTATTGCCGGTGGTGTTTTAGCGGCCTACATCAATTTCTTAGGTGGCGATGATCCTGCTCAACAGATTCTTTTTGCCAAACACCTTCTTACAGCGTCCGTGATGTCTGCACCGGCAGCCATTGTAGCCTCAAAACTATTGATTCCAGAAACCGAAAACTTTGATAAATCAATGTCAATAGCAGATGAAAACAAAGGCTCTAATTTTTTAGAGGCCATTTCAAATGGCACCACAGACGGATTGAGGTTGGCGATCAACGTTGGTGCGATGCTGCTCGTTTTCACTGCCCTGATTTACCTTGGAAACTATATTTTGGAAGATGGTATCGGTCATATTACTGGACTGAACACCTTGATTGCTGAACACACCAACTACAGCGGACTATCATTTCAATTCATAATTGGTTACGCCTTTGCGCCTATAGCTTTTCTGATGGGCATCGATGCAGACGATATCGTTTTGGTTGGGCAACTGTTAGGCGAAAAAACCATTTTAAACGAGTTTTATGCCTATGTGACCATGGGCGAAATGAAAGATGCACAACTTTTCAAGCATGAAAAATCGGTAATCATGGCAACATATATTTTATGTGGGTTTGCCAATTTCGCTTCCATTGGCATTCAAATCGGTGGTATTGGGGCTTTAGCGCCAACCCGAAAGGTATTGCTTAGCAAGCTGGGTTTATATGCATTAATTGGCGGCACCATTGCTTGCTTATTCACCGCCACCATTGTTGGAATGTTTTATAGTTAGAAAGTTATGGAAAGCTTTTAGCTTGAATTATTGTATCTAATCAAATCGAAATCCACCTTTGCAAGCATGCAGCAATATCATGACTTGTTAAATCATATTTTAACCCACGGCACAGATAAGCACGATCGTACCGGTGTTGGCACAAGAAGTGTTTTTGGTTATCAAATGCGCTTTGATCTTTCTGAAGGGTTTCCGCTTGTCACCACAAAAAAGGTGCACATGAAGTCCATCATCCACGAACTGCTGTGGTTTGTGAAAGGAGACACCAACTTGAAATACCTGGTAAAAAACGGTGTAAACATTTGGAATGATTGGCCTTATCAAAATTGGTTGAATCAAACAGGTGAGGCAAATAAATTCCCGAAATATTCCGATGCGTGGAAAGCCCAAATGAAGGTGTTTATTGACCGCATCAAAACCGATGACTCGTTTGCTGCACAATGGGGCGAACTGGGGCCGGTGTATGGAAAACAATGGCGAAACTTTAATGGATTTGACCAACTCGCATGGGTTATTAATGAAATCATTCGCAATCCAAATTCACGCAGGCTGATTGTTTCTGCCTGGAATGCCTCCGAAATTGAAGAAATGGCAAAAGCGGGACTACCCCCTTGCCATACCATGTTTCAATTTTATGTAATTGATAGAAAGCTCTCTTGCCAACTCTATCAACGAAGTGCTGATGTGTTTCTTGGAGTTCCTTTCAACATTGCATCCTATGCCTTGCTAACTATGATGATTGCGCAGGTTTGCGACCTTGCCTTGGGTGATTTCGTTCACACATTTGGGGATGCGCATCTATACTCCAATCACTTTAATCAAGCCCGAGAGCAACTCAGCAGAGACATAAAGCCTTTGCCAAAAATGAATTTAAAGCCAACCGTCAAAAACATCCTGGATTTTCAGTTTGATGACTTCCACCTGATAGATTACCACCCACACGCACCCATAAAAGCCCCTGTTGCCGTATGATGATTTCTTTAATTGCTGCTGTAGGAAAAAACAATGTAATTGGCTCAAATGGTGATTTACCCTGGTACCTGCCTGATGATATGGCGTTTTTTTCTAAAACCACAAAAGGCCATCATGTGTTGATGGGCAGAAAAAACTATGACAGTATTCCAGCTAAATATAGGCCGCTGCCCGGTAGAGTAAATCTTGTCGTGACCAGAAACCGTAAGATCGAGGAAGATGGAATTCAACTTTTTCACACGATTGAAAATGCAGTGGAGTTTGCCAAATCAGCAGGAGAAGAAGAGTTGTTTATCATTGGAGGTGGAGAAATTTACATGCAAACATTGTCAATGGCCGATAGATTATACATAACACACGTTGATGCCAATCCCACAGGGGACGCACACTTCCCTAAATTTGATGCCAAAAAATGGAAAACAACCGAGTTGCTAAACCACCCAGAAGATGAAAGGCATGACTTTGCATTTAAAATTTGCATCTACGATAAAATCTAATTGAGTAGGTTTATCGTTAAATTTGCTCTAATCTCTTGAGCTATGCGAATGAATCTGACCTATCTAAAAGCAGCCGTAATCTTCATTTCAGTATCCGTGCTTGTAAATGGCTGTAATAAATCCGATCGCGATGAGGACACCGAAACGCTCTCAGCTCAGGACTATGCATTGGCTCATCACATTTTTGACGATGCTTTTCGGCAGGTGCATCGTTTTGCAATGGCAGACACTTTGCTGAACGACACCAATGTCAAGCAAGACCTCGATGACTGCCTTCACAGACCAACAACATTCTTAAGCGACACCGTGGCTGTTTTCCCGCTAACGCTGCAGTTAAACTATGCAGATGATGGAATTTTGTGCTATGACAACGGATTACGCTATGGAATGATCAGATGTGTTTTCAGCGGAAAATACTTAAACAAAGGCAGCGTTTATTCCATTTCATTTAAAGGCTACAAAAAGGATAAATATGACGTAGATGGAAAGCTTACCATTGAAAACAAAGGCACAAATACGTCCGGTTATCGCTATTATGAAGTTAAATTGAGCGGCGAGCACGTCGGGGACTTCGTGCAGGCGCACGTCCACCCCGCGATCGAGCAGAGCGCCTACCTCAGCTCCCGTGTCCGCCTCGGTGGTTCCACCCGCGACCCCGACAAGGTCGGGCTCCGCCGCCTCGGCCCCGGCTACACCTACTGGTGCACCGCCGGCTCGCGTCCCGGCCTGAAGTCGGTCCCCGTCGACACGCTGGTTCTCGACGAATA
>JBBDRU010000226.1:0-4752 GCA_040905305.1 Salibacteraceae bacterium | reverse complement strand
CCCATTTAGATTCAATATCAGGTATAGTCATCACTTCATCCATGATGGTTTGCTGCCGCTGGCCTTCTTTCCACGCTACTGAATATCGGATGTCACTGAATGTGGTCATGCTGTAAAGTGGCATCCATTTGTCAGGATATTTCTCTGCAAAACGCGCTTCGATTTTCTTTTGAAGTAAAAATTTGGGGTCGGCCACGTAGTCGCGCATCACGTGGTAATTGTGCAGCGAAAGATCTTGCAGTCCATCGCCATCGGGCTTACGCGTGCGGCTGTATTCTTCAAAAATGGCTGTCCAATTGTGGTTGTGCTTCAGCATCAGGTCGTTCATCACCGTGCAATCTTCAAATCCCGCATTCATTCCTTGTCCGTAAAACGGAACGGTAGCATGAGCCGCATCGCCCATCAAAGCGGTTTTACCGCGATGCCAAGGAGAGCAGCGCGTAATGGCCAGTGAAGCCAGCGGATGGTCTTCCCAAGCATCGGCAATGTTGGGCATCATTTCGTAAAAATCTGGGAATGTGGTTTTAAAAAACGTGTTCACTGCTTCTTTTGACGTCAGCTTGCTAAAACTGTTTTCCCCTTCAAATGGCATAAACAGCGTGCACGTAAACGAGCCGTCTTCATTGGGCAAGGCAATCAGCATGAATCGGCCACGAGGCCATATGTGCAGTGCGTTTTTTTCAATCTTATAACTTCCATCAGCGTTAGCAGGAAGCAATATTTCTCGGTAGCCGTCTTCGATGTAGGTCTGGCTGTAATTAAATCGATCGAGCTTTTGCATGGCGTTGTAGCGCACTGCTGAAAACGCGCCATCGCAAGCAAAGATCAGATCGCTTTTCACCGAAAATTTTTCACCCGAAATACTGTCTTCAAAATACGTTATTCCTTCGTTAAGTTCGGCATCGGAGCATTTCACGTTGTAGCGAATTGTAGCCCTTCCTACCTTTTCAGCAATGTCCATCATACGGGCATTTACTCCACCACGAGAAACAGAATAAATCGCCTGGCCTTCTTTTCCATAAGGCTGATACGTCAAGTTGCCTTTTGTGTCGTGCATCATTCTGCCGGGCATCGGAATGGCTATTTCACGGATCAAATGATCTACTCCAGCGCCTTTTAGTGCTTTCCAGCCTCGGTCAGAAAGCGCAAGGTTGATAGACTTTCCTGCTGATATTTCAGCTTTTCGGATATCCGGTCTGCGTTCAAAAATGTTTACTTTATAACCCGCTTTCGACAAATAAACCGCCCAAAGCGAGCCAACTAATCCTGCTCCAACTATCGTTACTTCTTTCATTTTTGACTTCCAAGTTTCTCTTTCTACAATAAATTGTTCCTTTTTTTAAGCTCCAAAACATCCCTTAAATCTTGTTCGCGGCCTGCTCTTATTTTCATATCTAACAGAGTATCAACATCTACTACATTGACAAAGGTTCCGCCAAAAGCATGTTGTTCTTTTATTTCCCAAGCTTTTTCGAAAGAAACACTTGTTGCATAAATCGGCATGAATTCAATAGGAATTTCTGAATCAGCATCTAGGTAAACGGTTACTTTCTTACCTTCTTTATAATGATTTGTAGCGTCATCTACCTGCACGCTCGAATAACCCATTTCCAAAAATACATCTTTCATCCTCGAAATATTTTCATTGGTATTTTCCACCCAAAGATCAACATCGCCCGTAGTGCGCATATATCCATGAATAACAACAGCCAATCCGCCAACAATTAGATACCTAACACCATGTGCATTCATGACTGATGCAAATTCTTCAAAAAGCGGCTGTCCTAATATCATTTGTTCCTTTTTAGTGCGAAACCATCACACTGATGTTTTGACGAGTTTAATGCTCTAATCATATCCCAAACATCAAAGAATCGCTTTATCCGTTTCTCAACGGTTAGTATATCATACCGCATTTGAACATATTCAGCCTGATCTTCATGTGCTTCAAAAGCCTTCCAAATTAATTTCTTGCTCATACCTCAAATTTACTTCAAAGCCGCTTTAAGTATTTCACCAAAGCGAAATACATCTTCAAATGAGTTATACAGCGGCACGGGTGCCATGCGAATAACGTTTGGCTCGCGCCAATCGGAAATTACTCCGGCTTTGGTAATGTCGTCAAACAATTTTCGACCATAGCCATGCGCCACCACGCTGATCTGGCAACCTCTACGGTGATGTTCTTTTGGTGTGATGATCTCTAAATCAGCTCCTGTTTCATTGGCCACATCCAAAATCACAAACTCAAGAAAATCAGTAAGTGGACGACTTTTTGCCCACAATTTTTCCATGCTTGCTTCTCTGAATATTTCTAGTGAAGCCAGGTGAATTGCCATGTTAAACACTGGGGCGTTGCTCATTTGCCATGCTTCGGCACTTTGCATAGGAACAAACTCAGGCTCCATTAAAAAACGCTTTTCCTTGTCGTGTCCCCACCAACCGGCCAAAATGGGCAGCTTCCGTTTATGGTGATTTTCGTGTACAAAAATGCCGCCCACTGAACCCGGACCGCTGTTCAAGTATTTGTAAGTACACCAAGCCGCAAAATCTACCTGCCACTCGTGCAATCTGAGTTCGATATTGCCAACGCCATGCGCAAGATCAAACCCACAAGTAGCACCTACTTTATGGGCTGCATCAGCGATCACAGACATGTCGAAAACTTGTCCGCTATAGTAATTCACTCCACCAATCATCACCATTGCGAGTTGATCCCCCAATTCATAAATCTTCTCGATGATAGCGTCTTCAGTGATGTGTGCAGAACCTTGCTTCGGCTCCATTTCTACGATCACGTCTTGCGGATCAAAGCCGTGAAGTTTGGCCTGAGATTGCAATGCATATGAATCGGACGGGAAGGCTTTCTTTTCGCATAAAATCACGTTGCGCGTCTCACTCGGACGATAAAAGCTTACCATGAGGCTGTGCAGATTAGCCGTGAGCGAACCCATTGCCACTACTTCTGTGGATTTAGCGCCAACAATGTAAGCCAAGTGATCGCTGAAAAACTCGTGGTAAGAATACCACGGTCTGCGCGCTTCGAAGTGACCTTCCACGCCAAAACGCTGCCAATCTTCGAGTTCTTGTTTTAAAAAAGTCTCGGCAGATTTAGGCTGCAGCCCTAGACTATTCCCGGTAAAATAAATGCTTGGCTTACCGCTGATTTCAGGGATATAAAAGCGACTTCTGAACAATGCCAATTCATCACTGGCATCCTGACCTTGAGCAAATTCGAGTGTGTTTTCCAAAATAAAGTATTAGGTAGTGCAATGATACATCACATATATTCAAACATCTAAACGAAGACTTGGTTTATCAGGGCTATGGATGATTTAACTCATTTATTGAGATGATTATCAACATTAGTTAAAACCTATGGCTGATTGATCTTTGCACCATGATAGAAACAAGGATTCACGTGATCAAGATTGCCCCCATTTTAATGTTGATACTTCCAATGATAACTCAGGGGCAAAGTTTACAGATGAACCCCAATTCTACCCTTTCCATTTATGGGACAAGCAATGTGCACGACTGGTCTGAGCATTGTGAAAGCCCGTCAGGAATCGTTGAGATCAATGAGGTGAATGGCGAGATAACTGCGATTAGTTCACTTCACTTCAACACAAAGGCAGAATCAATCAAAAGCGGAAAATCCACCATGGATGAATATACCTATGAAGCATTAAAAAGCAAATCTCACCCCAACATTGAGTTTGAGGCCACAGATATCAGCGTAAACAAAACCACAGCAGGATATAAGGTGCTGGCCAATGGAACCATGAGCATTGCCGGCCAATCAAGGGAAGAGCAAATCAGCACAAATTGCACCTACCACAATAAGTCATTGAAATGTGAGGGTAAAAAGAGCATCGACATGACGCTATACGGAATTGAACCTCCAAGTATCATGTTTGGAGCCATGACAGTGGGAAAGGATGTGGAAGTGCATTTTGAAACATCTTTTAACTAAATAATAACTTAAGAAACTATATATATGAAACGAATCGCTCTAATAATTTCGCTCGCATTTGGAATAACTGCCATTGCACAAGATAATTTATCTGAATACGACAAACTACAAAACTGGAGGCCTAACGATCAGCGCGGCCTTCATATGTTTGAAGATCCTAAAAACGATGTTGAATTTGATGGCATGAAAGTGCGCGTTGGAGGTGATTTTGCACTCCAGTTTCAATCCATAACCCAATCAAACCTGGCTTCTAGAGATGCTGTTGCTGCATCTGCATTTGGTGTTGACACGCTCGTAACACTTGGCAGCAATATGAATTTACCAACTGCCAACCTAAATCTAGATGTACAGTTTGCCGATGGATTACGCATGCATTTAAGAACCTACCTTTCATCAAAACACCACCCGGAGGCATGGGTGAAAGGAGGCTATTTACAAGTAGATAAACTCGACTTTATCAGTGACGGATTGCTATCTGGGGTAATGGAAATGGTGACCGTGAAAGTTGGTCTTGACGAAATCAATTATGGTGACGCACACTTCAGAAGAACCGATAACGGTCGCGCGATTTTTAACCCTTTTGTAGGAAACTACATCATGGATGGTTTCACCACTGAGGCTTTTGCCGAGGTGCTGTTCAGAAAGTCGGGTGTGCTGGCAATGGCTGGTGTTTCTAATGGAAACTTGAATCAAAGCACGATCAAAGGCACAAAAAACAATATGCCATCTCCTTATTTCAAGCTAGGCTATGACGATCAGCTTACAGATGACCTCAG
>JBBDRU010000225.1:0-4760 GCA_040905305.1 Salibacteraceae bacterium | reverse complement strand
TGCCGGCACAAAATTTAAACGATTTGTTGCAGCACATTGCAGGGGTTGATTTCAGGCAACGTGGAGCTTGGGGTGCCCAAGCTGATGTTAGCCTGCGCGGAGGAACTTTTGATCAAACGCTTATATTGGTGAATGGAATCAAAATGAACGACCCGCAAACCGGGCATCACAATTTAAATTTAGGAATAGATGTTTCTTCAATTCGTCAGATCGAAGTGATCAAAGGTCCTGCTGCGGCACGCTATGGCTTAAACACCTTCAGCGGAGTGATCAATATCATTACGAAACCTACCGATGAAAACCAGGCGGTAGTAAGAACCATTGTTGGCCAGTCAGAAGACGCCAAATGGCCAAACGCGCCTTATGCGGGTTATCAAGCCGAAGGAGCTGTCAATTTTGGCGGAGACAAATCACGGCATTTGGTAAGTGTTTCTCGAACGCAATCAGGCGGCTATCGCGAGAACACGGACCTCAACAGAAATACCGCTTTTTATCAGGGAAATATGAACAGCAAAGTGGGTGAATTCAACGTGATGGCTATGGCTGCCCAAAACGATTTTGGAGCAAGCGGGTTTTACGCTTACCCGATCGATGCCAGCAGTGAAGAACAAGTCAGCACGATTATGGGCGCTGTTCAGCATGCTATTCGATTTGGTCCAACTACCGTGCGCAGTAAGGTTTACAGTAGAAAGAATTTCGATACCTACACCCTTTTCAGGGATCAGCCTGAAATTTTTCAAAATCGACACCGCACCGATGTTGAAGGCGGTGAAATACATGTTTCGCATACGTATGCACAGGGCACTCTGGGAGCAGGGCTGGAATACCGTCATGAAGCCATCAATAGCAATAATTTGGGTTTGCGCGTTAGAGATAATTATGGTGCATTCCTAGAGCACCGCTTGTGGTTGCTGAATGAGCACTTATCGATCAATACTGGTGCTTATATAAATAACTCAACTGATTTCGGAACACAAATTTTACCTTCTGCTTCCATGCATTTTAGCATGAACGAGCACTTCTCACTATTTGCAAATGCAGGACAATCTTTTCGCATACCAACATTTACTGATTTGTATTACGTAGGCCCAACAAATATTGGAAATGCTGACCTCAAACCTGAGCAAAGCACCAATTACGAAACGGGTGTTAAATTCAATGAAGGCTTACATTTTTTTCAGGTAAGCGCGTTTCGTCAGCTTTCAAATGATTTGATCGATTGGGTGCGTGATAGCATCAGTGAGCCATGGCGTCCTGAGAATTACGAAACGGTAGTTACCAACGGGGTCGAGGTGAACTATGAAATGCGAAGTATGCTCCCAATAGTTTCGTCTGATCTTAGTTTCGGCTTGATAAGGCTGGGCTATACTTACCTTGATATGAATATTACTTCAGCTGAAGAAGTGCTTTCCCGTTATGCATTGAATAACCTTCGCCATCAAGTGAGTGCGCAAGGTGTGATTGCTTTTAAAAAGAACCTTTCTTTGTCGCTTACGGGCCGTTACCTCGATCGACAATCCTATAAATCCTATTGGCTGGCAGATGTGCGCTTGCAGTATGCAAGAAATAACATCAAAACCTGGATTGATGCGACCAACATGTTGAACACCGACTACATCGAAGCGGCAAATGCTCCCATGCCCGGTAGATGGTTTCGTTTGGGCTTGGAGTGGACAATCCCTTATTGATCCGAAGGCGATGCATTCAGCCATTTTGGCTTTTGTTTTCGATCTTTTACGACAAAATGTCTTGGAATCAGTGCTTTTATAGCTTTGGCTCATGGTTTGATTTTCCGATGCAAACGCGTTGAGCTCTCCAATAGGCCGATAAACTTGTTGGAAGGTTCAATGCCTTAAAAGGATTGAAAAAAAAACCGATATGAATTTAAACAAGTTTACCATTAAAGCGCAGGAAGCGGTGCAGCAGGCACAGCAAATTGCTATGACGAAAGGACATCAGTCCATCGAGCCTTCACACATCTTAAAAGGAGTGATCGAAGTAGATGAAAACGTAACGCCTTATCTGTTTAAGAAACTGGGAGTAAATCACGGCATGGTCGTGCAAGCGCTGGATAGTATGATTGAATCGCTTCCAAAAGTGGATGGCGGAAACCAGTATTTAAGTCAAAAAGCCAACCAGGCACTGGCGAAAGCTCAGGAAAAAATCAAAGAATTTGGCGATGAGTTTGTGTCCATCGAGCACATTTTGTTGGGATTATTGGAAGTAAATGATCAGGCCATATCATTGATGAAAGACAGTGGAATCACTGCGTCTGAATTAAAGAAGGCAATCGCTGAACTGCGCAAAGGAGCTAAAGTAACGTCTCAAAGCGCGGAAGACACCTACAATGCGTTAGGCAAGTATGCCATTCACCTCAACGAGCAAGCCAGAAATGGAAAGCTTGATCCGGTGATTGGCCGCGATGAGGAAATCAGACGCGTGCTTCAAATTTTGTCGCGCAGAACCAAGAACAACCCTATTTTGATCGGAGAACCCGGTGTAGGAAAAACAGCGATTGCTGAAGGTATAGCCCATCGAATCGTTAATGGAGACGTGCCTGAAAACCTAAAAGATAAAGAATTTTACAGCTTAGATATGGGCGCGTTGGTCGCAGGAGCTAAATACAAAGGCGAATTTGAAGAGCGACTCAAGGCTGTTGTGAAAGAGGTTACTGGAAGTGATGGTCAAATCGTGTTGTTTATCGATGAGATTCACACACTAGTTGGTGCCGGAAAAGGTGATGGAGCGATGGATGCCGCAAATATTTTAAAACCAGCACTTGCAAGAGGTGAATTGCGGGCTGTTGGGGCAACAACATTGAGCGAGTATCAAAAGTATTTTGAAAAAGACAAAGCGCTCGAGAGACGGTTTCAAACCGTGATGGTCAACGAACCGGCAGAGGATGATGCCATCAGTATATTGCGCGGATTGAAAGAACGCTATGAGATGCATCATAAGGTGCGTATCAAAGATGAAGCGATCATCGGAGCAGTTCAGTTAAGTCAACGCTATATCACGGATCGTTTTTTACCTGATAAGGCCATAGACCTTATTGATGAAGCGGCTTCAAAATTGAGAATGCAGATCAATAGCATGCCTGTTGAGCTGGATGAAGTAGAACGAAAACTGCGCCAACTGGAAATTGAGCGGGAGGCAATTAAGCGTGAAAATGACCAAAAAAAGTTGGACGATTTGAATCGACAAATAGCTGATCTGAAGGAGAAGCGAGATTCGCTAAAGGCCAAATGGGAAGGCGAAAAAGAAGTGGTCGAAGGCATTCAAAATCAAAAGAAAAGCATTGAAGAACTGAAGTTGGAGGCCGAACAAGCTGAACGCCAAGGAGATTTGGGGCGAGTCGCTGAATTGCGTTATGGAAAAATTTCTGAGGCTGAAACCACATTGAAATCACTTGAAGAGCAATGGGCTGAAATGAGTGAATCAGGGTTGCGCATGATCAAAGAGGAAGTTGATGCAGAAGACATTGCAGAGGTGGTGGCGAAATGGACGGGGATTCCGGTAACCAAAATGTTGCAAAGCGAAGCTGAGAAACTGCTTCACCTCGAAGATGTATTGCATAAGCGTGTGGTAAGTCAGGATGAAGCTATCGAGGCTGTTTCAGATGCGGTACGCAGAAGCAGAAGTGGATTACAAGACATGAATCGACCGATCGGGTCATTCATTTTTCTCGGAACTACCGGTGTAGGGAAAACAGAACTTGCGAAAGCCCTTGCTGAATACCTTTTCGATAATGAAAATGCCATGACACGCATTGATATGAGTGAGTATCAGGAAAGGCATGCCGTAAGCCGATTGGTGGGAGCACCTCCGGGATATGTCGGTTATGATGAAGGTGGTCAACTTACCGAAGCAGTGCGCAGAAAACCTTATTCTGTCATCTTGCTCGATGAAATTGAAAAAGCGCACCCCGATGTGTTTAACATTCTGCTGCAAGTATTGGATGATGGTCGATTGACCGATAACAAAGGCAGGGTAGCGAATTTCAAGAATACCATCATTATCATGACATCAAACCTTGGTTCAGATATCATTCATCGCAATTTTGATGGAGCAAAAGACGCTGAACTGGATAGTGTGATGGCAAGAACCGATGTGGAAATGCGCGAAATGTTGCGTTCGTCCTTAAAGCCTGAGTTTTTGAACCGAATTGACGAGACCATCATCTTCAAACCGCTTAACAAAAAGGATGTGAAAGCCATCGTTAAAATGCACCTGAAGCATTTGGTTGCGCATTTGAAGGAGCAGGATATTCGCCTCACTGCAACAGATGAGGTTGTCGATTACCTGAGTGAGCAAGGATTTGACCCTCAGTTTGGAGCACGCCCCATCAAGCGATTAATCCAGAAGAATGTGTTGAATGAACTCAGTAAGCAACTGCTGGCTGGAAAGGTTCAGCGCGGACAAGATTTGGTACTCGATATTTTTGATGGATCATTTGCTTTCCGAAAGCCGATCAAGGAAGAAGAGAAAATAGAAGAGTAAGGAAGACCAGCAGGGACAGAGTGGGTGTGAGTGCGGGAGCGAGAGCGGAGAGAACAAAACCAGCCCTTGTCAGTTCGAGTGATCGTGAGAAAAGGGTTACCTCTAGTATAGCGGCTACCGATCGTATCCCCGCCTGAACAGGAAAACGACCAGTAAAATCCTCCAATGTCCTTCTCGATACGTTTTTCTCCGCTAAGGCTTCGAGAAACACTCGAAGTGACAATAAACCATACAGCTTCCTAAAACACCCTGTCACCTGA
>JBBDRU010000224.1:0-4781 GCA_040905305.1 Salibacteraceae bacterium | reverse complement strand
GAACAAATCTGTTTTCTTAGAAGACAACACCTACAACATTCTATTTGCTTCTGATATACTCGACTTATACCCTAATTCAAAGCTATTGCACATCGTAAGATCACCTCTTGATGTCTTAGCCTCTGCTCAAAACCAGCGATGGACACCAAGCAATGTCAAACACTTGATCGTTTGGTATAAGCAAATTATGGACAAATGGTTTTTGGAAGAAAGAAAGTGTGACACCGGGCGCATAAAGGTGGTTCGGTTTGAAAAATTAATAGAAAACCCCACCGAAACTATTGAAGAAATTTCCTTGTTTTTCGGTTTGGATTCAGAGAAGCAGATGTTTGAATTGGATTTAGGCAGCCATAACATTGGAAGGTATAAAACCGCATTTTCAAAACCTGAAATAGAGCTAATTAACAGAGAACTAGATCATTACTTACATAAATTGGGATATAACTGATGGTAAAACTCAATGATACACTAAGAGATCTTTTTAGAACACATGGTGAACCGGAGGCAAAAATGTTAAACCCACCGCTATTCATCACAGGTTGCATGCGAAGTGGAACAACCTACTTGGTGAATAAGCTAGCATCTCATCCTCAGCTTTTTAAAATTGGTGCAGAGCTCAATCAAGTTTGGACAGACATTGGAGGAGCTCCGATCAAAGGACACTGCCCTCACCTTACCGAAGAAGACGCCTCCCCTTTCTATACCTATCAGATGACGAATTATTTCAGCAATTACATCAATGAGGGAAAGTCATTTAAACGCCATTTAATGCGTATGGCGAAAAAAAGTGAAACCAATTTATTCAGGGTAAAATACGATTGGGACAACATTATACCAATGAACAAAAGCCCGCACTTAATGAATAAGACCAGGTATGTAAATGCACTCTTTCCGGGAGCCAAGTTTATATTGATCGTTCGAGATATTTACGCCCAGTCGGCTAGTTTGAAGTTTCATTTTAAAAAAAATCGAAAAATTAAATGCATTACAGATGATCCATATGATTGTTGGAGCATAACGAACAAGACTGGTCTGAAACCCATGCCAGATAGCAAAAAGTGCTTTCCTGAGAACTTCAGTGTTATCCCAAAAATGTGGATGAGACTAAACAAGGTTGCGTTAGAAGAAATTCAGCTTTTGGAACCTCGTCAATATCTAGTTCTGAAATATGAAGACCTGATCCTAAATCAAGAAAAAGAATTAGCTCGAATTTTCAATTTCCTAGGTTTAAAAGACAAGTATGGGGACCTAGAAGAGCAAATAAAGGAATCAGCCGCTAAAAAACTGAACACCAGCACAAAGGGAAATCCAATTAATAAATGGAAAACTCAACTTTCAAAAAATGAAATTCAATCGATTAAAAATGAAATTCTGAAGGAGGATAGAGTCTATAGTCAAATCACTCAAAAAGTATCAGAATTGGCATTAAAGAAGGTCAATTAGCTCAGGGTAAAATATCCTGATATCCTTTTCATAAAGACGGGCTATCTTATGCTTTTGCTCATTCGTAAGACTTATTTGTCCTCTACCAGATTGATTAAGCTTCTCTTTGGAATACGGTCTTAACCCGAGTCTATCCGATACAATTTTAAAATCGTTTTCGAAGTTTTCGAACCTTCCTAAAAAATCCAAGTTATTCAAATCTATAAGTGAATATTGAGCTCTCAAGTGCTCATCAGATTGTTCCAAATCAAACTTAGAAACCCACTCGATAAATGTTTCGATATTTTTCATCAGTTCATGCTCCTCAATTGAGAATTGATAGTAATTCTGATTCAGAACCTTATCCTTCCAACCACTAACAAAGCGATCTAGTGGATTCCTTACAAAAGCAAACTTGAAGTAGTCTTCATACCTCCAAGGTAAATAACCTACTGGAGAGCTGTAAACATAATTACCACTAGATGAGTTGATCAGTCTTTGGTTAATTGTGCGCGTTGCAACTTTATAAACTCGAAACCACAGCGCTTTATGTTCAAAGCAATATGAGAGATAATATTTCCTCGATGAAATATGAGAAAATAGATACTTATTAGGATAGAAATGTAAAAGCTTGTTTATCAGCAAAATAATCGCTTTAATTTATACGTATCGCACCCTATATAATTGTGAGAGCAAATGCAATAGTAACTCTTTTTCAGCGCTACAAACACCCTGATTTAAATCCAAAACATAAAATTTTCTTAAGTTTGATCTAGTTAACAGCCAACTATTCTTGCACGGATTACGTTTTCCATTAACACCTTAACTAAATCTTATGACTTTCCGTTTTAATTGCCTACTTATTTCGTTTTTGATCATTGTTTTTTTTCAAACTAGTTACGGTCAGTCGACTCTGCAGGACAGCCTTCAATTGTACTATCCATTTGATGGGAACGCTGGCGACTCAAGTACGAACAGCTATCATGGTGTGGTAAATGGTGGTGTATCAACAACAACCAATCGTTTTGGAGACACAAGCTCGGCTTATGAATTCGATGGAATCAATGATTGGATAAATAGCCAAACCACATTTGATTATAACTATAGATCTGTTTCTTGTTGGTTAACAACTGAAACTTTATCAGGGGGAGGCATTGTATTGGTAAATGATGCCCAAACAATGAATTATGGTTCGTTTTTTATCGCTCTACATAATTCCGGTTACTTCAATGCCACTGCTGCCGGCACAAGTCCAGCCAGCATAACAATTATCAATAATCCACAAATCAATACTTGGTATCATGTTGTTATTGTAAGGGATGGCGCCACAAATAATTATTATGTGAATGGTCAATATGTTGGTCAATCAAATTCCAATAATAATGGTAGTACGACTAATCCAAACCTGAACATGTTAATCGGTGTGCATCGCAATATGACAACGAGATTTCATAAAGGTAAAGTGGATGAAGTCCGAGTTTATAACCGCGTTCTTTCTCCTGTAGAAGTCATGGCGTTATATTGCCCAACGGCTCCAAACATAAATATTAACGACACCACAATAGACATAAACTCCACCATCACCTTCTCAAACGATGCTTATGAAATAGACACCATGGCGTGGTATATCAACGGTACCTACATGAATTCAGACAGCTCATTTGTGCACTTATTTGATTCAGCGGGTGTTTATGAAGTTGTGGCTTATGGGTCAGACGGCTTTTGTGGAGAATACGATACAATTCAAGTAATGGTTGACCCACCGAATTGCCTAATCCCTAACGCCTTGCAAGACGGACTTCGGCTACACTACGTAATGTCTGGAAACGCCAATGATTTAAGTCCAAGCGAATACGATGCTTTTGTTTATGGAGCTACCCCTACGTCAGACCGATTTGGTAGCACTGGTAGAGCTTATCAGTTTGACGGCACAAACGACTATATTGAATATGAAAACCCCGATACCAACCTTGATTATCAAGAACGAACCGTTTCCTTATGGTTTTATGCTGACGCTGTTTCGGGCTCATCTCGTGTTTTTAATATGGATCACAATGCCTTCACTTATGGTTCAATAGGTTTAAGCGTGATCAATAGTCAATTACGTGGTAATGGCGGTGGAGATGGTGGAGCTGTTTTGCAAAACCCAATTTCTACCGGCCAATGGTATCATGCAGTTGTTCAGCGTGATGCAACCAACACCTATGGCTATGTAAACGGTCAGTTAGTTTATACGGGAACTGCCTCAAACGCGGGAAGTTCAAGCCTGGCGAACTTTAATTTTATTGTGGGTTGCTCCCGTGCCTACAACGAATTTTTTGACGGAAAAATCGATGATATAAGAGTATTTGACCGAGTGCTCGATGCAGAGGAAGTAAAAACCCTTTATTGTCCTGCTTTGGCTAAAATCACCGAAAACGACACATTAATTGAAAGCGGTGAACAACTGACCTTCCATTCAGAATGCAATGTTTATAACACATCATGGTCTGTAAATGGATTGACAGTATCAAACGACTCGATATACAGTCATTCTTTTATGAATGAAGGTATTGATACTGTAGTCTTGGCTTCAACCGATGGGTTTTGCACGAATTATGATACCGTTTTCATAGTAGTAGAGCCCTTAAATTGCCTCACTTCAGGTTCTACAATTGACAGCCTGTTGCTCTATATACCCATGTCAGGAAGCCCTTTCAATGCAGGAACGCTACAAACAAATATTACACTTAGTGGGGCTACTTCAACCATTGATCGTTTCGGTAATGTAAACAGTGCCTATAATTTCGATGGGAACGACCATATAGAAGTGGAACATAATTTTGATTACAATCATAAAACCTTCTCTTTCTGGTTCAGGGCAACCAATACATCTGGCTCAGGCAACAGTGCGAAGTTCATATTTGCACATGATGATAATAACAACACTTATGGCAGCTCAGGGGCTTGGTATAATAATGGTGAGTTATACCTAAAAGCATCGAGTGGTGGTGCGGAAGTCATATCCAATGACGCTCCGATCAATACTTGGAATCATATCACCTTGATTCGCGATAATTTAATAACACGTTATTATTTGAACGGAAATCACGTTTTAACTGGAACTGGTTTTGGGGGTGGAAGTGCATCGAATGCAAACCCAAACTTAGTCATAGGTGCAGGTAGGTCAACGATCAATCAATTTTTTCAGGGTCAAATTGATGAAGCACGGGTTTATAATCGAGCACTTAGTCCTGAAGAAGTAAAGACCCTCTATTGTCCCTCCCAAGCTATAATTCAAGAGAGTGATACAATTATTTATTCTGGAATTACGAGAACGTTTAACGCAGGTTGCACAGAATATCCACTCAGTTGGGTCT
>JBBDRU010000223.1:17897-28160 GCA_040905305.1 Salibacteraceae bacterium | reverse complement strand
TCTCAATTACTACTTTTCTCACCGTAGTATCCAGCGTGGCGAAAAGCTTGTTCTCTGCAAACACTTCACTTTTTGACATTAGGTTCATGATCGTTGACTTTCCCACGTTGGTATAACCCACAAGCGCCACCCTGACCATGCTGCCCCGGTTTCCCCTTTGAGTGCGCATTTGCTTGTCAATTTTCTCCAACTTCTTTTTGAGAATCGCAATTTGGTTGCGGATCATCCTGCGGTCTGTTTCAATCTCTTTTTCTCCAGCACCACCTCTGGTAGAAGTTCCTCCACGCTGACGCTCCAGGTGAGTCCACATTCTTGTAAGTCGGGGCAACAAGTATTCATAACGTGCTAGTTCCACCTGCGTTTTAGCCTGAGAGGTTTGTGCGCGAGACTGAAAAATATCCAAAATCAGTAAGCTTCTGTCATAGATCTTTTTCTGAAGCTCCTTTTCAATGTTTCTGATTTGAGACGGAGAAAGGTCATCATCAAAAACGATGACATCAATATCGTTTTCTTTGACATAAGCCTTTACCTCATTCAGCTTTCCGCTTCCTATAAATGTTGCGGGATTTGGATTTTCAAGGTTCTGGGTAAACTTCTTCTGAGTTTGTAACCCAAGAGTAGTGGCTAAAAAATCCAATTCTTCCAGGTACTCCTCGAGCTTTTCTGCCGATTGATCTTTATGAGATAACCCGACCAACACAGCCCGTTCTGGGATGCCTGCCGTTGAAAATGGTTCTGCGCTCAAAGTATAATTCCCGTTTTTTGAGTGTGGTGCCGTTGTTTGATTAAATCCATGAACCAAATTCTTTCAGAAAAGGCCACGGAATCATGACAAATATGATCAGCAAGGCAATACCATAAAAAATAGCAATTGTCTTAAACTTTCGTTTTGCATCTTCTAATTTTTTTGCTTTACTATAGCCCATAGTAATCAAAACTACTGCCACGATCATTAACGTAATATGCTCGAGAGCATAAAACCGCAAAGCGGCATCTTTCATCACGCCCTCCGCGTTCATCAAAGCATTAAACCCTTTCGCTCCTAAAAAATATAGAAGCAAACCAACCAATAGCTGTATATGAGTAAATATCAAGCCTAACAATGCAAAAATTCTGCTCGATTTTTTATAGGCTTTACCACTACTCATGCCGCTTATAGCATCTACAATCGACAAAATGATGAAAAGCAAAACAAGGTACCTGAATGAGCTGTGTAAATGAGTAAGGCCTGTGATCATGATGTTCAATTTGTTCCCAAAATTAGAGTATAAAGCCACAGCACCAAAAAGGATTTAGACTATTCGAAAAAACCTTTATAAATAGCCTCAAGTTACATGCATTATCCGCATTAACTTTGGCCGCTATATGTTTAAACTTCTCCTTTCGGTTTTTTTGGTTTTGATTTTTCAAAACGCAATAGGTCAGCAAACATTTCCGGTAAACGGAGTTCATGATCAGCGGGAAACATTCCACGCCTTCATCAACGCGAAGATTTATGCCTCCCCCTCAAAAAGTTATGAAAAGGGTGTCCTTATCATCAAAGAAGGAAAGGTTGTTGATGTGGGCGATAACCTCACCATTCCGGAAGGATCTGTTCTTCACAACTGTGAAGGTTTGGTGATTTATCCTTCGTTCATAGATGCATATGCCGGAATCAACTACTCTAAAAAGGAACAACCGCAGCCAAAGAAAAAAGCTTCAACCGCTAGTAATTGGAACCCAGCCATTCATCCGGAACATCATTACGATCAAGCGTTTCCGGTCGATGAAAAGAAAAAAAAGGATTGGCTTTCAAGCGGCATTGGTATTGTTAGCGCGCATCACCGCGATGGCATCATGAGAGGAACAAATGAAGTTTTTCATCTTGGCATCGAGAAGCCTAATGAAGCCCTGATAGTGGCTTCCAAACTACACCACCTTAGCTTTGATAAAGGAAGCAGCGCTAGCGACTACCCATCTTCACACATTGGGGCTGTTGCCTTGATCAGGCAAAGCTTTTACGATGCCATGTGGTATGAACAAAACTCCGCGTTTGTTGATGAGTTTAACCCCTCATTGATTTCTGTAAATGAGCTGCTGAACGACAAGACTGCTATATTCGAACTAAACCATGCCCTTTCTTGGAGAAACGTTAAGGACATTTCAGATGAGTTCGATTTACCCTTCATAATAAAAGGTACCGGAAAAGAGTATTTGATGAAAGATGAACTGCTTGACGGAGATAAAGTAATTATACCGGCATACCTTCCAGAGGCCTTTGATGTAAACGACCCGTATGATGCTCGAAACGTTTCCTTATCACAACTCAAGCATTGGGAGGCCGCGCCTTACAACGCGTATTTTTTAAGTCAACGCGGGGCAGAAGTTGCCTTGAGTCGCGACACCATTTCTTCGGGTAAATCATTTATCAAAAATCTACAAAAAATTGCTGCCTCACCACTAACTCATGATGAAGTGTTGAGAATGCTAACACTCACCCCAGCTTCGTTTCTAGGTATCGACAACCTAATTGGCTCTCTTGAAACAGGCAAGTTTGCCAACTTTTTTATCTCAACAAAACCTTTCGATGATGAAGCATTTGAAATAAGCTCTCATTGGAACAAAGGAAAAGAGGTGTTTAATAAGACCCGACCAAATAACGCATTGGTTGGTCGTTACAACCTGGTCGTTGATAGCGTGGAGTTTACCATAGAAGTAAACGAAGTTTCAGAAAAGGGCATCAAAGCAGAGGCTAAACGAAATAGCGACAGCGCCTCGTTTAACACAATTGTGAAAAACCAAGAAGGTCTTATCTCGTTGGTTTTAACAGAAAAAGAAGGTTCGAGTTTATATCGGCTTAGCGGCAAAATCAGTTTGAGTGGAACAATATGGGATGGACGTGGGCAAGATGGTAATGGAAACTGGATCAGTTGGGCTGCCATAAAAGACCGTAAAAGCAAACCTATCAAGCCTGATGAAAAAGTTCAAAACGATTCGGTATATATTCCTGAACCATGGTTTCCTAATATGGCTTTCGGGTTTGATTCACTTCCTGAACAGTCTGATTTTGTTATCACCAATGCTATGGTTTGGACATGCGCAGACACAGGTCTTTTAAACTTATCAGATATTTGGGTGAAAGACGGAAAGATAAAAGCAGTAGGAAAAGGCATGATGTATCCAGCCGACCTCAAGCGAATCGATGCTAAAGGTAAGCATGTGACTCCAGGTATAATTGACGAGCATTCTCATATTGCCATTAGAGGTGGTGTAAATGAATGGGCTCAATCATCATCGGCTGAAGTAAGAATTTCGGACGCGATCAACCCATGGAACATACATATTTACAGACATTTATCCGGTGGGGTTACAGCAGCACAACTTTTACACGGATCAGCAAACCCTATCGGTGGACAAAGCGCACTGATAAAGCTGAAGTGGGGTAAATCTGCTGAAGAGTTATTAATCAATGATGCTCCTGGTTTCATAAAGTTTGCGCTTGGTGAAAATGTTAAACGCTCAAATAGACGAGACCCTGGTGATCGATTTCCACTCACGAGAATGGGTGTCGAACAAACTTTTGTTGATGCATTTACAAGGGCAAAAGAATATGATGAAATGATGCAATCCAAAAACACGGAGCAGAAAACACAACGGAAAAGAAAAACCCCTTACACCTCAGAGACAGCAGATAAACAACGAAAAGACTTAGAACTTGATGCTTTGGTTGAAATTTTGAACCAACAACGTTTTATCAGTTGTCACTCATACGTACAATCTGAAATTCTAATGCTGATGAGCGTGGCAGACCGATTTGATTTTACGGTGAACACCTTTACTCATATTTTAGAAGGCTATAAAGTAGCTCCTGAGCTAAAGGCTCATGGCGCTAACGCTTCTACATTCTCTGATTGGTGGGCTTATAAATTTGAAGTTAATGATGCCATTCCATATAATGCTGCGTTGCTTACAAAGGTTGGTGTAAATACTGCGATAAACTCTGATGATGCCGAAATGGGAAGACGACTTAATCAAGAAGCAGCAAAAACAATAAAATATGGAGGTATAAGCCAAGAAGAAGCTTTGAAAATGATAACCATAAACCCTGCAAAAGCACTGCGACTTGACCATCGAATGGGAAGCATTGAGGTGGGGAAAGATGCAGATCTAGTTATGTGGTCAGGACATCCGCTTTCTGTTTATTCAAAGGCAGAAAAAACGTTTATTGAGGGAATAAAATACTTTGACCTAAACGACCAGCCAAGCCTCGAAAAGCGAAACGAGCAAGAACGCGCCAGAATCATCGCTGAGATGATCAAGGATAAAAGCGATAAAAAGCGAAAAGCTGAGAAGACCAAGGAAGTTGAATACCATTGCGACACTATTTTAGAAGATTACTGCACCGAATGAAAAAGCTATTATTTCTGTTTATAGGCCTTTGGAGTTTTTATTACCCTGCCTACTCGCAAACTTCCTCTTTAGGAGTCGAACTTTCTGGGACTGTTTTAATTCGTTATGGTAAAATACATGTTGGCAATGGAGAGGTAATCGACAATGGCTACATAGAAATAAATGGACACGAAATTTCACGGGTCGCTGATGTTACTACCACTAGAATAAATGAGGCCGATTATGACACGATTATAAATGCCGATGGAAAAGAGATATATCCCGGTTTTATCATAATGGATAGCAGGCTTGGATTAACCGAAATCGGTGCGGTAAAGGCTTCTAATGATTATGACGAAACAGGCGACTTTTTACCAAACGTAAATGCGCTGCCCGCTTTTAATTCAGAATCAAAAATTATTTCCACAGTACGCACCAATGGTGTGCTAATGGCTCAAATCGCCCCAACAGGCGGGATTATTTCAGGCGGTTCTTCGGTAGTCCATTTTGATGGGTGGAATTGGCAGGAAGCAACCGTAAGGGCGGATGAAGGAGTGTTTCTAAACTGGCCAAAACGGTACACTCAATCTGGTTGGTGGGCCGATCCAGGAAAAGCGAAGACCAATAAAAAATATAAAGATCAGCTCGGAGAGATCAATGCATTTTTTGATGAAGCAAAAGCCTATCAAAAATTAGCTGTTAAAACCCACCAAAACCTGCGTTTTGAGGCGATGTCTGGTCTATTTTCAGGCACTCAACGGCTTTATATAAGGGTTGATGAAGCTAAATGCATTCTCGATGCTATTCAGTTTATCCGGTCTTATGGTATTGAAAGCACGGCTATAGTCGGTGGGGAAGAGGCGGTTGCAGTAACCAATGAACTAAAAGAAAACAAGATACCTGTTGTGATCGATCGCGTTCATAAGCTTCCCAACCACAATGACTCTCCTGTCGATGAGCCCTTTAAGCGCGCGGGTCAGTTGGCCGATGTCGGGATTGATATATCCTTTGCAACGAGCGGGTCAATGGAGGCCATGATCAGCAGGAACCTGCCGTTTCAGGTTGGCACTGCTGTTTATTATGGTCTCGATTATGAACGAGCCATTCAGTCCTTGACCTTGGATGCTGCTAAACTTTTAGGCATCGATGAATCATATGGAAGCCTTGAACCCGGAAAAAACGCCACCCTTTTTATCAGCGAAGGGGATGCATTAGATATTCCAACCAATAATATCACCTGTGGAATTATCAATGGGCACATCATCGACTTAAACAATCACCAAAAAGCGCTCAACGAAAAGTTTGCACGAAAGCATGGGGTTTCTCCATAAAGCTTAATACCCAAGAACAGACCGCACACGAGTAAGTGTGTCAACGGCCACATTCTTAGCCTTCTCAGCCCCTTTCATCAATTCGTTGTCTAATGCGCTCTTATCACTCATCCATCGACTATACTCGCTGCGTTGTGAAGCAAACTCATCCATGATCAGCTCAAACAGGGCGGTTTTTGCGTGCCCATACCCAAAGTTGCCTGTCCTGTATTTTTTTCTCAAGTCATTTACTTGGGTTTCTTTTCCCAAAAGGTTATAAATCGCAAAAACATTGCACTCATCAGGGTTCTTAGGCTCTTCAAGCGGGGTGCTATCGGTGATGATAGACATGACTTGTTTTTTGAGCTTCTTTTCCGGCAAGAACACATCGATGAAATTACCATAACTCTTACTCATCTTGCGACCATCAGTGCCCGGCACAATCATTACACGTTCATCAATTACGGCCGCTGGCGGCACTAACACCTCACCATATTCATGATTAAAGGCTCCTGCAATATCTCTCGTCATTTCAAGGTGTTGTTTTTGATCCTTCCCAACGGGCACATATTCAGCATCATAGAGTAAAATATCTGCAGCCATCAACACAGGGTAGGTAAACAGTCCAGCATTTACCACTTTTAAGTTTTCGCTTTTATCCTTAAAGCTATGGGCATTTGCCAGCATTGGAAAAGGAGTAAAGCAGTTGAGGTACCACATTAACTCCGCAACTTCCGTAACATCGCTTTGCCGATAAAACGTATTTTTCTCTGTATCCAAACCAAAAGCCAACCACGCTGCCGCAACGCTATAAGTGTTTTCTTTGATCAACGCTGCATCCTTTATGGCGGTGAGTGAGTGGAGATTAGCAATGAACAAAAATGCCTCATGATCAGGGTTTTGCGCCAACTCCACCCCGGGCTTTATAGCGCCTAAAATATTTCCCAGATGAGGAACCCCTGTAGCTTGTATTCCTGTTAAAATTCTTGACATCGAATGAATTTTGGCCAAATGTAAAGCTGTCATTTGAAACTTTCCGTTACAATATTTCACAGCTTAACCATAGCTTCATCACAAATCACTGCAATTGAGGTTAACTTTGCATGGTGCATTATATTTTACAACCGTTACGCGTAATCTGGAAAGTGTGGTTTTTCCTGTTTTTCGTCACCACACTAATTCTGCTTTACCCACTACTCAACTGGGCATTGGATAGGCCTTCCCGATGGCCAAAGGCATTTAAAATAATGCAAACCTGGGCGTGGTGGTTGATTTCCATTCCTGGCATTTGGATGAAAATTGAAAAGCGTGCTGAGCTTCCTGAGAAACCATTCATTATTTGCCCTAACCATAGTTCTTATCTTGACATCATCACCATGTATAGGGTCTTCAAAGACTACTTTATTTTTATGGGTAAAATGGAGCTGAATAAATGGCCTCTTTTTCATATCTTCTTTTCAAAGGGTATGAATATTTCTGTCGATAGAGCGAGCATAACTGGAGCTCAAAAAGCTTATGACCGAACAAAAGACGAACTCGATAAGGGTCATAATATCGTCATTTTTCCCGAGGGAACTATTCCGCCAAACGCCCCAAAATTAAAGGTGTTTAAAAACGGTGCTTTCAAAATAGCCATGGAGAAAAACGTGCCGATTGTTCCCGTAACATTCATGAACAACTTCAGGCGGTTACAGGCAGGCCCTGCATTAAAGCGAATGGGAAGTCCGGGGTCATCTCATGTGATCATTCACCCTGCCATTTACCCATCAGATTACCAAGGCAAAACAGTGAATGATTTGCGTAATGATACTTTTGCAATCTTAGAAAAACCATTGATCGAACGTTATGGAAGTAAATGATGACTTAATCGATAAACTGGCAGAGCTATCTCGCCTAAGGTTTGAAGGTAAAGACCGGGAAAACATAAAGGTTGACCTCAATAGAATGCTGGGCTTTGTGGGTAAATTAAACACCGTTGATACGGAAAATATTGAGCCACTTATTTACATGACAGACGAGTCGCTGAGCCTTCGAAAAGACGAAGTAGGCTCGGAGTTGACCCAGGCTGAAGCTCTTAAAAACGCCCCTTCAAAAGACAGCGACTACTTCAAAGTACCAAAAGTGCTCGATAAGTAAATAATGAGCCCATCCGTGGCCGTTACATTCGCTGTCACTTTGTTACCTTCGCACTACACAATAAACACAACATGGGAAGTATAGGACCTTGGCAAATAGTTTTGATTATCGCAGTATTGCTACTGCTTTTTGGAGGTAAAAAAATTCCTGAATTGATGCGTGGTCTTGGTAAAGGCATGAAAGAGTTTAAAGATGCCACAAAAGACGATCAAAATTCAAGCGATAAAAAATCCAACGATTAATTCCTCCTCACATTGGCATTAGATAATTACTCTTTTATCAGTATAGAGGCTACGCGAAATGACTTGATAACCGGTAAGTGTTCTGCATTAGAATTAGCAGAATATTACATCGACAAAGCACAGTCTCAGGATGATTACAATGCATTTTTAGAGGTGTTTTCTGACTCAGCAATTGAGTTGGCTAAGGCCGTTGATGATAAAATAAACTCGGGTAACGAACCCGGTAAACTTGCCGGAGCCATTATCGGTCTGAAAGACAACATGTGCTACCGTGGTCACAAAGTATCAGCGGCTTCAAAAATTTTGGACGGATTTGAGTCGCTTTATACTGCGACATGCGTTCAACGTCTTATCGATGAGGGAGCAATCATCATTGGAAGGTTAAACTGCGATGAGTTTGCGATGGGTAGTTCAAATGAAAACTCACCTCTTGGCCCGGTTAAAAACCCCATCGACCCCACGTTGGTTCCCGGTGGATCATCCGGTGGCTCTGCTGCTGCCGTAGCTGCCGGTTTATGTATGGCCTCTCTGGGTTCAGATACCGGTGGGTCTATTCGTCAGCCGGCTGCATTCACTGGAATCGTAGGGTTAAAACCTACTTATGGTCGCATATCTCGCTATGGTTTGATTGCATTTGCGTCTAGTTTTGACCAAATCGGCCCACTCACAACATCCGTTTCTGACGCACAACTCTTGTATGAAATAATGGCAGGAAGAGATGAGATGGACTCTACCAGCTCAAAACGGGAGGTCAAGCACGTTGTTCACCCTGCTCCAACCAAGTACACATTTGCTTATTACAAAGAGGTAATCGAAAGCCCTGGGCTGCACCCGACTACAAAGAAGCTGTTTGTAGAGCATATTGATCGTCTTAAATCCGATGGTCATAAGGTGATTGAAACCTCTTTCCCTTATCTGGATCACTTGGTTCCTTGTTACTACGTGCTTACTACCGCAGAAGCAAGTTCCAATCTCGGTCGATATGATGGTGTTCATTATGGCGTACGAAGCGAAAAGTCACAAGACATTCCAAGCACTTACTTCAACAGCCGAACGGAGGGTTTTGGCCCTGAGGTTAAACGAAGAATAATGCTTGGAACCTTCGTTTTAAGCACCGGATATTATGATACTTACTACAACAAAGGGCAAAAGGTAAGGCGCTTGATTAAAAACGCGACTGATGCCATTTTAGAAAAAGCAGACTTTTTAATTTCACCAACCACTCCACACCCCGCTTTCCCGATGGGTGAAAAAGCAAATGACCCTATCGCTCTTTACCTTGAAGATATATTCACCGTTCAGGCAAATATTTCGGGTAATCCCGCCATCTCCGTTCCAATGGGAAAAACCGATCAAGGACTGCCCCTTGGTTTTCAATTGTTAGGAAAGTCTTTTGAGGAAGAAACCTTATTTCATGCGGCTTCGTTAATATAGTATTGGTTTAACACTTATTAGTCGAAAACTGAGTTCTTGAATCAATATTTCGTTTAATATTCACATCAACTTTGGAAACCTTTAGTTTTTGAGGTAAAATATCAATATTCATATTATGCGCTCATTCTTTTTCTTTCTTGGTATTTTAGGTTTTCTTTCTCCCCTAGCAGCAGTTGCTGTGAAAACAGATAGCTTAATCATAGAAACGAAAGACACCAATGTTGTTTTAAATGACATTCCTGAAGTCGCCAGCATTGACAGCGCTATTGTTTGCTATTATGAAGAGCTTGCTCCATACATCGAAGATCTAGACAGCGCAGGAGCATTGAGAGTGCCGGACAGTTTACCCATCGTTACTTCTGAAACCTATAAAAAACGTCTCGCTCTGATCGATAAGTCCACCCCTTTTGCCTTGTCTTATAACAGTATTGTTGAAGCGTTTATTCACCTTTATATTTCTAAAAGGCGAGAGCTCAGCGCAAAATGCCTGGGTCGTTCTGAAAAATATTTTGCTCTGTTTGAAGAAACCCTGGATCGGTATGATTTACCCCTTGAAATTAAATACCTGGCCGTGGTAGAATCCGCGCTTGACCCAAAAGCCAGAAGTTCTGCCGGGGCAACTGGATTATGGCAGTTCATGTATGGCACCGGTAAGGTTTTTGGATTAGAAATAAACTCCTACATCGATGAACGTTCTGACCCCGTTAAATCAACTGAAGCCGCTGCTAAATACCTCAGCTATTTACATAAAATGTTTGGCGATTGGAACCTTG
>JBBDRU010000223.1:0-17887 GCA_040905305.1 Salibacteraceae bacterium | reverse complement strand
ACCTTGCACTTGCTGCTTACAACTGTGGGGAAGGACGGGTGGCAAGAGCAATTAGAAGAAGCGGGGGTAAGAAAGACTATTGGGATATTTATCCCTTTTTACCTCGTGAAACCAGAGGTTATGTTCCTGCGTTCATCGCAGTAAACTACCTGTTCAATTATGCCGATTCTCACTTCATTTTTGCAAGCCCCGTAGAGTTTAAAAATTATGAAGTTGATTCTGTGCATCTAAAACAAAAAGTAAGTTTTGCTGAAATTGCTGACCTACTGCAAATCGATGAATCGATCATTGAAGTCCTTAATCCATCGTATCGTTTAAAAACGGTTCCTGGATATGGTGACTTCAACCACCTTTATTTACCCATTCCCGATCTTAATCGGTGGATTGCAAATGAAGATACCATCCAAAAAATATTGGCCGCTAAATCTAAACCCGAAGCTATAGAAGAAACTCCTCAAGATGTTATATACTATACGGTTAGATCGGGTGATTACTTGGGTAGAATTGCCAGCAGACACAGCTGCTCGATAAGACAGATCCAATATTGGAATAACCTCAACGGAACCTATTTAAAACCCGGACAGCAACTCATTTTATATGCCGATCAAGTGAAAAAACCTGCTTCTCCACAATCACAACCACCGGCTAAAACCGAAACGAGCGGCAATAATGTGTATTACAGCATCCAGTCAGGTGATACGCTTTGGGATATTGCTAAAGCGCGTGGTATTTCAGTCGAAGATCTTAAGCGTTGGAACAGCTCCGTCAACTTTAATAATATGAAACCGGGTCAAAAAATCGTTATTGGAAAAGCATGATGCGTCTGTCTTTTCTCGGTTTGGTGCTAGTGCTGCTTCTCAATGCTTGCGGTGATGCAAGCAGAAAAGACATCTTACCTCCAAACACAGGGTCAAAAGGTGAGGTCTTAGTTGTGGCTCCTTCGATTGTGTGGAGTACTGCCTATTCAGACATTATCAATCAATACATGAATAAGATTATGTATGGGTTGCCACAAGAAGAACTTTTGCTTAAAAGGCTGGAGGTTAAAGAAGACGGATTTGCAGACATGTTTAAAACTCACCGCAACGTTTTGAAAATTGAGGTAAATCCTTCTGAGAGTTCCTCCGTTAAGGTAAAACACAATGTTTATGCACGACAACAGCTTTTTGTAGTCATACAATTACGCTCACTTGAAGATCTTGAACAAGTCGCAAAAGACAGAATGGATCAAATATTAGATCTTTTTCATAATGCTGAAATTGATCGATTACTCGATCGAAATAAAGATTTTGGCGAGCCTGAGTTAAACAAAGAAATAAGTGAACACACAGGTCTGAACATCATTATGCAAAACGATTATCAGGTAGCTGTAAAAGACAGCGGTTTTATGTGGTTACGCCTTGATCAATCCAAACCACTTGGTGGTTATCAGCACGCCATCAGTCAGGGAATAATGATTTATAGCCGTTTATATAAAGACACCCTCAACTTTTCCGACACCAGCATCTACAACTGGAAAAACCGGATAAATCAACAATTTGTTAGCGGCCCACAAAACAGTTATATGAGTATTAGCGATCGTTTTTTACTTCCAAAATCACAGCGCATAACTTTTCTGGATCAAACGGCCGTTGAAGTTCGAGGGTTATGGCGTATGGAGGGTTATTTTATGGGTGGACCTTTTTATAGTTTAGTTTTTTACAACCCAGAAAATAAGCTGCAATATATGGTAGAGGGTTATGCTTATGCTCCTCAGTTTGATAAAGCCCCGTTGATCAGACAAATTGAAGCAATCGCAAAAAGTGCAAAGCCAATAACTTATGAGGAAACAAATTGATTTAGATCTACATTTCCTCCGGTTACAATAATAGCTATCCGCTTTCCTTTCAGTTGCTTCCGAATCTTATGCAGTGCTGCAAAAGGTACAGCACACGATGGTTCTATCAACGTTTTAGTCTCCGACCATAGTCTATACATCCAAGGTAAAATATCTTCTTCATCTGCTAAATACACTTGATTTACATACGTTTTTATAATATCAAACGGTACCTCACCCACAAAAGTCCTCAATCCATCAGCTACAGTATTGGAGTCAATGGCAGTAATCCTTTCGCCTTTTTTCAATCCTTCATAACCATCTGCGGCATTGGCAGGCTCCGCGCCCCATACTTCAGTTTCTGGTGAAAAATAATGTGCCGCAAGTGAACTTCCAGCTAATAAACCACCCCCACCAAGAGGTGTTATAATCACGTCTATAGAAGGCTGTTGGGTTAATAGTTCCATTACACAGCTTGCTTGTCCTTCAACAATCCATTCATGATCGAAGGGAGGAATAATGGTTGCATTATGTTTTTCTGACAAGTCCCAGGCTGTATTTATTCTGTCTTCTATTGTTGGTTTGCAAAATGAAACCTCTGCTCCCCATTTTATAGCGTTTTCAACTTTTTTCTTGTTGGCATTTTCAGGCATTACGATAAAGGATTTGGTTTTCAATCGATGAGCCATATACGCCACCGCCTGAGCATGATTTCCTGAACTATGCGTAACAAAACCCGACTTAATCTCCGTATTACTTAAGCGCAGAGCAAAATTACTTGCTCCCCTAATTTTAAAGGCACCGATATCTTGAAACTGCTCACATTTAATAAATACCTCACAGCTCCATAATTCATCTAAAAATGTCTTGGATAATAAGGGTGTGTGTTTTCTGAAAAACTTTGTTCTTTCAAAAGATCGCTCCAAATCAAGTTTAGTAATACTCATCGTAAAGATCAGTTAACAAGATATTTTATCAATGCGCTTTTGATGTCGCCCTCCCTCATATTCGGCATCCATATATGCCTTGGTAATAAACCATCCTTCTTTAAGACTGACAAACCTTGCAGGAATAGCAATAACATTAGCATTGTTATGCTGTTTGGTTAGTGCTGCTATTTCCGAAGTCCAGCAAAGCCCACAACGAATATCCTTATGCTTGTTGGCGGTCATAGCCATTCCATTAGCGGTGCCACAAATTAGAATACCGAAATCTACCTTCTTTTCTTCAACGTCTATACAAACAGGATGTCCGAAATCGGGATAATCTACGCTTTCTTTACCATCTGTTCCATAATTCACTACCTCGACATTCAAGTCGGCTAATTCTCTTATAATATGGTTTTTCAACTCATAACCAGCGTGATCACAGCCAATTGCTACCTTCATAATTTCAAATTTTACTACAAAGTTATCGCAGAGGATGGTGTATTGAAAACATGTTTATTTCTGTTGATATATACCGAAAAGAAAATGTGCAAAATCCAGTTGGTTTATTAAGGCAAATAATGATTGAATAAAGCAAGCGTTTGTTATGCATTTTCTACACTTACTTTATCAACTACCAAATGCAAAAATCATTCATATACTTATAAGCAATTTTATCGTTTATGAAGTATATTCAGTTCTGTTAAGAACCAATCGATATTACTGATACTTAATGTTTTTTATGTTCATCTTATGTTAGTTAATATTGAAAAGTAACTTTACCTTGAAAACGTGGTTATTTTTATGAACAGAACTAACAGCCTTTATAATAGTAATAGATTATTTTAAAATATATAATTATTAGTTAAGTGTATAAAGAAAGAAAGCTCAAAGAGGTTTTGTTGCTGCTGATGGCTCTAGTTTTGGTTTTTCAAATCAAAGCGCAAAAAAATGATGATATTAAACCAAATGGATACAATAAATTCTATTTCGATGATGGAGTTTTATCCTCCGAGGGAATGCTTGAAAATGGAAAACCCGAAGGTTATTGGAAAAATTATTATCACAGCGGAGTTCTAAAATCTGAGGGTAATCGATTGAATAGTGAATTGGATAGCATCTGGAAGTTTTATAACGAAGAAGGTATTTTGGTGGAGGAAATTAGCTACAAAAAAGGCAAGAGAAATGGAGTGACAAAGATATATTCAAAGGAAGGTTTTTTAACAGCGAGTGTTCCTTATGAAAATGATAAAAAACACGGTGTTGGGTTTACCTATTTCTCCAATGGAGCTATAAAAACAGAGACTGTATATAAAAAAGGAGCGGTGCAGGGTTTGGTATATGAGTTTGATCCAAAGGGTGATATAATAACCATTACTACTTATGATAACGGCATTTTTGTGCGGAAGGAGAACATCAACAGAAAAGATAAAAGCGGTGAAAAGGAAGGTTTATGGAAGACTTTTTATGATGATCGTACGGTAAAAAGTGAAGGGAGATATACCAACAACAAGAAGGATGGATATTGGAAGGATTTTTCGCCAAAAGGAATGTTGGTTGCAACTTATAAGTATGAAAATGGCAAACTGATTACGGATGCAGAGGAAATTACTAATCTTGATGTAGATGAAAATTATTACGAAGACAGTGATGGCAAAATCAAGTTCAGAGGTACCTATAGAAATGGAAAGCCTCATGGAACACATATTTGGTTTGCAGAGGATGGATCAATAGACAGCGCGAAGGTTTTTAAAAATAACCAAGTGATTGCAAAAGGAAGTTTAACACCAGATGGTTTAAGGGTTGGACCATGGAAGGAATATTATTATCCAAGTGAAAAATTGAAGGCAGAAGGAGAATATAGAAAGGGATACCGTTATGGAGAATGGATATATTATTTTGAGAACGGAACTATTCAGCAACGTGGTGTTTACTCTTCAAAAGAACAACCAGAAGGTAAGTGGAAATGGTTTTATGAAAATGGAAACATACTTAGAGAAGAAGATTTTAAACAAGGAAAGGAACATGGTTGGTTAATTGAATATTCAGATACTGGTAAAATAATTAGCAGGGGAGAGTTTGTAAATGGTTTAGAGGAGGGGGAATGGTTTTATGAAGTAGGAGATCATTTAGAAGAAGGAAGTTATGAGGGCGGCCTAAAACAAGGTGAATGGACTCATTCTTTTATTAGTACAGGAAAACAACGCTTTTTTGGATATTACTTTGATGGTTTAGAGCAAGGAGAGCATATTTGGTTTTATGATAATGGAAATAAAATGTTAGAAGGAAAATATGTTTCTGGTGTGAAAGAAGGAGAATGGAGGAGGTATAATAAAGATGGCAGTATATTCGTGACTATAGAATATCAATCAGGAAGAGAAATTAAAGTTGATGGCTTTAAAATTAAGATTAAACAACAAGAAGAAAAGAATTTAGAAGAAGAGGCACCGTAGTGGTTAATAAATATTTCTATCTTTTGCCACGAATTATCTAATGATTACGATGAATATATTAGTTGTAGAAGACGAAAGCATAGTTGCAAAGGACATTCAGGTCTGTTTAAAAAAATTAGGGTATGATGTGGTTGGTGTAGTATCTTCAGGAGAAGATGCCATAACAAAGGCTGAGGAATTAAAACCTGATTTAGTAATGATGGATATTATGCTAAAAGGTGAGATGAGTGGTATAGAGGCCGCAGACACGATAAGAAAATCAAGGAGTATTCCAGTGATTTTTTTAACAGCATATACTGATAGAAACACAGTTGATAAAGCCAAGGAAACAGAGCCCTATGGCTATATTATCAAGCCGTTTAAGGAAATTGATATTCAAACTGCTATTGAAATTGCATTGTACAAGCACGGTAGAGAAATGGAAGTTAAAAAGGAGCGAGACATGTATTACAGCATGGTTGAAAAGCAAGACTCCAATGAAATGATGTTTGTAAAGGCAAATCAAAGATTGGTGAAGATTAAATATGCTGATATCTATTTCATAGAAGCGTTAAAAGATTATGTAGTCATAAATAGTTTGGATAGAAGATATACCATACACAGCACTATGAAGGATATAGAAAGAAAAATGCCAGAAAAGGACTTTGTGAGAATCCATCGTTCCTTTATCGTTAGGTTAGATAAAATAAAAGAGATTGATCACTCAAATGTTGTGTTGGAAAATGAAAAGAAAATTGTTCCTATTGGTGGATCATACAAAGAAATGCTTCAGCAAAGGCTTAATTTGATTTAATCAACAATTGAAAGGTCTATTCTGCGATTTTCTAAATCTGCAGCATCTATTTTCACCTTAATGTTTTGACCTAAAGTATAGCTGCGTTTAGTACGTTGGCCAACAATCTCCATATTTTTTTGGTCAAAAAAGTAATAATCGCCTTTGATGTCACGCAGTCTTACCAGACCTTCACTTTTGTTGACGACTATTTCAACGAAAACACCCCATTCAGTTACACCGCTTACTATTCCATCCATTACCTCACCAACATGATCCTGCATAAAAATAACCTGATATAGTTTGGTTGATTCACGCTCGGCTTCGGTAGCTTTTCTCTCCATTATACCACTGTGCTTACAGAGTTTTTCAATGGTGGTTTGGTCTGCAGAAGAACCACCCTCTAAATAGCGTTGCATTAAACGGTGAGCAATCATATCTGGGTACCTGCGAATGGGTGAGGTAAAATGGCTGTAAAAAGGAAAAGACAGTCCAAAGTGTCCTATATTCTGTGTAGAATACTCAGCTTTTGCCATTGTTCTGATAGCAAGCATTTCTACAATATTTTGCTCTGGTTTTCCTTTCACTTCAACCAATAAATCATTGATGCCGGCTGCAATTTTTTCAGGGGTACTTAAATCAACACGGTAACCAAATCGCTTAATAAAATCTGCAAATTCTTTAATCTTAGTTGGATCGGGATTGTCGTGAATACGGTAAACATAAGTTTTAGCGTGATCACCGGTTTTTTCTTTCTTTCCAACCTGCATTGCAACAGCTTTGTTGGCCAGAAGCATGAATTCTTCTACTAATTTATGGGCGTCTTTTTGAACCTTAAAAATTACTTCAATGGGTTTTTTGTTTTCATCCAAATTAAACTTAACCTCGGTTTTTTCAAAAGCAATTGCTCCTGACTTCAAACGCTTTTGGCGGAGGATTTTTGCAATGGAGTTAACGGTTTGTAGTTCATCGGAATACAAACCGCTTCCTTTTTCAAGGATATCCTGCACATCTTCATAAACAAACCGGTGATCGCTGTAGATAACCGTTTTTCCTATCCAGGTATTATGAATTGCACCGCCTTTGTCCATTTCAAAAACACAACTAAAGGTGAGTTTTTCTTCTTTGGGCCGCAATGAACAAAGCTTATTTGAAAGCACTTCAGGCAGCATTGGAATTACGCGATCTACTAAATAAACAGATGTTGCTCTGTTTCGAGCTTCTTTTTCTAACGCGGAGTTATCACTTACATAGTGAGTAACATCGGCAATATGAACACCTATTTCAAAATGGTTGTTATTTAATGTTTGAAAAGAAATAGCATCATCAAAATCTTTGGCGTCAGCAGGATCAATAGTGAAAGTGAGCACATCTCTAAAGTCTCTTCTTTTAGCTATTTCTTCTTTCGATATTACGGGAGAAATCTGATGACTTTCCTGTTCAACCTCTTCAGGAAAGCGTAAGGGAAAACCAAATTGAGCGAGAATTGCATCGCCCTCAGCCTTCATATCACCGGGCATTCCCAACACTTCAGTTACCTCGCAAAGAGGATTGAGTTTAACGTTGTCCCAATTAAGGAGTTTTACAACAACCTTTTCACCCACTTTAGCGCCATTCATGTTGTCGGAAGGAATGAAGAAATCGACCGAAATTTTGGGATTATCCGGCATGGCATAAAACCGGTTTTCATGCTCAAAAATTACAGCGGGGAAGGTTTCTCTGGCGCGTTCAATAATCTTAATGACCTTGCCTTTAACGCGACCCGAACCCTTTCTGCCAGACAAAAGCCGAACGGCAACCAAATCACCATGCAGAGCGCGACCGGTAAATTGCTCAGGAATCATTACATCTTTAGCAAGACCCTGAATTTCAACGAAAGCATTCCCGCTACGATTGAACGAAATAATACCTTCCAACTCATCTAATGGACCTTTCCATTGATATTTTCCTCGTGGTTCTTCTGCAAGCAACCCGTCTTTGATCATGGACTCTATTACAGCAATGAGTATCTGTTTTTCTGCGCCATCTGAAATACGGAGATGTGCCGCAAGTTGTTTGTGATTTACAAGCGCTTTCGGGTTTTCCTGAAAATAACGCGTGATGTGATTGCGAAGCTTTTTAACGTGTTTCGATAGCTTCTTTGGAGATTGTTTTGACATATATTAAGCCACAAAGGAACATCTTTTAAGGTAAAGCGCGATTAATCAAAGGTTAAAAGATAGAAAGCTCACACAATAACGGCTGTTGGGCGTGAAAAGACATTGACATCGCAACGAAATCATGGCGCAACGATAATTTAAGTGATGGCTTATCAAGAATGATTATGTTTTAGTGCTATTAGGGAACTTTGGCTTGCAAAGCGTGATGTTACCAGTATTTTTGAATAAAATTAATGAGTTATGTTAACGAAGAGAGTCGAATCAGCACTTAACGAACAGATCAAAATGGAAGGAATGTCCAGCAACTATTATTTAGCCATGGCATCATGGGCTGAAGAAAATGGTTATGCGGGTGTTTCGGAGTTTTTATATAAGCATTCAGATGAAGAGCGATTTCACATGTTGAAATTGGTTAAGTACATGAATGAACGCGATGGTAAAGTGATCATTCCCGCATTTGAAAAGCCCCGAGCAGATTATGAAACCGTAAAGCAGCTTTTTGAAGAACTCTATAAACACGAATGTGAGGTTACCCAAAGCATTGGAGAAATGGTAGGGGTTTGTTTAGAAGAAAAGGATTTCACTACCCACAATTTTTTGCAGTGGTATGTTAGCGAGCAACTTGAAGAAGAGGCGCTTGCAAAAACGATTATTGATAAAATAAAATTGATGGGAAGCGATGAAAGCGCCTGGTATCACTTTGACCGTGATATAAAGAGCATTTCAGTGAGCAGCGTTGCAGAAGATGGCGGTGCTTAATTGATGTAGACCCAACGGTGATCATTTTATGTGGCGTCCCTATGCAAAAAAACTACCTAACGAGAAAGAATGTCTGAAATACGATAAAGCTCCTGATTGAAACCAGCTTTTTGGTTTGTTGCATCTTGCAAATCGGTGGTTAGAAGTGATTTGTTTTGCACACCCACCATAACATTATGTGTTCCACTGAGCAAGCACTCTACCGCAAACGCTCCTAATTCAGCAGCTAACACACGGTCGTTGGCAGTTGGTGAGCCACCACGTTGAATATGACCTAAAACCGTTATGCGGGTTTCATAGTCATCGGTTAATTCTTTGAGCTTTTCTGCCACTTCAAATGCGTTTCCAGTAGGGTTTCCTTCAGCCACAATGACCACGCTTGAGGTTTTGTTCCGCGCTTTAAGCGCCCGAAGACGTTCGTAAAGACCATCAACACTCATGGGGCTTTCCGGCATCAATACGGCTATAGCTCCAGAGGCAACAGCCGTGCGCAAGGCAATATGTCCCGTATCTCGCCCCATCACTTCCACAAAAAACAAACGATCATGAGATGTGGCTGTATCCCTTATTTTATCAATGGCATCTAGCGCAACGTTTACGGCTGTGTCAAACCCGATAGTATAATCGGTTCCAAAAATATCGTTGTCAATAGTGCCGGGAATGCCGACAACAGGAAACCCGTGTTCTTCAGAAAGAAGGCTCGCCCCTCGCATTGAGCCATCGCCACCAATGATGATCAGAGCGTCTATTCCATGTTTTATAAGGTGATTAGCGGCAATTATACGCCCTTCTTTCGTTCTAAACGCTTCGCAACGAGATGATTTTAAGAATGTGCCGCCAAGGGAAATAACCTTACCAACACTTCGCAAATTCAACGGTTCAACCTCATCATTGATCAGGCCGTGAAAGCCATGATAGATTCCGGAAACAGCTAAATCATTGAATATCCCCATTCTTACGACTGCTCTTACGGCAGCATTCATGCCAGGAGCATCACCACCTGACGTTAAAACGCCTATGTGTTTTATGGTTTGCATACTTTCTATCGTTCTGAATAAACTTCTTTTAGCAAACCCCTGTAAGCACTAAAAAGCTTTGATTTAGAAACAAAACCAAGGTAATGTCCCTGATCGTCTAATACGGGTAAATTCCAGGCACCGCTTGATTCAAACTTGTTCATGACCGTATCCATCGTGTCTTCTTTGCGCACAAACTCAGGTGCATCGTTCATCAAGTCGTGAACAAAAGTGTTTTCATAGAGGGTTGAGTTGAAGATAATATGACGAACCTCGTTAAGGTTGACCACGCCAATAAAGCTTCCAGTTTCATCAACAACGGGAAAGAGGTTTCGCTTTGACTTTGCAATCACTTTTACTAAATCACCAAGTTTATCATATGGATCAACTTTGGAAAAATCTGTTTCAATTTCGCGATGAAGCTTCATCAATGTGAGGACGGCCTGATCTTTATCGTGCGTTATTAACTCGCCCCTTCGCGCCAGCTGTGCGGTATAAATACTGTGCGGTATAAACTGCTTAACGGTTAAATAAGAAATGGAAGCGGTAAGCATCAACGGTACAAAAAGCTCATAACCACCGGTAATTTCTGCGATCAAGAAAATAGCCATCAAGGGTGCGTGGAGGTTTCCGGCCATCAACCCAGCCATAGCTACCAGTGTAAAGTTACTTTCAGGCAATTCACCTAAACCAAAAACATTTATGCTTTTTGCATAGAAAAACCCAAACATTGCACCCATGAACAGTGTAGGAGCAAAGGTTCCACCCACACCACCGGCTCTGAAAGTTAGCGTGGTGGCAATCACTTTTAACAGGCCTAACCCTAAAACCACGGCCAGAAGCACGTAAATATTTCCGATGAAAGGCTCCAAAAGTGAGTTAGATAATAAGTCAAAAGGACGCCCTTCAATGATCGCATTGATGGTTGGATATCCTTCACCGTAAAGAGGGGGAAGTAAAAAAAGCAATAAACCCAGTGTAGATCCGGCAATGATCGTTTTTGTGCGCTGTCTTTTAACCCGGTCAAAAACCCGGTTTAGGCTCATATAAGTTCGGTAGAATAAAATAGAAGCAAAGCCTGTGAAAACCCCTAACCCGATATAGTATGGAATATGACTAAACCGGACATTTTCCGTAATGCTGAAGTGGAAAAGAATATCATCACCTAAAAAGAAGTGAGAAGTAATGGTGGCCGAAGCACTGGCCAACAAAAGTGGAATCAGTGATGCAGTGGTGAGGTCGAGCATGATCACTTCAATCGCAAAGACAATGGCAGCAATAGGTGCGTTAAACAACGATGCCATGGCTCCGGATGCGGCACAACCGATAAGTAGGGTTCGGGTTTTATAGGGTAATTTGAAAAGGGTGCCCAAATTGGCGCCCCAGGCTGAGGTGGTGCCAACCGTAGGGCCTTCCAGTCCTGCACTTCCTCCAAAACCAACCGTTAATGCAGCGCTGACCACTGAGGAGTACAAGTTGTGCTTTCTAACCAATCCGTTTTTCTTAGAGATGGCGTGTAAAGTGTTCGGAATGCCGTGATTGATCTTCTGCCTCACTACTTTTCTTATAAACCACTGCGTAAGCAAAACACCGATCAAGGGATAGAATATGTATAGCACATACTCATACTGGTCAAAAAAACTTTTAGTAAGCAGCACTTCAATTATGTGTACCGTGTTTTTTATCACCAGCGCAACAACACCAGATATTATTCCTACGGCTATAGCAAGTATATAGGTGAATTGACGGTCGGTTAAATATTCATGCCGCCATTCATTAATCTTGATGATGGATTTTGCCCAAAACGAGTTAGCTTCCCTCAGAAAGGGATCAACATGTGTTCGGGTTTTATCAAAAAATTCAGAAGCCTTTGTCACCTCGCAAAGTTTATGAATCGATTGTTACCGAGAGGCGTAATTCTTTTAATTGTTCGTCACTAATACTTGAGGGGCTGTCAATCATCAAATCGCGGCCGGCATTGTTTTTAGGAAATGCGATATAATCACGTATGCTATCTGTTCCGCCAAACATAGCGGCCAGACGGTCAAAGCCAAAAGCGATTCCACCATGTGGTGGTGCGCCAAACTCAAATGCACCCATTAAAAAACCAAATTGTTCTTGAGCTTCTTCATCCGAAAAACCTAATAACTTAAACATTTTAGCTTGTAATGATTGGTCGTGGATTCTTATGGATCCGCCACCGAGTTCAACACCATTGATAACCATATCATAAGCATTGGCATTGATGCTTCCAGGGTCAGAATCAAGCAAATTAATATGTTCCGGCTTTGGCGATGTAAAAGGGTGGTGCATAGCATAATAACGTTGGGTTTCTTCATCCCATTCAAGCAAAGGAAAGTCAATAACCCAAAGCGGGCTGTATTCAAAGGGTTTTCTTAACCCAAGTTGGTTGGCCATTTCAAGCCTCAACTCACAAAGTTGTTTTCGGGTCTTGTTTTTATCTCCGGCCATGATCAGGATTAAATCACCTTTTTCAGCCTGAAAAGCGTGAACCCATAAGTTGAGCTGGTCTTGGTTAAAAAACTTATCTACAGAAGACTTAAATGACCCGTCATCGTTTACTTTACAATACACCATGCCGTTTGCTCCTACTTGTGGGCGTTTTACAAAATCTGTAAGAGCGTCAAGTTGTTTTCTGGTATATTGAGCAGCACCTTTTGCACAAAAACCAACGACTAACTCTGCGTCATCAAAAACCTTAAAGCCTTTGTTTTGAGCCAAATCGTTGAGCTCAACAAAGCGCATATCAAAGCGTGTGTCGGGCTTATCAGAGCCATAAAGACGCATGGCATCAGCATAAGTAATGCGGTCGAAATCAGAAAGCTCAACCTCTTTAATCGTCTTGAACAACTTACGAACGAGGCCTTCAAATGTGGTTAATACGTCTTCTTGATCCACAAAAGCCATTTCACAATCGATTTGCGTAAATTCAGGTTGGCGGTCGGCCCTCAGGTCTTCATCTCTAAAGCATCGCACGATTTGGAAATAGCGGTCATAACCGCTGATCATGAGCAGCTGCTTAAATGTTTGCGGAGACTGAGGCAAGGCATAAAACTGACCCTCATTCATACGGGAAGGAACAACAAAGTCCCGTGCGCCCTCTGGGGTGGATTTAATGAGGTATGGGGTTTCGACTTCCATAAAATCAAGCCCATCAAGATATTTTCTAGTTTCAATAGCAAGTTGATGCCTTAGCTCTAGATTTTTTCTCAGAACCGATCTCCGCAAATCAAGGTAGCGGTATTTCATTCTGATTTCCTCTCCGCCATCGGTTTGATCTTCGATGGTAAATGGCGGTGTTTTTGACGCATTTAAGATATCGATGGTCTCCACAACCATTTCAATTTCACCAGTAGCGATGTGCTGGTTTTTACTTTCCCTCTCGATAACCTTTCCCGTTACTTGGATCACAAATTCACGACCAAGCTTTCTGGCTTTTTCGCACAAAGCAGCATCGGCTTCCATACTAAAGCTGAGTTGCGTTATTCCATAGCGATCGCGCAGGTCTATGAAAGTCATACCGCCCATGTTTCTGACCCGTTGAACCCATCCCGCTAATGTTACTTGTTCATCGACATGGCTCAACCTTAATTCACCACAAGTGTGCGATCTATACATTTTAAACCGGTTTTAGGCGCGCGAAGTTAAAGCATTCGTTCAGCTTTGCTGTCATTGAGCAAAGTCAAAATAGGGCATGAGTAGGGTCATGTTTTAGACGAGCCTTCTTAAGCTACTTTGTTAATTAATAATTTAGCAATGTCAGAGATCAAAATAGTTGATAGTAAAACCATCGGTGAAATACAAAACGATTTTCAGGAGCATTTTCCCTTTTTAAAGTTGGCTTTTTATAAAGCAAAACATGAAGAAGGACAAGGCTCGACTGAAAAGGACAAGTTGGCCGCGAACCTCACTATTGGTGAGGCGCGAAACCGTGATAACGAAGGAGAATTAAGCATTCATGGCAATCAAAAAGTAAGCACGCTTGAACAAGCGTTTCATGAAATTTTTGGACTCAACGCACAGGTATTTAGAAAAAGTAAAGGTCTTTGGCTGCAAACCACCTCTACCGATAATTGGACGTTGAGCGAGCAAAACCGTACTGCTGAAGAGCTTGCAGATTAAAAAACTGCTTTTGTTTGGCCCAAAGCCGGTTATTGAGCGTGTTCAGTGCCGGCTTTTTTTGTAAACCCTTTTAAAACGAAGAAGAGGCCAAGCGCAATTAATGGTAAACTTAGCCATTGTCCCATATTCAAGGTCATTTCTTGTTCAAAACTTACCTGAACTTCCTTATAAAACTCTATGATAAAGCGTGCGCTGAATAGCCCCATTAGGAATGTACCGAAAAGCAAGCCAGGGCGATTTTTGGCGGTTGTTTTAAAATACATGGTAGCTAAAACCGCAAATAGAATCAGGTATGAGAGGGCTTCATAAATCTGAGCTGGATGTCTTGGAACGAGTTCTTCATACCCCGCGCGTAAAAATAAAAACGCCCATGACCCATCGAAAGGGGCGCCAACAATTTCATGATTCATCAGATTGCCAGTGCGAATAAAAACAGCAGCTAGTGCTATGGTGATTACTATGCGGTCTAATATCCATAAATAGGGTGTTTTGCTGATACGTTTACCCCAAATCCAAAGCGAAATTAAGATTCCTATGGTAGCACCGTGGCTGGCAAGACCACCCTTCCATATTTGAAGGATTTCAAGCAGATTGTGTTGATAATAATCCCATTGATAGAAAAAGACGTGACCCAATCGCGCACCGGCAATGGTTCCGACCATCATGTATATCAACAAACTGTCCATCCATTCAGATGGTTTTTCCTCGCGCTTTAGGATGTGTTGCATAATGTAATATCCAACTAAAAAGGCAATGGCAAAAAATAAACCATACCAGCGCACGCTTATTGGTCCGTATTCAAACAATGTAGGATCAACATTCCAGGTAATGTATAATAATCTCATCATGCTATTCAAGTCTTAACTTCGCGCAAATATAGAATTCACCTTATGCTTCGCAGACCGAGAAGAAATCGAAAAAATGAAGTCATTCGCAGTCAAATGCGTGAGACAAATATCAGCGTTGACAACCTAATCTACCCATTATTTGTGGTAGATGGTCATAATAAACGATCGGAGGTTGCTTCTCTACCCGGCCAGTTCAGGCTATCACTGGATTATTTGCTAAGGGAAGTTGAAGAATGTATGTCTCTAGGTGTTAGGTGTTTTGACCTTTTTCCCGCAGTCGATGAAAGCCTGAAAGATACAGAAGCAACCTATAGCTACAGCGATAAAAACTTTTACTTAAACTGCATAAAGGAGGTGAAAAAGCGCTTTCCGGATGTTGTGATTATGACAGATGTGGCGATGGATCCATACAGCATTGATGGGCATGATGGTTTGGTGCGCGATGGAAAAATCCTGAATGATGAAACATTGGAGATATTGGCGAAAATGAGTGTGGCACAGGCAGCCGCAGGAGCTGACATCATCGGTCCGTCTGATATGATGGACGGAAGGGTCGAGTACATCAGGGCAGCGCTTGATGGTGAAGGGTTCACCGATGTGAGTATTATGTCTTACACAGCTAAGTATGCCAGCGCATTTTACGGGCCGTTTAGAGACGCGCTTGATTCAACCCCAAAGTTTGGGGATAAAAAAACCTACCAGATGGATCCTGCAAATACGCGAGAAGCATTATTAGAAGCGGAGCTGGATTACGCAGAAGGAGCAGATTACCTAATGGTGAAACCGGCTCTTTGTTACTTAGACATTATTCACCAATTGAAGGAGCGGTTTCCAATACCTATTGTAGCTTATAACGTGAGTGGTGAATATGCTATGCTCAAAGCGGCAGCGCAAAAAGGGTGGCTGGATTATGACCGCGCAATGCCTGAAATGTTGTTGAGTATAAAACGCGCTGGCGCAGATGTGATTTTAACCTATTTCGCCAAAGAATATGCACAACTGATGCGAGAGTAGGAGTGATTTTTAAATCACGCTAGGCAAGCGCATAAATTTTACCCGGTAACGATCTCACCATTCCTTTAAACTCCAGCTCCAACAGCATAGTAGAAGTTTTGCTGATAGGCCATCCGCAAGCCAGACTCAAGTTGTCAACCGAGTCTTTTTGTTTTTCTTCCAACGCGTTAACTATCACGCGTTCTTCCTCATTTAAGTCAACAAAGAGTTGTTTTTGGGTGCTGCGTTGTTCTTCTTCGCGATCCCAACCCATGTTATAAGCAATGTCGTCAACACTCTCGATCAATGCGGCCTGATTGGTTTTAATCAGGTAATTACACCCGCTGGAAACAGGAGAATCAATTGGTCCTGGAATGGCCATCACATCCCTGTTGTATCCGGCAGCTAAACGAGCAGTAATTAATGAACCACCTTTGACCCCGCTTTCAACCACGATCGTAACATCTGCCATGCCTGCAACGACCCTATTACGCTGGGGAAAATTTTCCCGATCGGGCTTAGTGCCGCTGTCAAACTCGCTGAGTAAACCACCGTTTTGCATCATTTTGTCAGCCAAAGAGCGGTTTACGGCCGGATAAACCCGATCCAGCGAGTTGCCTAACACACCAACGGTCTGTAATCCATATTGAACAGCAGAACGGTGAGCGCAAGTATCAATTCCATAGGCAAGCCCACTTACAATCAGTGGTTTGTAAGGGGCAAGCGCCTCCACAAGCCGCTCGGTTATTTTAAGACCGTAATCAGAGCAATCTCTCGTGCCGACAATAGCAACGGATTTTGAAGGGTTGAGGTTAAACACGCCTTTCCCATATAAGATCACAGGGCTATCACCGCAATGCATCAAGCGATAAGGATAAGTATGATCTAAATAAAAAAACGCTTCCAGATGATTTCGGTCGATAAATTTTAATTCTTTCTCGGCTTTTTTTAGGGCCTGAGGACGATCGAGTTTATTAATCAATGCCATACCTATTTCAGGTGTTTTGGCTAATTCTTTTTTAGACGCATTGAATAGCTCTTCCAGCCCACCGGTATATGCAACTAATTTTTTTGCCCTCAACGAACCGATACCCTCAAGGTGTTTTAAAGCAATTTGATATAACCTCAGATCCTTCATAATCTAAAAACGAAAATAACTCCCCTCTCTTAATGATGTGTACTTTCGTGTGTTCAATTATGAAAATTCTCGGAATTATTCCTTCACGCTATGACTCTAAGCGCTTTCCCGGAAAGCCGCTCATTGAACTGAATGGTAAGAGCATGATCAGGCGGGTTTACGAGCAAGCCGCAGAAAGTAATTTAGATAAAGTGTTGGTTGCCACTGATGACAGCCGTATTTATGACCATGTGATCAATTTTGGCGGTGAAGCCGTAATGACCTCAAGCGACCATGAGAGCGGTACGGATAGGTGTGTTGAAGCCTATGGATTGCAGGAAGAAGCATTTGATGCCGTGATCAATATTCAAGGAGATGAGCCTATCATAAGACCGTCACAACTCAATCTTTTGGCGTTTTGCTTTAATGATGATGATTGCGAGATTGCCACCTTGGCGGTGAAAATAAAAACAAATGATATTCTTTTTGATTCGAGCAAAATAAAGGTGGTGCTAAACTATAATAGTGATGCTATATATTTCAGCCGTCATCCAATACCTTACCAGCAAAAGCCTGCTGATCAGTGGCTTGAAACACACGCTTATTACAAACACGTTGGAATTTATGGCTTTCGAACCGATATTTTGCAAGAAGTTGGTCGCTTGCCCATATCGTCCTTAGAGCAGGCAGAATCGCTAGAACAGCTTCGTTGGATGGAAAATGGTTATAAAATTCAAGTGAAACTCACCGAATTTGATTCGATTTCAATTGACATTCCAAAAGATGTTGATCGCGTTTTAGATATACTGAATCACGTTTGATTTAGATCAGTTTGCTTTCTTTGTTCTAACATTCGCCACAAATTGAATTTCGATCGATACATAG
>JBBDRU010000222.1:3659-4879 GCA_040905305.1 Salibacteraceae bacterium | reverse complement strand
TAAAGTTTCCTGCTTTTCATCCGAAGATAACTCTGCTTTTCTGTTCTGGAATATTTCCGAATTCGATCGATCAGCGTTAGATAAACTTGCATTAACGGGGTGTATATTATCGTATTCCGCCTCAACTTTTTGTTTTGATGCATCATTGATGACGATGGCTTCATTTTCCTGTAAAAGCAGGTATGAAGCCCCGGCTGATACCATCATTAATACAACAAAACCTAAGAGCATCTTTTTCCAAAAAAGCATCTTGAAATATTGATCAAGCATAGCGCTGGCTTTTTCCCAAGCTTGTGGGTTATAGTTTCTCGCTTGTCGGTTACTTAGCTTTTCGCTAAATAGTTTATCTATGTGGTTAAGCTGACTCATATTTAAAATAAAGAAATACTCATTGTTTTCTTCATTGCTTGCTTTAACATGCTTTGAAGCGATTTTCGAGCTGAAGAGACATGCCATTTGCTTGTCCCATCACTTATATTTAAAAGCTCTCCTATTTCCTTGTGGGTATAGCCTTCGATAGCATAAAGATTAAAAACCGTCCTGCTTATTTTCGGTAACTGTTGAATCATTTGTTCCAATACTTCTGCATCAAATCGTTGAGCCGCTTCATTAAAGTCAACCGAACCTGGAGTGAATGCATCACTAAGCTCAGTCTCTGACATGTTATCTCTGCGTTTTTTATCTTTTCTAAACTCATCAATAATCGTATTTACCATAACCCTTGACATCCAAGAGTTGAATGGAACATCCGGCCTATGTTTATCGAGGTTAGAAATGATTTTAAGAAAGCCTAAATTAAGCAATGACTCAGCGTCTTCTCTATTGTTGCAATACCTCAGGCAAATGGCCATAAGGTAACCGAAACACCTCTGATATAACTCATTGTGTGCTTTTCTGTCATTTTTCTGACAGCGGACCAATAAACCTGGTTCGACTTGCATGCCTTTAAATACGCACTTTCATTTGATTGCGTTGCCTTTTTGCCCAACTCTGCTGACTTTCTTCTGATCATTTTACCCTATCATGAACACATTCATGGTTTAACGAAAGGCATCACGTATTCTGAATGAGAAGGGTTGGGTTGAGGGAAAGTTTTATGAAGTGGTGAGGGAAAAATTAATCGGTTCTACCTGTTTTATTTCAGGAACCAGTCGTTTTATAGCATCTTCAACTCCGTTTTTAAACGTCATGTCGTTCATAGAACAAGAGCTACAGGCGCC
>JBBDRU010000222.1:0-3559 GCA_040905305.1 Salibacteraceae bacterium | reverse complement strand
CTTCAACTCCGTTTTTAAACGTCATGTCGTTCATAGAACAAGAGCTACAGGCGCCTGTGAACTCGATTCGAAGAACATTGTCATCGGTGATTTCCACTATCTTAAGGTCGCCTCCGTCCTCGTTGAGGAACGGACGGATTTCGTCCAACGCGTCCACAACCCTTTTCATCAAACCTTCGTTTTCGTTCTTCATAACTGATTCAAAGTTAATAACTATGACGAAACATTCATGACATTCAGCAGGTTACCAACCATAGTATCAAATGCCTTGGACTGTATGGTGTTTTTTTGCAGCACTGCCGGCCGGCCAACATCTCCCGACTCCCGAATGCTTTGAACCAAAGGTATTTGCCCTAATAAATTAACCTTCATTTCTTCAGCAAGCCGCTCTGCACCGCCTTCACCGAATATAAAGTATTTGTTATCGGGCAACTCCTCTGGGGTAAACCAACTCATGTTTTCTACAATTCCAAGCACTGGAACGTTAATTTCCGGCAACTTGAACATTCCGATTCCCTTACGCGCATCAGCCAAGGCAATGTTTTGTGGGGTGCTCACAATGACCACGCCATCCAATGGGATTTCCTGCACCAAGGAAAGGTGCACATCTCCTGTTCCAGGTGGCAAATCGATCAACATAAAGTCTAATTCACCCCAATGCACATCGGTAAACATTTGCTTCAGGGCCTTGCTGGCCATAGGCCCGCGCCAAACAATGGCCTGGTTTGCTTCTGCAAAAAACCCTATGGAAAGCATTTTTACCCCATGATTCTCCACGGGAGTCATTTTATTATCCTCTTCCGTTCCGCTTAACCCTGGTTTCTCTGTGGCAACATCAAACATAATAGGCATCGAAGGGCCGTAAATATCTGCATCCACGAGGCCTACCTTAAATCCACGTTTTGCCAGACCGGCCGCAATATTCGCACAAATAGTACTTTTCCCTACCCCTCCTTTTCCAGATGCCACCGCTATAAAGCGTTTAACCCCAGGCAAAAATTTACGCTGTTCTTGCGGACGATCAGCCGTTTTTGGTAAGGACTCCACTTCTGGTAAAACAGTAACGTCATTTCCCAAAAACCTTCTGATTTGATGAGTGCACGCTTCCTCTAGACGCTTGCGATAGTGCATGGCCGGATTGCTCGATTTCACCTTGAATGAAACGCTGTTGGCCTCTGTTTTCACATCGGACACCAAACCTAAGCTCACAATGTCCTTTTTCAATTCGGGTTCAATAACAAAGCTCAATGCTTCCAATACTTTTTCGTGTGTAATAGCCATGCTTTTCTATATGTTTTACTCTGCCAGATCTTCAAAAATCGCTTTCAACTCTGTTGCGTCCTTTGGTTTCATTCTACCTGCTAAAATGAGGCTTAGTTGTTTTCTTCTTAACGCTGCATCAAACCGTTGTTTCTCAACATCCGTTTCGGGAATAAGTTCTGGAACATCAATGGTGTTTCCGACCTGATCAACAGCTACGAATGTAAAAATGGCTTCATTGCATTTGATCTTTTCCCCGGTTCGGTGGTCTTCTACCCACACCTCGATGAAGACCTCCATGCTGGAAGCAAACGCTCGTGAAACCTTTGCCTCAAGCGTTACAATGTCGCCTAGTTTGATCGGTTGATTAAATGAAATATTGTTTACAGATGCCGTCACCACAACCCTATTGCAATGCCTGTGTGCCGCAACAGCAGAAATCACATCCATCCAATACATCAGCCTGCCACCCATGAGGTTGCCCAGGGTGTTGGTGTCATCAGGCAAAACAATGTGTGTTGCCGTTGCGCAAGATGCTGAAGCTTTTTTTGATTTTATCATCGTCTAATTTTTAATTTGGCAAAGGTAGAATTAACCCGTGTGGCTTACCTTCGAAGCCGATGTATTTATATTTAAAAGCGCTTCATTTAATTTTCGTAGTGAGCTGGTTTGCTGGCTTGTTTTATGTTGTGCGTCTCTTCATTTACCACAAAGAGTCAGAAAATAAGCCCGAAGAACAGGGGCGCGTCTTACGCGCTCAGTTCAAAATAATGGAAAGGCGATTGTGGTATATCATCACCTGGCCGGCAGCTATTTTAGCGACTGTTTTCGGCTATTGGATGGTGATTGAACTAAACCTGTGGAGCCAGCCATGGATGATGGTCAAAATCGGCCTCACAACTTTGCTTTGGATATATCACCTCATCTGTCAGCGTTTGTTTTTATCCTTTCAAAACAATGGCTCAAAATGGGGCTCTACACAATTAAGAGTATGGAATGAAGTAGCAACACTGTGGCTTGTTTCCATTGTTTTTGTGGTGGTGCTGAAAAACGAACTTAACTGGATTTATGGAACCATCGGTTTTTTTGCTGTGGGTGTTTCACTAATGATTGCCATTCGCATTTACAATCGCCTAAAAAAGTAATACACCAACACTAAATGTAATTACATATTTTCGTATAAATTTTTACGATGGGAAATATTGGTGATGCAATCAAACAAAAGGAGTTTAAAAACGAACACAACAAGTTGATGATCAATGTGCTTTATACGGCCAGTTGGCTGAATGGGCTTCAAAATAATATTTTCAAAGCACACAAGCTGACTCCACAACAATACAATGCGTTGCGTATTCTGCGAGGACAGCATCCAGAATCTGCATCTGTAAACTTACTTAAGGATCGAATGATTGATAAGATGAGCAACGTATCTCGTATTATTGATAAACTAAAGGCGAAAGAATTGGTAACACGAACAACCTGCGAACATGACCGAAGACAAGTTGACGTGAAAATAACCGTAAAAGGATTAAAGCTTTTAGGAGTTATCGATAAAGACTGGGCTAATTGGGAGAAAAACCTCCATTCAATTAGCGAAGATGAAGCCAAAGAGGCTAATGGGATTTTAGACAAATGGCGCACTTAAAAGGTTAACCTTAAGGTAATCTTCGACCAATAAACAGTTAGTTGTTTCGCGGCAAATCGGTGAAAGTTTTTAAAGTGAAGTTGTTAATTAACAATTTTTTCCTACTTTCAGCATCCTTTTGCTAACAAACCAAACCTAACAACCTATGCGTCAGCTCAAGATTACCAAGCAGTTAACTAACAGAGACAGTAAGTCAATCGACAAATATTTAAGTGATGTTTCCAAAGAGGAAATGATTACCGCTGAAGAAGAAGTTCGGTTAGCAGTAAGGATAAAATGCGGTGATGAGGTGGCCTTAAACAAGTTGGTAAGTGCAAATTTGAGGTTTGTTATTTCTGTTGCAAAACAATACCAGGGTCACGGTTTAAATCTGGAAGATCTTATTGCAGAAGGAAATATCGGGTTGATCATTGCAGCAAAACGTTTTGACGAAACCAAGGGCTTTAAATTTATATCCTATGCTGTTTGGTGGATTCGCCAAAGCATAATGCAAGCCATTGCCGAAAACAGCCGCGTGGTTCGTCTGCCATTAAATAAGGTAAGTGCCATTCAAAAAGTGGCACATGCTTTTTCTGCTTTGGAGCAAAAACATGAGCGCCCGCCTTCTAATGAAGAAATCAGTGAATTGCTTGAATCTAACCCAAATAGTGTGGG
>JBBDRU010000221.1:6523-28451 GCA_040905305.1 Salibacteraceae bacterium | reverse complement strand
TTTTGACATGGAAAGGCTGACCTAGTCACTATTCTTTTTCATAGAAGCCGATGTTAGCACCAGTTATTTTATCAATTCAGCCATTTTATCAATAATTTCTTTCTTTTTGGATTCATCTGTTTCTTCGTCTAGTTGAGCTTTTAGAGCTTCCAAAACCATAGTCTTGTTTTTTTGCTCTTGTAGGTTAGCTTCATATTTAATTTTCAAAGTATTATTTTCCTCGATGGAAATATTATTATCGCCTTCTGAAGTGGATATAGCACCATCAATAAGTTTTTCAATCAGAGCTTTAACTTCTGGGTCTAAAGTTCCGTCATTATTAACTAATTCGGCAATTCTATATGATATTGACCTGAAATTTTCCACAGCGGAACTTCTCTTTATTTGAGCAATACTTTTAGAAAATTCTACGGCTGATTCAGCACTTATTTCTTTATAATCAATAGAATTCGTGATTTTTGAAATTGTTTCAATTGCAGCATCTGGTGTGTTTTCCGCCAATACTCTCAATTTAATGCCATTATTTCCGTCTGGTATAATTGCAATAACACTACTTCTTTTAGTTGCATCAAACTGCGACCAAAGAATATTCGGTGCAATTGCTCCATCTTTTCCATTTTTAAATAACGAAATTCTTGAAATAGAAGAAGAATGTCTTTTTGAAAAGGTTTTTGTGTCAATTTGAGCATTTGTTGTTAATCCAATAAGAAATAAAATTGGAAGTAATAAATTAGTTGGTTTCATAATATTCAATTTTAATAGTTAGTAACGATGTTTATTTTAATTGGTGCTAACGTTTACGGCTAAGAAACGTGGGGCTTTTCAGCGCGCGTTCCTTTCGACCGTGACCAAATATACAGCGAAGAACTAAAGTTGCGTTTCGCACGTTCCGCCCCATGTTTGCTTAGCCGATGTTGGCAAACGTTTTTTTTATTTTCTCAAGAAATTCCAAATTACCTTTCAAGTCAATATTGAAGATTATTGTGAAAATCACATATGGTAGTATAACTAGTAAAAGTGTACTCAGTTCAGGTTCTTTTTCCTTAGTTATCATTTGTTCAAATAGAAATCCACTTGCAATAACTGAAAGAATGAAGAACAAGTTCGTCCACAAGTTGAATCGAATATGCCAATTGATTTTTGTTCCCTTGTCGTCAACTTTTATAGTCGCATGTAATGTCGTAAAGAAGAATTTGTTGTGTGTTCCAGTCGGGACTTTCCAGATCATGAAAGAGTCAGAATAAATCTCCGAACCATAGTCGATAATTTCTGAATTCCCCCAAGCTGTCCATGTATTTGTAGTAATCAATGGCAAATCTTCATGAGTTTTAGTTCTCACAAACTTTAGTAACTCCTTCTTTGAAGTGTTCAAGTGCTCAACTCCATATGTGAAAGGAAGTAATTTCATTTTAAATGTTTGCCAACGTTTTACAGCCAAGAAACGTGGGGCTTTAAAACCCAATTTTTCTCGCCTGGCAAATAGTTCGAACCAAAGTACGAAATGTCTCGCTATCGGTTTGTGCCCCATGTTTTCTTGGGTGTTGTTGCCGCATCGTGCTTTTTATTTTTCATCTTCAAAATATTCGAATAGTATCCATTCGTCTTTTGTCAAAATTGTCCGAATACTTGATTTTCCAACAATTAACCATTCGGCTCCATAGGAACCTGCACCATCTGAAAAAAGTCCTGTTAATTTTGTTTCAGTTCCGTCCCTTTTGATTCTAAAATGCTTCTCACTTTGACTATCTCCAAACCAAGGATTGTGCATATTGTCGACCTGCAAATCATATTCATTTTTTCCAATTGTCAACGTTGCTTTTGTCAAAGTGTATTCTGGAAGGTTTCCGTCCGTTCCAAAAATTGGCCGTCCGTTGATTGAAAACGGAAATTTGTTGTCATAATATTCAAACTCCTTTCCCGTCTCATCAAATTCCATTCTTTCCATGGTCAGATGAGTCGTGTCGTTAATGTTAACCGTAATTCGGTCAACTTGTCCCCAAGATTTGGTTACGAAGAGAATGGTGACTAGTAATATTATTGTTGTTCGTGTCATTTTTCGCATGTGCGGCAACGGTTTTTGGCTAAATGTCAGGCGGGCATTTAAACCCTCGTACCTGTCCAACGAAACAAAAGTAAATAGAAAGCACTAAACTTTCACATACCACTTTCCGCCCGCTTGCATTTAGCCAATGTTGTAATTAGTAGCCGCCTGCCGCCCCAAAGCGGCAAACAAGTCAGTCCATTTTTAGCAGAATATCCTTGTCAACCGAAATGCAGGTAGGTTTTTCTTTTTCAGGGCGGGGCAGGAACACTCTTTGGCTGGCTTTGGCTTGTGAGTGGCGTTGAACAGTCAGCCAATGTGTGTGACTGCGGAGGAATTGGAGTTTAAAGCCCTAATATTTCTTTGATTTTTTGTGGATCTGTTTCCTTTTTAAGTTGTTTTTCCAAGTCCCTTGTTTCTGTATTTGAAAGTTCAATCATTTTGTCTATTAGTGTCAACGATTCTTTGATAAGTTCATTGCTCTTAAAAATGTCATTGCATTTCTCAATTTTTGATTCTAAGTCCTTTTTAAGAATTTCGTAAGCACTATAAAGGTGCTTCTTTCTTGTCTTGTAAGTTGTCTGACCCAATGCTGCGCTTTTCAAGTTGTCTTCCACTACGTATAGACCTTCAACTTCTTTTTCCTTTTGATTGTACATTTTTGCAGATTCGTTGAATTGCTGTGTAGCTTTTTCCTTTTTTTGTTTAATCTCAGCCAGTTTAGCGTTGCATTCATCAATTTTCTGTTTCGGATATTGCTCATTGGGCATAATTTTCTGTGCATTCTTATATCTATCAATGGCTTTTTGATATTCATCATTGTTAAAGAACTTGTCAGCTTCTTGGATGTCTTTCTTGTATTCCGCTTCTTCCTCTTTCTGTTTAATCTCGGTCAATTTAGTATTGCATTCGTCAATTTTCTGTTTCGGATATTGTTCGCTGGGCATTATATTCTGTGCTCCATTGTAGCTGTCAATGGCTTTTTGATACTCACCATTGCCAAAAAAATTGTCAGCTTCCTGAATGACTTTCTTGTATTCTGCTTCTTCTTGTAATAACTGTTCCTTTGTCTTTTTAGCCGTTAATTCGGAGTAATAAGTCCTCCCGCTGTGTCCCATTTGATATATCTCTGCAAATTCTACCTGTCCATTTTCATCATAATATTTCCATGAGCCGATTTTGATGGAGGCAGCGTCCTTATATTCTCTTCCGTTGTGCTTTAATGTGCCGACTGCACTCACTTTTCCGTTTTCGTGATAGTATTTACAGTCACCTACTTCGACAAATATCTTTTCAGTAAAGTCAACACCATCACCGTTATTGTCCTCTATGTAACCTTCCCATTGTTTTTCTCCTGTGGCGTAATAATCTTCTGCTTGGTAAACAAACGTGGTACGGGAATTATCGGTGATAGATTTAGGCGCTTTATTGCTGTAATTAATAAGCCTATAGTAATTTGCTTTACCTGATTCACTTACCGTTTCCCATTTTTCATTATCACCATAATACAATATTTTCCATTTCCCGGATTTGTTGCCCATGCTCCAATATTCTGTTCTAATGACTTTCCCGTCTGTTCCATAATACTCCCATTTTCCATCTTTAGCATTGTTCGCATGATTCCCTATAAATTCAATGCTGCCGTCTCTGTTCCACCATGTTACCTTTCCATTGGCTAAGCCGTTGACGTTTGTATATTCAGAGGCTTTCGTTCCATTCTCATACCACTGGGTGCAAATCCCATTGGCTTCAAGGTGTTCCATTTTATTGCCATTTGGATGGTAACTTGTTTGTCGAACAACTTTATCATTTTCATAATATGCCTTGCCATATAGATAATAATTTTCCTTATCGTACTTGTATTCTTCTAGTGCACCGTGCAACTTATCGTTTTTATAGTTGGATATAATTTTGAGTTTCCCATTATGGAAAAATGTCTTTTGGACACCGTCTTGCTTGCCAAATTTGAAATTGAATAGGTTGCGTAAGTCCCCATTCTCATAGTAATACTTTTGTTGACCGTGCATTTGACCATTATCGGTCACTTGCTCAATGGCTTTGATTTTGGTTTCCCAGTAGTCAAAATAGGTTTTTACCTCTCTGGTTGACTGCGCAACCAGTCCTTCTGTCAGTAGAAGCAATGCAATTGTTATTATTGTATTTTTCATAGTCATATCTGTTTGATGGTTACACTTAGGTTCATATTGTTGACTTTTGAACGGGCTCTTTGTGCCATTACTTCCGTCTGAACTACGTAGAATTTTTCTCCTTCCAGTTTATTCAACTTTTCAAGTGTCTTTTTCATTCTGGTGTCAATTACTCCCTGCGGATATAGAGAGGTTGTGATTTCAGCACTCACTACAATTTTATTTTTCTCATAACCCTGCAAGTCGGCCTCTGATTTTCCACCTGTCTGATTTGGATGCCAACGCCAAACATCAACTTCTTTGAATTCGTCTTGTAATTCAAATGCAGCTTTGATTATCAAGTTCTCATGCTGAAATTGATTAAGGTTTTCGTAAATAGCGGAACGAATTTTCTGTAAGAGTTCAATCTTTTCCGTAAGCGAATTAGCTGGTAAACTCAAAAGTGCTTGCAATTCCGATAATTGATCAGAAATCTTTTGCTCTAGCATAAGTTTTGCCCGTTCAATGTCAAGTTCTATCATTCGGCTATTTGTTTTGCTTGTAAGATTCAAAGTCCATTTCTTTTTCCCTTAATCGCTCACTACTTCTCTCAAATAAGCCATAATCGTCCTCAGAAAGCTTGTCTGACACTTCCTCTATTTGTTTTTTCAATTGTTTGGCTTCATCAAACAGTTGGTTAAAGTTGCTTTCGAGGGCATCAGTCATTTTAGCATCTGATTCCTTGACTTCATTTTTATGTTTTCTCAATGACCGCATGATTGATGCTACTTTGCTGTCATATTTGCCAAGTAGTTTTTTTGCTTCTGCATCAGATTTTGCTGGTCTTTGAATATCTTCTTTTTTAGATTCGGTGGAATTTGAACCGCTTCCGCTGTCAGTTGAACAGCCCATAATAATAGTTGATACCGCTAAGGCAGCAACTATTATAAAATTTAACTTCTTCATTTTATTACAGTTTTGTTGCCTGGGGATCCTGCAAGCCGATTATTGATTTGATTAAAAAAAAGAGGGCGTGAACCCCTGCTTTCATCTCAACTTAACTGAGGTACGACCAAGTACCCAAACAGAATTGAAACAGCTATGAGGACACGCCCATTCGGGCGCATCAACTGAACTATTTCTCTCTGTTTTTATAAAAATTGGTCGTTTTCAGTTAAGAGAAATGTCCGCAACGCGAACTCTTTTATGTCGTTTTAGTTTTCTATATCATATTTTCTATTATGATTTGGTCACAAATTTAACTTAAATTCTCTATTTTCTATAGTTTTCTACCATATTGAGCATTGGCAAAAGCAAGCTCTTTGTAGTTGTCCCGAAGGGCAGCCGCAATGTGCTTGCTGTGGGCGGGCAAGAAAAACCTGCCTACCGTTTCGTCTTTGTCAAATTCTTTCAAGTCGACCGAAACTGTCAAGTTACTGTACAGTTGCCGGTCGGAACGGCATTGTCCAACAGTTGATGTCGTCCAAGTCCACCGGGGGTTGCAACGGAGCACTTTCGTGTCTGTCGTGTTAAACTGTCCCATGGAAACCATGCCTGTCAATTTTTTATTTTTTTTGGCGGCTATTAATTACAACTCGTTATAACAGTAATAAACATACGGAATAACAGGAGCAGGACAGGGTTTTTCCAATGTTTACTTGCACTTTTTGCGGTGGTGTTATTGCTGTCCTGATCTTTCTAAAATCCTTTGTATTACTCATTTTCCTAAATTTATTTGTCGTTCCTGCTTCATCCTGTTTGGGTGTTAATCGCTCAACAATAACACCCTTATATTATTGATTAACATTACACTAAAGCTTTTTTAATGTCTTTTTCATCGTTTCATCCGACTGTTATTACGGTTTTTGTTATTCCGTGCCGTTTTTTTGCCTTCACTCCTGCTCTTCGATTGCCTTCGCAATTCAAAACTAACGATTTCAGCCACCCGACAAAATAGGTTTGTTACTTCAACGCGCTGAGCACTTCCCTATCCCGTTTTGGGAGTTTAGCCACCACGAGTTCATAACTGTGGTTGATCATGTGCCGGAGCAACTCCTCTGGCACTGATCCATCCGTAAGCACGGTGTTCCAGTGTTTTTTATTCATGTGGTATCCTGCGCTTACGCCTTCATACCTCTCCCTATACTCTACCGCTTTTATCGGATCGCACTTTAGGTTGACACTTTCAAATGCGTCTAAATCACACAAAGCAAACATCTTGCCCATCACTTTAAAAACAAGCGTGTTCTCATCAAAAGGCAAATCTTCTGAACCACCGGGTTTGGCTAAACAGTAGCTTCGAAAGTCTTCTATGTTCATAGTTTTTCCAAAGCAACAGTCAACACGGGCACCACGTTGGAGTGTTTGATCTCACTCAAAATAATGTGAGATTTAATCTGCCCAACTTCCGGCAACTTGCTTATGCGGTCTGTAATCAACCGATCCAGCGCACCGATGTCGGTCGTGTAAACCTTGAGTTGATAATCATAATCTCCCGTTACCTGATTGCACTCTACTACCTCCGGAATTTTGTGAATGGCCTCAATGAAGCGATGTATGTTGTTTTCTTGTTGGTGAATCAAAGTGACCTGTATAAATGCTTTGATCGTAATGCCCATTTTTGCCAGGTTCACATCGGCATGATAGCCTTCTATGTATCGCAGCTTCTCGAGTTTTCTCACCCGCTCTAATGTGGGTGCAGGAGACAGTTCGATCTCCCTGCTTAAATCAATGTTGGTGATCCTGCCCTTTTCTTGCAGAATCTTAATTATCTTCCAATCGATATCGTCTAGTGGTCTCGCCATGGTGGTTGCTTGATTTATGTTTTGAATACCTGATGTTTTAAAGAATAAAATTAAGGTTTCCGCAGTATCAGCAAAATAAAAATTACTAACAAGCACACCAATACAAGGAGTAAACGCTACGAGGCACACCGTTTCAACCAGCATTATTCATCTGTTTGGCAGATCAGGATAAAAACTCCATACCTCAAGCACTTTTTGCAGCGCTTTCAAAATAGTAACATAACAATGCTTTTCATTTTAATCGGCATGGCTTATCATTGGCATGAATTTAAATTTGACCTATGAAGCACCTGTTTTTATCCATTGCCTTATTATTTGCCTGGGCTGCAAATGCGCAAACAACCATCGCCAGTGGTCCTATGCCGGGCTACAGCACACTCAACGAAGTTGGCCTTTGGATGCAACTTACAAATGATGCAGAAGTAAAAGTGATGTTTTGGCCTGAAGGAAAAAAGCACCTCCGTGCTGTGGCTCTTCCAGACTTTGTTGAAATGAAGCACACGCACATCGCGAAGTTTCAGATCAGTGACCTATTGCCAGGCACGGTTTATAACTACACCGTGATCATTGATAAAGACACGATCCAAAACAATGATACGCTTCGGTTTAACACCCAAAAACTGTGGCAATACCGCGAAGATCCTCCAGCGTTTAAAGTAGCTCTTGGCAGCTGTACTTACATCAATGAGCAATCCTATGATCGCCCCGGAACGCCTTATGGCAGCAACTACAAGATCTTTTCGAGCATACAACAAAAACAACCCGATGCCATGCTGTGGTTAGGCGATAACGTCTATTTGCGCGAGTACGATTACTTCAGTTACAAAGGTTACCTCCATCGTTACAACCACACACGATCAACTAAAGAATTGCAAGGTTTGTTGCGTTCAACACACCATTATGCTATTTGGGATGACCATGACTTCGGACCCAATGATGCCAACGGCAGCTGGATACACAAAAACTGGGCGTTGGATGCCTTCAAGCTTTATTGGATGAACCCATCCTATGGAATTCCGGGAAAACCGGGTATTACTACTGCCTTTAGTTATAACGATATTCATTTCTATTTGCTGGACAACCGATACAATCGCACCTCTGATGATACAAAAGGCCAGAAACCGCAAATATTGGGTAAGGATCAAATTGAATGGTTGATCGAAAACCTGAAATATTCTCGCGCTCCATTTAAAATGGTGGCCATTGGCGGCCAGGTTTTAAACCCTGCCAAAGTGTATGAAAACCATGCGCAGTATGAAAAAGAACGAGAATATTTACTCAACAGAATCATTGAAGAAAAAATCAAGGGGGTTGTTTTTTTAACAGGCGATAGGCATCACACCGAATTGAGAAAAATCGAGGTTGATGATGTAACCATTTATGATTTAACGGTGAGTCCACTTACATCCAGCACGCATGAAGCTAAAAATGAATCTACCTTAAACCTCGTTCCGAACACGGTTGTGAACCAACACAATTTCGCAACACTTGAATTTTTTGGCGAACGTTTGGCTCGGCAGTTGAAAATATCCATATTTGATTCAGAAGGCAAAGAAATTTGGACGAAGCTAATTCAACCATAACCCCTAAGATGATGAATAATTCAACTACGCCCCTCGAAAAGGAAGTGCTCAATGAAACCGGAAAAACCATGCAGCAATGGTTTAGCGAACTGGCACAGAAAAAGTTTGAATGCATTCATTGGAAAGATCAGATTGAAAAGCTCGCTGAAAACTATGATTTGGAAGCCTCATGGGCGGAATACATCGCCATGTCTTACTGTTCTGAGTGTGGGCTGCCGTGGAAAGATCAAGCCTATAAAGGATTTGAAATAACGGTTACCAAAACTGTAAACCAACCCATAAACAGTGTATTAACGTTAACGAAAGAGTGGTTTGAGCACGAACAAAGGGTCGTTCAAAAAAGCCGGCTCAATGGATCTAAAATAAAGTATGAGTGGGTGAATGATCAATCGCACATCGATGTAAAGCTTAAGTCGATCAACAAAGAAAAAACCAAGATGGTAATCAAACATGACGGACTCAAAAGTCAGGTGGACGCTTCCGTGATGCGTAATTTTTGGAAAGAACACATGAGAACCATGGTTGAAAGCCTTTAATCCTTTAAAAAGAAAGATTGACCAGGTATTTAATAACCGTCACGCTGCTAACAAGCTTTATGCTGAGCTCATGTGGTATTATCATCTTTACTGAGAACGATTGCAGAGATGTTGAATATCAGGGAGAACAATTTTGGTATCCGGAATCTGTTGGTCAATCCATAGTATATATCGACTCTGCGGGAAATGAAAGGGCATTTGAAATTATCAAAAAGAACATTGAGCATGTAACCAGGTATTACTCAGACACGGGGTGTTCTTGCGAGACCAAATCCGAAATGGTACTAAAAAGCGGCAATGACACTATTCTCTTCTACAGGCGATCAACTTACATTCGTGATGACCCGATGAAAACCATCAATGACAATGTTTTTATGTTTGATGGCGACCATTCAATATTCTATGAAAAAAACGCTGAGAGGTATGAAGACCTATCGATTGGCGAGCAAGAGATAAAAAACTGCGTGGTTTTTGAGCAGAGTTATGATTCAGGAGATCGCGTAAACAAGTTCTATTATGCTGAAGGATACGGGATTGTGAGGTACATTATGCAAGATGGCCAAACCTGGACGAAAGAAGACCTCATAGACTACCGTAAAAATGAATTGAACTCCTTTAACGTAAACGAATACGTCTGTGAATAGCTCAATGACGATGGCGCTTTAATGACCTTCGACTCCCGCAGTTTCAAAACTTTATTTTCCCGCTGGCACATGAACGGTTTGCAAATAGGACTGGGTTTTCATTTCATCCCCATCTTTTGGCCAATGCTGCGTGTATTTCCACCCGGTAGAAGGTGGTAAACTCATCAAAATAGAATCTATTCTACCATCTGTGTCCAATCCAAACTTGGTTCCTTTATCTAACACCAGGTTAAACTCTACATATCGGCTTCTGCGGTGCATTTGCCACTCCTTGTTTTTATCAGAAAAAGGCTTGTCGGCATATTTTCTCATGAAATGGGTGTAAATCGGTGCGAATTCCTCTCCCACTGCTTTCACAAATGCAAACAACTCTTCCTTCGACTTTCCTTCCGAGGAAGAATTCAGTCTGTCGAAGAAGATACCGCTAACACCCCTGGACTCGTTTCTGTGCTTGATAAAAAAATACTCATCTGCCCACTTTGAAAACCGATCATGAAAAGCAGCATCAAACCGATTGCAAACCGATTTTAGTCTGGCGTGAAACCAATCCGCATCTTCTACGTCCACATAATGCGGTGTAAGATCAATACCACCGCCAAACCACCAAACCTCATCACTCATTTCAAAATATCTCACATTCATGTGAATAATGGGCACAAAAGGATTTTCGGGATGCATCACAATGGACACGCCTGTGGCAAAAAATTCTTTAGAATCAACTTTTAACGCAGCTTTGATATTTTCGGGTAATTCACCGTACACTGCCGAAAAATTAACACCTCCTTTTTCGATGATCGCTCCGTTTTCAATCACCCGGGTATCGCCACCTCCGCCACCAGGACGATTCCATTGCTCCGATTCAAAACTGGCTTTTCCATCGCAATCTTCAATTGATTTTGAAATGGAATGCTGAAGGGATTGAAACCAGTTGGCTATTTCATCTCTTGAAGAGGCCATTTTGCAAACTTCTTTAAACGGTAATTCTTGTATTCATATAGCTTCACGCCCTGATTCTCCAAACCACTATTTACCATCAAACGCTGAAAGTGAAAGTCCATTAAAAGCCCATTGAACGAGTATATCTCGGGCGATGAAAACCATTTCATTTTTTGATGTTGTACTTGTGTGAGCAAGTAATCGCCCAAATCATAGCCCAACACTGTGAAGCGGTTCGGCTCATAACCTCTTGATTTATAATACGATTTAAAAAATGCTTTGATGCGGTAGTCTTCAAAATCAAGAAACAAGGTAATCGGAAGAGTAACATGAAGGCCATGGAGAAAGTCTATTTCTAAATCTTGCTCATACTTATGCCACTCTTCAAGGCCTATAACCCGAAAGGCATATTTTTCTTTTTCCCGATACTCGAGTTCGTAAAGCTCATTGAGCAACTTGGTTACAAACACCTTATCAGTAGAAGGTACAATTACCGTGTATGAAGCGCTGTCAGGAAAACGCATTTTTAAGGTCTCCTGATTGACGTCCCATAATTTCACTTCGCGCACAGCATCTTTAGTAATCGTATCAGGCAAGTCCAACGCATTGTTATACCTCGACTTGAAAAAGGCAACATTATCCTGATCTCGAAACTTATTACTGTTCACCAATACCACGTTTGAATCAATGTATTTTTCTGCCAAAAAGCCGGCAATAGCATCAAGTTGCATGCTTTCGCTTGGAGTAGTTTTGATGGTGTTTGGACGTTTGAATAATATTTTAGAAGGCTTTGGAATCGGGCAAATAATGGGTACACCTCTGGTTTTTAAATGATCTGCTGCCATTTCAAATTGTTCGGTGTAAAACGGCCCTATGACCACATCCACATCCTCCAGTTGCTGCTCATCAATGATAGCCTTAAGCCGCACGGTATCGTTTCCTGAATCGATTACTTTGAGCCTGACAGACACGTTTCGCTTCTTAGCTAACGAATCAATGGCCAGTTGAAACCCACGATAAAAACTGATGGCCACCCGCTGCGATTCGCTTATTTCAAAATCATTTGTTCCTGATGAATCAGGGAATGACGGATCTATGGGCAACAGCAACGCCACGCTAAAAGCGGTGCTGCTATCTGGAATAAACGACACAATGGTGTCTTGCATGATGGTGTCTTCAAGAACTTCCTCCGTAAGGTCAGGCTCCACCCTTGTTCCGGGAATACGTATGGCCATACCTTCTTTCAATCCTATAGGAAAACTATTATTAACCGCATTCAGTTCGTCAATCGTGGTGTTGTATTTCTTGCTCAAATTATAAAGAGTCTCGCCTTTTAATACAATATGGCTTTTGAGTGAATCTGGAGTTGCAGGAACAACATCCCCTTCCCTTTCCGCATCAATATTTTCAATCGGCACCTTTACAATAGCACCAATAGAAAGACCGTTTAGCTCGACCTGCGGATTGGCTTCGATCAATTCCTGAAGCGTGGTATTGTATTGCTTGCTGATGGAATAAAGGGTTTCTTTAGGCTGCACTTCATGCGACAAGTATCCTTTGGTCTGTTCAATCATGCCGCCAAAATCACGCTTATTAGAGCGGGAAACAGGAATCAGAAGGGTTTGATTCACCTGCAACCCAAGTTCCTGAATCAGCGGATTGTGGGTTTCTATTTCCTTTATTTCAACATTATATTGCTTTCCAATGCCGTACAACGTATTACCAGGTTGCACCACGTGCAAATAATATTTATTGCCGTTTATCTTATGAACCTCAGGCATTTCTTGCGCCATCGACATGTGGGCAAGCAACACAATCACTAAAGTGAAGAAATATGATTTGATTACTCCCATTCAATAGTTGCTGGTGGTTTAGAACTAATGTCATAAACCACACGGTTAACTCCTCTCACATTGTTGATTATCCTATTGGAAATACTGGCTAAAAATGAATGTGGAAAATGAAACCAATCGGCTGTCATGCCATCGGTGGAGGTTACGGCCCTCAAGGCCACTGCGTTCTCATAAGTGCGTTCGTCTCCCATCACCCCAACAGACTGCACAGGCAGAAGAATAGAGCCGGCTTGCCAAATTTCATCATAAAGTCCTTCTTCTTTCAAACCTTCGATATAAATGTGATCTACTTCCTGCAATATACGCACCTTTTCTGCTGTGACTTCACCAAGAATGCGAATCCCAAGACCCGGCCCGGGAAATGGATGCCGACCTAAAATGCTTTGCGGCAAGCCTAATGTAGCGCCAACCTCACGTACCTCGTCCTTGAATAGTGCATTCAGCGGCTCTACCACTTTCAACTTCATGTAGTCCGGTAATCCGCCCACGTTGTGATGGCTTTTGATGGTGGCCGATGGTCCTTTGACCGATTTAGACTCAATTACATCAGGATAAATGGTTCCCTGACCTAGCCATTTCACGTTTTCGATGCGGTGTGCCTCGTCATCAAAAACCTCGATAAAAACGCGTCCAATCGCTTTACGCTTGAGCTCAGGGTCGGTGATTCCAGCCAAAGCTTCATAAAAACGATGTGCAGAATCTACACCTTTTACATTCAGGCCTAGATCTTCATATTGATGCAAAACACTTTCGAATTCGTGTTTTCTTAGTAAACCATTATCAACGAAAATGCAGTAGAGGTTTTTACCAATGGCTTGATGCAACAACATCGCGGCTACGGAACTATCGACTCCTCCAGATAATCCAAGCACAACCTTATCGTCACCAAGTTGAGCTTTCAGTTGCGCTACAGAAGTGTCAACATACGACTCGGGAGTCCAGCTTTGTTCACACCTGCACACACCCACCACAAAGTTCCTAAGAACCGTTAATCCATCGGTAGAATGATAGACCTCAGGATGAAATTGAAGCGCAAAAGTATCTTCATTATCAAACTGATAACCACCTACTTCAACATCTTTTGTTGAACATATAATAGAAGTATTATCCGGCAATGTTTTGATCGTATCTCCATGAGACATCCACACTTGCGAATCCTCAGCAACGCCTTTCATAAGTGGCACCGAATGATCTACAAAATTAAGGTTGGCGCGTCCAAATTCACGCTTTGAAGAAGCCTCCACCTCACCTCCAAAATGTTGAGCCATGAACTGGGCGCCATAACACACGCCCAACAAGGGAAGTATTCCCTTTATGGCTGATAGATCCGGTACCGGACTTCCTGATTGCCGAACCGAAAAAGGGCTTCCACTCAAAATCACTCCTTTGATGTTTGAATTGATGGGTGGATAATCGTTGAAAGGATGAATTTCGCAATACACGTTTAATTCTCTCACTCTTCGCGCGATGAGCTGGGTATATTGCGAACCAAAATCGAGGATCAGGATCATTTCTTGCATGCGCAAATGTAGAGCTTCCGATAATTACTATCGTCTTTGCAGCTGCGTTTGTTTCTAATAGTTTTACTGTTGAAAACCTCAAAAGGGTAAAAAAAAAGCCCTGATACGTCAGGGCTTTCGTTGGATCATTATCGCTAAGTGTTAGGACTTCTTGGCGTTCAATTCGATATCAAGTGTAATATCGTCTGCAAGCACAACATCCTGAAGGTAGTGCTCCCATTTAACATCATACTTCTGACGATCAAATACCAATTGGCCTTTTGCCGTCATGTTATCTCCTTCGATATTCATGCTCTTTATTTCGATGGCTTCTTCATGAGTTTTACCACGAATGGTCAAATCACCAATTACCTTTCCATCTTCTACTGATTTCACATTAAACATAGCCATTGGATACTCTTCAATTGCGAAGAATTCATCGCTTGCAAGGTGACCAACAAGATCAGCTGGGGTGTTTTCCTCTGAATAATTCTCGTCTTTTGGGTTGATGGTGGTCATATCAATAGAAAATGACCCTGCGATTAACTCATCTCCCTCTGTCTTCACAGAGCCTTCTTGGATGGCAATTGTTCCAAAGTGCGAATAAACTTTTGCACCGGCCGTTCCTCCTTCCCACCGAACATTCGATGTAGCTTCATCGACCTTCCAGGTTGCGATTTCTGCTTTCTCTGTTGATTCTTCTGTTGTGTCAGTTTTTGCTGTTTCTGACTTTTTTTCTCCACCGCCACATGCACTAAGCGCTATGGTAGTTGTGATAGCAGTAATAAGTAATACGTTTCTTCTCATTGTTTAATTAGATTATTTACACAAATATACAAAAGATGTATCAACACTTAAGTTATGTACAACTTATTTTTTTGATACAATTTTGAGAGAAACAGCATACGGGTTAAATTGTTTCAACAATTCATCCAAACGCTTAGAGATAGTGACATGGTTTTCAAAATTCAGCCAATTGGCAACACGCTCTTGCGGATCACCATTGGGTTTGATACCAGCGACAAACTCCTCTATCCTTCGTTCTGTTGTATGATTTTGTTTTCTACTACTACGTATTACCTTTTTTCTAAGCGTGTCAAACCTCCGTTGAATTTTTGCTTGTTCTGCTTTTGCGCTTTCCTCAAGCGAAGGATCGAACGAAGCCAATGAAGAAATCACTTGCGACATTGCTTCGGTTACATCTTTCTCCGTGTCATTGATCAACTGTTCTTGTTCATTATCCTGCCGAACCAAACGATTAAACAAGACATCTTTATCCATGTAAACTTCATCTGGAGCCACGGCCAACTGAGCCATGCGTTTCGAAAGCTTTTCATCCAATATAACAGCCATATCGCGGAGCAAGACTTGTGGATAAAAAACATGATAAGCATCAAAAACACCCTTGAGTTGGAGCCAGTAACTCAACTCTCCGGGACCCCCAATGTATGTAAGATTTGGAAGTATTTTTTCCTGATAAAGTGGCCGCATCACTACATTTGGGCTTAAGTTTTCCGGGTGACTGTTCAGTACCTTTTTCATCTCTTCTGCCGTCCAGTGTTTCTCACCATCTGATGTTGCAAAACCATTTGTTGTAGTAACAATACGGCTTCGGTAGTCCTTATCTAACCAAAAAAGGTTCACTTCGCGCGGTGTAACCTGAGCGCTATAACCCAAATCATTAAGTCGGATAGCATTCTGCTGCATTGCTCGGTGTGCCTTTTGCTCAAAAAGCTCCGATTCCATAACATCTTTAAAGCCTTGTTTAAGGCGCTTATCGTCTGCATCAATAACCACCACTCCATATCGGGCAAAAAGCCAATACACAAAATCCCTGATCGCTTCTGCAAGTGTTTTATCCTCATCGAATAATTCATCCATTTTTTTCAGCGTTTCCGTCTTGACCTTGTCATGTTCAAAATACCTGGCAACATTCATTTTGAAATCAGATAATTGATCCAGATTTAACCTTCCAACCGCTCCTGAAGACGTTTTATTCCAAAGGAACTTTTCGCCTTTCAAAAAAATATGATTTACCTCTTCAAAATCATGATCTTCGCTTGCCATCCAATACACCGGAACGGTTTGTATTCCTTCCTCAGCAAGCATGTTGGATAAACGAATGACGGAGAGAATCTTGTAGATAAAAAACATCGGCCCACCTAATAAACATAATTGATGTCCAGTGGTAATGGTGAATACATCGTTATCTGCCAACCGACTGATTTGTTCACTGGTAAGTTCTGAACTGTATCGTGAACGCTCGGCTTGCTCAGATAATACACTTACCAATAAAGTCCTATCAACTTCAACTAACTGACGTTGTTGGGCAGCTTTTTTTGTTCCTTTCAGGTTTGGAGAAAAAGCATAAAACTCACCGACCTCACCTTTTCCATTCAAATAATCATCTACAAGGTTTGGTAAATCAGGTCTGATACATTCGGGGTCTTTCAATGCTCTTTCGTTTAAAATGATGGTGTGTTTATTTTTCGCACAGGCGAATCTATCGATCTGCGCCCATTTTTAAGCACAATGGCATAGCTCATATCATATTGTGAGTAAGTGAAAGCGAATTCAGGTTCTGCGATGCCTTCTCCGGAAATGTCTAATAAGGTTTTTACAGGTGCCGTTTCTTTGTTTCCAGGACCAACATATTCAATGCTGAAATCGATATAATCCACTTCACTCCATTCTTCTTCGAACGTGGAAATGTCAAACGAAAAGTAAATTTGAATCAAGCAGTTAACAGAATCCTCAGCGCGCGTAATGATGCTGTCAACACCAATCGGATTTGGAATTAGGTCTTTATATTTATTGTATTCCAATTCTTCCAGGGTTGATTCTTTTTCGCATGAACTGAACATCAGAAAAAATAATGCTATGTAAACGAGCGAACGATTCATCGAATAGGAATGTTTAATCGTGCTGCAAAAAGACCGTTGTTAGCTGTGCTTGAAGGAACATACGAGAGTTGAATATGTTCGGAGAATGTTGGCTTATCCAACTGAAAACTCAGCACGTTGCAGGCGACCACTAAAGCACCAAAAATAGTTCCGAGCAACACCGTTTGGGATTGTAAATTATTATGTGCTTGCAACTGCGCATCGTGCTTTGATTTTAATTCATTGTATTCTTGTTCTGCCTGGTTGATATCATCTATAAACACGCTGTTGTAATACAATTCTTGTTGCACCAAAGCATCGGATCTCAACGCATCAACCTCGGCAGAAAGTGTGTTTAGCCGATTCAGGCTCAGGAGTATAAACGCGCCATAAGCACCGGTGCTCACATAGCGCAACGCACCCACTCCAGCATTATATTTCAGCAAGTCTCGCTTATACGTCAAAAAGTCTTCGCCCTGAGGAAGGTTGAACACCACGATCGTTGAATCATTTCCTTTTACCTCAAAGGAATGCTCTACGAGATCATACTCAGACCTCCATGAACGGGCGGTGTAATTTCCTGCTTCAAAGGTGTGCCACTCTTCGTTGGAATAGCTTTGATCGTTTACTTTGATCAATGCGTCACGAGGCTGAACCTGAAACATCACTTTTCCTGACTGCGCATGAGACAGCACGGCATAAAATAATAAAATAAAAATCAAGGATAGTCTCACCCCCCGAAAGTAGTAATTAAACAATCACTCCTTCCAGATCAAAACTGGTATTGTCTGTGATTTTAACATTGGCAAAATCTCCCAATCTCAGGTATTGCTCTTTTGCTTCAATCACCACTTCGTTGTCCACTTCAGGCGAATCGTATTGTGTTCTTCCCACATACATGCCTGACTCTTTGCGATCGATAAGAACTTTTTCAACGGTTCCAATGCGCGCTTTATTCTTTTCAAAACTGATGCCTTCCTGCAAATCCATTATGGCATTGGCGCGTTCTTGTTTCACTTCATCCGGAACATCATCTTTATACTGAAAAGCATGTGTGTTTTCTTCATGGCTGTATGTAAACACGCCAAGCCGATCAAATTTGGTTTCCTCCACCCAATCATACATCTCTTGAAACTGGTCCTTCGTTTCGCCTGGAAAACCGGTAATAAGCGTGGTTCTTATCGCAATTTCAGGATTTACTTCCCGCATTTCTTTTAAAATACGGTCAGTTTTGGTTCTTGTGGTTCCCCTTCGCATTCGTTTTAGCATTTCATCATTGATATGCTGAAGCGGTATATCGAGGTAATTGCAAACCTTTGGATTACGCGCCATCTCTTCTATCGCATCCATTGGAAAGCCTGCCGGATAAGCATAATGCAATCGAATCCAATCGATGCCTTCTACTTCGCTCAAACGCTGCATCAACTCGGCAAGATTACGTTTACCATAAATATCAAGTCCGTAATAGGTTGAATCTTGAGCGATTAAAATCAACTCCTTAGTTCCTCCCGCTGCGAGTGATTCTGCCTGCTTAACCAGTTGCTCAATAGGCGTAGATTTATGTTTCCCGCGCATTAAGGGTATGGCACAAAAAGCACAAGGCCGGTCACATCCCTCGCTGATCTTTAAATAGGCGTAATGAATTGGGGTAGTTAAAAACCGTTCTCCTATCAATTCGCTCTTGTAATCTGCTTTTAGTGTTTTAAGAAGACGTGGTAATTCACGCGTTCCAAACCATGCATCAACGTTGGGGATTTCTTTTTCAAGCTCCGTTCTGTAGCGTTCAGAAAGGCAACCCGTTACAATTACTTTCTCTACCCAACCATTCTTTTTCGCCTCAGAAAACTGCAAAATAGTATTGATGGATTCTTCTTTCGCATTGTCTATAAAGCCACACGTATTGATAATAACAGTATCAAAGTCTTCTTTTTCTGTTTCGTGCTCAACGGAAAAATCGTTGGCACGCAACTGTGCCATCAACACTTCAGAATCAAAAATATTTTTGGAACATCCGAGGGTAACCACGTTGATCTTTTCACTACGCTGACCTTTTGTCCTCATTTCTGCACTTGATTTTCTTTTCCAAAAAGGGAATCAACAAAAGCACCTCTATCAAATAATTGAAGATCTTCAATCTTTTCCCCAACTCCAATGTATTTCACCGGAATTTTAAACTGATCGCTGATTCCGATAACTACTCCGCCTTTTGCCGTTCCATCTAATTTGGTAAGCGCTAAAGCATTCACCTCTGTTGCGCTTGTGAATTGCTTTGCTTGTTCAAATGCATTTTGCCCGGTGGAAGCATCCAACACCAATAAGATTTCACTTGGCGCATCAGGAACCAGCTTTTGCATGACGCGTTTGATTTTGTTCAGCTCATTCATCAAATTCACTTTGTTATGCAACCTTCCGGCAGTATCGATGATCACAACATCTGCATCTTGATTCAGCGCAGACTGCAAGGTATCAAAAGCAACACTGGCAGGGTCAGAGCCCATTTTCTGAGCAATTACAGGAACATCTGCACGTTCGCCCCACACTTTTAGTTGATCGATAGCTGCTGCTCTGAAAGTATCTGCTGCTCCGATAACTACTTTTTTGCCGGCTTGTTTAAATTGGTGGGCTAATTTTCCGATGGTGGTTGTTTTTCCAACTCCATTCACGCCCACAACCATCATCACATAAGGCTTCTGCCTCAACTGCTCTGAAAAGTCCTTTACTTCTCCTGCCTTGTTTTCTTCTAACAACAAGGTTATTTCCTCTCGAAGGAGTTCATTAAGCTCCTGGGCATTAACATATTTATCGCGAGATACTCGTGCTTCAATGCGCTCAATAATTTTCAGTGTAGTAGAAACACCTACATCAGAGGTTACAAGGACTTCCTCGAGATTATCCAGCACCTCATCATCTACTTTTGACTTACCAACAACGGCCCGGGAAATTTTAGAAAAAACACTCTCACGCGTCTTTTCCAATCCCTTGTCAAGGGATTCTTTTTTTGATTTAAATAGACCGAAAAGTGCCATAATAAAGCTGGTTATTTAAACAAAGAAAGCCCCTTTCTTCAAGAGAAAGAAGCTTCCAGAAATTATATGCGTACAAAGCTGACTTATTTAGCTGAGAGAAAATCGTTAACTGCGTCTTTAGGTAAAACCTCTTCACGAAAGCTGTACGAACCGGTTTTCTCTGACTTCACCATTTTTATCACTTTAGTGAAATCTTTTGCACCTTGTTTTCTTAATCCTGCTACTGTTTTCTTAGCCATGGCTCAAATCTTTTATTGGTTATCTACTTAATTTCTTTGTGAACAGTCATCTTTCTCATGATCGGATTGTATTTCTTAATCTCAATACGATCTGGAGTATTTTTTCTATTCTTCGTGGTAATGTAACGTGAAGTACCCGATAAGCCACTTTCTTTGTGCTCGGTACATTCTAAAATTACTTGAACCCTGTTGCCTTTCTTTGCCATGATTCCTTGTCTTTGTGAAATAGGGGTGCAAAAATAATTATTTGAAACGGAATGATGACTTATAAAGACAACTTTTTAAACTCAGTTATATTAATAACATGAAAAGCATTTTACCTATACTATTAATCAGTGTTTTAACAACACTGCAACCGTTACAGAGTCAACCATTTGGACTTGCTATACATGGTGGTGCCGGATCTATGCAACGTTCAAACATGACGCTAGAACGCATATCTGCGTATGAAAACGCTCTGGAAAGCGCATTAAATGAAGGCTATGCGCTCCTTGAAAAAGGGGCTCCAGCTGAGGAAGCTGTGATCATGGTTATCATGAGTCTGGAAAACAACCCCCTATTCAACTGTGGAAAAGGCAGTGTGCTCAATGCAAAAGGAAAAGTAGAAATGGACGCATCCATAATGTTGGGGAAAAACCTGGATGCCGGAGCTGTTTCGGGCGTGAGGAAAGTGCGAAACCCCATTATGGCTGCAGACGAAGTGCGAAAAAACTCGCCACACGTGATGATGAGCAACAAAGGAGCCGACCGATTTGCAAAAAGTCAGGGCCTGAAAATGGAGCACCCCACCTACTTTAAAACCAAAAAGAGCAAAGAAGCTCTAAAACGAGCGAAACAAAGAGAGAAAGCAAAAGTGAATGAAGATGAAAAACACGGCACCGTTGGGTGTGTAGCGCTTGACAAATTTGGCAACCTGGCCGCTGGAACCAGCACCGGAGGAATGACCAACAAAATGTATAACCGCATTGGCGACTCACCCATAATCGGAGCGGGCACTTATGCCAACAACCAAAGCTGTGCTGTGTCCTGTACCGGACATGGTGAATACTTCATACGTCTGGGTGTGGCAAAAGAAGTCTCATCTTTAATGCAATATGAAAGGTATGATGTGGATAAGGCCTCTCGGATTGTAATACATCAACAGTTGGAAAAATTGGGCGGAAAAGGCGGTTTAATCGCCATTGATAGAAAGGGGAATATAAGTATGCCATTCAATACTTCAGGAATGTTTCGTGGGTATATGCTTTCAAGTGGAGATAAAAACGTGCTGATTTTTGAGGAATAGAGACATCAAAATGAAATTTATATTGATGTATATCAAATAATTGAGCCCGTCATTTGGGCTTTTTCAGGCTTAGTCCTTTGATAATGGCATACATTTTTACTTTTGCAGCGGAGAGTTGGCAGAGTGGTCGATTGCGGTAGTCTTGAAAACTATTGACCTTCACGGGTCCGGGGGTTCGAATCCCTCACTCTCCGCCAAATAAAATCTACAACGCCCCGTCAGGGGCGTTTTTAGTTTTCAGAAGTGCAAGTCCAAACCGATAGGTTTGAGTGCAGCCCTGATTTAAAACTAAACAAGCTGCGAAGCTGCGCTTTGGATTTTGTTTGGAACCTCCACCCTAAATGGGATCACGACCGAAGGGAGTAATCCTTTAAAATTATCGTGCATAATTCGAGTCTTGCCCACACGGCACTAGAGGTTTTTTAGTTTTCAGAAGTGCAAGTCCAAACCGATAGGTTTGAGTGCAGCCCTGAT